>CBCXVS010000196.1:0-15128 GCA_965178525.1 uncultured bacterium | reverse complement strand
ATAACGGCACCTTCCATCAGGTGTTTGCAGGGCATCAACGCCAGAAATCAGAGGCGTAAGAATCACCGAATGCTCCCTCCTTCACCTCGGCTTGATCGCTACGTACACTAGACTCAATCGCTACAGCGACACACATATCAACGATTGAAGTAGCCTGCGAGCACTACGCTCGGCACAGTCGCGCAACGAAGCTTCACTATAAGCTCTGAATTTCAAGATATCGATATGTAGCGAAATTGTCGAAAGCGCGGTCAACCTACTGAAGCCATATAGTCCATTTATTGATTTACTTCAGCCCCAGAAGTCAACTAGAGCTTAAGAGTGGTATCTTGACTACCTGAGATCACTATTTGGTCAGCTGGATTATAAGCGACACCATTAACGCCCTTCGTATGGCCTTGGAAGGTACGTGCCTCCTCTCCTGTTTCAACGTCCCAGAGCTTTAATGTGGTATCACCACTTCCCGAGAGCACCGTCTGACCATCCGGGGCAAAAGCGACGCCAACGACTACCTCCGTGTGGCCTTGGAAAGTGCGTGTTGTCTCTCCTGTTGTAACGTTCCAGAGCTTTAATGTGGTATCTTCACTTCCCGAGAGCACGGTTTTCCCATCCGGGGCAAAAGCGACACCATTAACGCCTTTCGTGTGGCCTCGGAAGGTTTGTAATTCCTCGCCTGTCGCAACGTTCCAGAGCTTTAATGTGGTATCTTTACTTCCCGAGAGCACAGTTTTCCCATCCGGGGCAAAAGCGACGCTAAAAACGCCGCCGGTGTGACCATGGAAAGAACGCATTTCTTTTCCCGTCTCGACCTCCCAAAGCTTCAAGGTTTTGTCTAGACTTCCGGAGATCACGGTGTGGCCATTCGGGTCAAAGGCGACGCCAATAACTGGCTTGGTATGGCCCTCGAAGGTGCGCAATTTCTGGCCAGTGGCAACGTCCCAGAGCTTGAGCGTGGTATCTCTATTCCCCGAGATCACGGTCCGGCCATCGGGAGCAAAGGCGACAAAATAGACCCCTTCATGGTTGTCGGCGGAACTGCTCCGTGCCTTTGGAAATTGACGAATTTCCCAGTTCGGATAGTAGTAGACTTCGATAGGAATCGCGTATTGCTGCTTGAATAAACCACCGATGAGTTGCAGCTCATGTATACTCTTTTTTAACGGAAGGCTAGAAAGCGTTTCCCGGATTACGTTATCTTGCGGCACCAGAACCTCCTGCGAATCCAGAAAAGCACGACGTACATTGGGCGTCTCAAATGTGATCTCAATAGATGGGTCTTTTGTGTATATTAGCATTCTGGAATCGGAAGAGAGAGACCAGAAAGGAAAGAAGAGAAGTTTCATAAGGAATATCCATAAGACCACGGACGCCGGGACGAAACAAACCCCAGCAAACACCAATCCAAATCGTTTTGATCCCTTTATCCAGCCGTAGCGTCGTCGGCTCTTGGCTAAAAAGTCTATGGCCTGGTCAAATCCCTCATGGTAGCGCTTAGCCCAAATTTTTGTCGGTTGTCTTTGCTCATACCAGCCGAGGACCACCTGTAAGTCCGTTTCGCGGTAGAGGCTAGCCCGGCCTTGTGCATACAGCTCTGCTGTCTCTGCCAGCCGCCGGTACATCTTGGCGGATTCGACTTCTTGATCCACCCACTTAGACAGCGTCTGCCACTGCCGGATCAAGCTCTCGTGCGAGATATCCACGAGAGGGTCGTCCGACAGGTTCTCCGAGGACAGGATAAGAAAATTGCGGTTATCCTCGCGGAATTTTTGTATCACCCTCACGACTTGTTCGGGCGTAGCGCCGCTGACAGCAACAATCTCGTTGAGAGGTGCTGGCCGGCGGATGCGGCGGCCACCCGCGTCGGTTTCCGTCAGGGTTTGAAACAGACGTTGAGCAATGCGCTTCTCCTGTTCGCTCAACTCTTTCATGGCCTCATCGGCATGGCGGCTGAGCGCCTGCTTGACGGTGCATATATTTTCATAATGTACTGTATCGATTGGGCCGTTACCGTTTTTTGCCCACGCGGTCCAGGTGCGCATCAGGACATGCTGGAGTATCGGCAGGTCGTCGCGCGTGTCCACGCTCTCATTGAGTAAACGGTCCAGTAGTCGGGGGGTGATACTAGAGCCAGAAAGACGAATAGGGCCAACAATAGCTTCCCGACGTTGCTGACGCGTCAGGCGTGGCACCAGATACTGGCTATGGTTCATCGCCTCTGGCAACTCCTCGAAGGTATCGCAATCGCCGATATAATCCGAGCGCATGGTCATACATACATAAAGTGGCGTTTCAGTCTGTTCGGACAGGCCTAACATAATGCTGACAAAGTCGGCCGCTTCGTCGCGGTTGGCAGGCTCTCTCAGGTCGCCAAAACGGAACAGTTCTTCAAACTGATCGACGAGTAGGAGCAGGTTGGCATCCAGCGCGTCAAGAGCTGGCTGCACTTTGACAAGTACCGCCTGCGCTCCTTGTCTAGGAATCATTGCAGCAAACGATTCAATCTCTTTCTCTGATGGAGATTCACCTAGCGCCTCGAGTATCGCCCTGGCAAGGTTGGGCAACACCTTGTCACCTGGCTTCATGACCGCAATTTACCAAAGATCGCGATCCTGCACCAAAAAGCCGGCTTCCAGGCTAGGGATCAGACCGGCACGGATGAGGGAAGATTTGCCGCAGCCAGAACTACCGACCAAGGCGAGAAAACGGGTAGTATACAGTTTCCGTAGCAGCGCTTTGACCTGCTCATTGCGGCCAAAGTAGTACAAGTTGTCTTGACTCTCGAATGGACGTAATCCAACAAAGGGATTTTGCAATTGTTCTTCACCGTTCATTGTCAGCTGCCTGTTTTGTACGCTTTGCTTGAAGCCGTAGGTTGCGCACGACGGCAGTGTAATTCAGTTGCTAGGGCTCGGGCATACGAAGCGTTGCGTTTTTCCAAAACCCGGCCTCAGTGAGCTGAGCATCCGGGTCGGAGCGGGCAGCTTCTTCAATCTCTTTTTCGCTACGTGCATCAACCTGCTGCCAGTCCGTCTTGCCTTTCCGGCGGTCAGCTGCCGAGCGTTTGATCGTGGGCTTCTCATTCATAGCGGGTCACTCTCCGTGCCGAGATCATCCGGCATTGTTCTTCTCACATGGTGTAGACGACGTACAATTCTCGGCCATCACCAACGCCAATTGCAATGGTACGCTATTGCTTCATCCGCCGTCAAAGCCCTGATTCATCCTTTGACGCCAAGACTGAGCTGCACTACAATCGGTCTTGGTACTGCTGCCTCATACCCATTGCGGATGTGGGTTGTCATCCCAGCAAAGGAGACAAAGGAATTTCCATTGAGCCCGTTCGTTTTCAAAAAATGAAGGAAGCGTTTGTCCGTCATGGGGGCATTGTTGATCAAAGTGCTGAGGCCCAGGCGTTTTTGAAATTGCGCGGAGCTGAAGGTGTCACCTTTGATGCAAAGACGATCCTGCTTCCAGAAAATCCAACCACATCAGCGGTATTCGAAGAGTTCATTCATTCAGCGCAGCATCGTACGGGACTCGTGAACACATGGATCGAACAATTTGGTAATGCCAATGCTGAACTCAGGCTTGAGATACAAACAGCTGAGAAGCTCATCAGAAACAGGAAAGCTTATAACATTCCAAACGATGAAACACATCAAACAATCAGGAGATGACGGCGTATGAGGGAACGGCTTGGAGGTATATCATGTCATTTCGGTTTCAGATTGAACATTCAGGATATTTGAAGTTAGCTAAAATCTGGTTTCTCGACGGTAAATTATTAAGCGGCGTTGTCAAAGAAGGGAGTATTGGTGAACTTATTGATATTGAAGGCCATCCTCAGGTGAAAGTCAAGGGTGTGGCCTCAGTGAATACGGATGATTTGGGTCGTGGTAGGCTTACCCTTTCGATTGATGAACCCGGTTTCACATTTGAGATGTTACGAAAGGGTATGATTCTTGAGGAGAGATACCACGGATCATAGCCATCGTTGCACAATATGTTCGGAGGGAGGGGAGTACATCCGTCATGGCCACGAGTATCCGTCCACCGGAACCGATCGCCCAGCATATCATTCTGCACCATATCAGTTGGACAACCTACGAACGACTGCTCGCCGAACATGAAGGCCGCCAATCGCCACGCTTCGTCTATGACCGCGGAGACTTGGAAATCATGGTGCTGTCATTTGAACACGAACAGCTCAATCGCCTCCTGGCGGATATTGTGACGGTGATGGCGCTTGAAATGAATCTGGATTTCGCCAATGCAGGCTCCACGACGTTCAATCGGGAAGATCTGGCCCGGGGCTTCGAGCCCGATACCTGTTTCTATGTGCAGCACGCCGACGATATCGCAGGTAAAAAGCGCATCGATCTTGCACAGGACCCGCCCCCCGACCTGGTGATCGAGATTGGTATCACGCATCCTTCACTGCCCAAATTACCCATTTACGCGGCGGTTGGCGTGCCTGAAGTCTGGCATTTCGATGGCGACCGCGTGGCGATTCTGCTTCTGCAAGGCGACGCGTATACCGCAGCTGAACACAGTGTGGCGGTGCCCCATCTCACCCGTGAACAGCTCACGGATTTTCTGCACACCAGCCAGCATATGAAACGGGTAGAGTGGTTGCGGCATGTACGCGACTGGGCGCGCCGCCAGCAGGCGTGAAGCCCATCGCCTTGTTCCGGCGGCCATGCTAAAACCTTGCACACCTACCCACATTCTGCTTTACTCACTCTTTAGAGCCAATTTCAACCCACTTACACCGTGACATCTGAATCCGTCAACTGGAACATCGTGTATGAAACCACACGTATTTGCTGGTAATCCGTTTGACCGCGGCGATGCGCAACGCCGTGATCCGCAGTGGCTAGAAGCACAAGCCCACCATCCGCAGAGCCGTTTCCTGCCGCTCTGGCAGCTCAACATTCTGATCCGGGACGAGTCGGAGATACGCCTCGGGTGGCTGCACCCTGACGAGATGGCGCATCTTGAGATTGACGTGCCGCCCGTGTTCCTCGGGCTGCTGGACGACATCGCACACTTCGCCCTCGATGTCTCGCAACTGGGGGATCCGCTGCACGAATTCAACTTGGCGGCACCGTGGCGCTTTGAAGAGGCGCGTAGCGCGGCCACGCAAGTCAGCCTCGCAGAGACCGGCATCATCGCCCAAAGCCGGGCCCAGGTCGACTGGCACCGGCGGCACCGGTTCTGTGGCGTCTGCGGTGAGCAGACAGCGCCAGGCCGCGGCGGCCAGGTGCGCAAATGCAGCGCTTGCCATGCCGAGCACTTCCCGCGTACCGATCCCGTCGCCATCATGGTGGTGTGCGACGGCGACCGGTGCTTGCTGGGGCAGTCCCGGGGCCGGTTGTCGCGGACGGGGCGGTATTCCGCGCTGGCGGGATTCATGGACCAGGGCGAGTCGATCGAGGAGGCGGTGCGCCGTGAAGTGAAAGAGGAAGCCGGCATCGAGGTCGGCGAGGTGCGCTATCACTCGTCACAGCCGTGGCCGTTTCCATCCTCGCTGATGATCGGCTGTCACGGTAAAGCCCTGACCACGAACATCTACATCGATAACGAAGAGATGACGGATGTCCGGTGGTTTAGCCGTGAGGACGTGCGCCTGGCACTGCAGGGCGAAAACCCCGACCTGCAGGTTCCGGAGCCTATCGCCATCGCCCACCATTTGATCAAGGCTTGGGCAGAAGGCGAGGTGAGGTGGGATTAAACGCGTCTCTATACCGCATGTGTCGGCAAAAGCGATAGGGGTTGGGTCTGAGGAGAGTTGCAAGTGACGAACGATTGTTTTAATCCCAGTCAGATGGAGGCGCGCCGGTTCGAGGGCGGCTTCGGCCTCCTCTACGATCGCTATCTCACCATGCAGGTGAAGCGAGGTCTGTGCCCCACCCATGTGGCCATCATTATGGACGGCAACCGCCGCTTCGCCCTAGCCGGTGGGATGAAACCAGGAGGCCATCGCATGGGAAAGGAGAAGGTGCGGGAGGTCATGCGCTGGTGCCGAGATATCGGCATCACGTACCTCACCGTCTATGCCCTTTCCACCGAAAACCTCACCACTCGCTCGTCACAGGAGCTGGACACGTTGTTCGACCTCTACGAATCCGGGTTCCTCGAATTGGCGCAGGATCGGGAGATCCATCGGGACCGTGTGCGCTGTAAGGCCATGGGGCAGCTCCACTTGCTCCCAGGGCGGGTGAAGCATGCCATCAGCATGGCGGAACAGGCCACGAAGGATTACGACGAGTTGGTGTTCACGGTCTGTCTGGCCTACGGCGCGCGGCAGGAACTGGTCGATGCCATCAAGGGCATCCTCATCGATCACGACAATGGTAAAATCCGTCTGGAGGACATTTCGGAGGAGTTGGTCTCGCAGTATCTCTACACCAGTGGCATGCCCGATCCGGATCTCGTCATCCGCACCTCGGGGGAGGAGCGGGTGTCCAACTTTCTTCTGTGGCAAATGGCCTACGCTGAACTTTGCTTCATCGATGTGTATTGGCCAGCTTTCCGCAAGCGTGATTTCTTGCGGACGATCCGTATGTATCAGGGTCGCCAGCGGCGTTATGGGACATAGAATAAAACCGGATCCGCGAAGGGCGCGAACGGCTTTTCCTCAGTCCTCAGTCCTCAGTCCTCAGTCCTTTCTTTATAGGAGGCGCGTGTGTCATTTGAGGAAACGATTGCCGATCAACTGCGGGAGCGGGGATGGCATTTAGCATTGGCGGAAACCACCACGGGCGGCATCATTGCCACGCGTATCGTCCGTTTACCCGGAAGCTCTGCGTATTTTGACCGCAGTATTGTCGCCTATAGCAAAGAGGCCAAGATTCAGTCACTGGGCATGGACCCGGGGGTGATGGATCGCAATGGCGCAGTGAGTCCGGAAACGGCACAGGCCATGGCCGTGGGGCTACAGCGCCTTAGCCAGGCAGAGATCGTCCTGGCCGAAACCGGGATTGCCGGTCCGATCCGTGGGCGGTCGCCAAAACCGCTCGGGACAACTTGTTTTGCGCTGGTCACGCCCACCGGGGTGACGACAACCGAAACCCAATTTGACGGAGATCGCGAGGCGATTCAGGCTCAGATTGCCGAACATGCTCTGAGCCTGATTGCGCAATATTTGACCGCGCTTGCATAGGGCCGGGGCGAGGTGGAGGGCGGGACGCCCTGCTCACCAATCGGCGCTGTGCTCATAGCCGAACGCTTCTAGGGCCTCCTGCACAAACGGCTTGATCATGCGCTGTTCCTTGTCCGTCATCATCTCGCGCCAACTTTGGGCCATCCCGCCTTCGTCGAGATTTCCCTGTACCGGCACCAAACCGGAGCGCATGTTGTCGGCGCTATGCTGATAAAGGCAGGCGGCGAGCGCTTCCTCACTGACCTCCAGATCTGCCCATTGCAGAAGCCGGGCCATTTCGCCCGGCGTGTCATCCCGCACATGCTCGTACTTGACGACATGGAGTTCCGCGGAATGGATCTGGGTATACTGCCGATAGAATTTCTGATGCTGTTTCGCAGTATGCCGCAGATACGTCAAATCGTGAGCATGAGGCGCGATGACCTGCCGATAGCTCGCTTTTCGATAGGTCGTCGACATGAGCTGATCCCGCGGATCCCGTACGAGAAAGATAAAACGCCCTTGCGGCCAGATGGCCCGGTAGATATCGTAGTTGAAGAGTGCGCGCGCCGAATTGACAAACGTGGCGGTAAAACACGCGCCAGGCCCCTACCAGGCCCACGCGGGAAATACCATCAGCGCCCATACGAGGTCACACATCTCCTGCGTTTTGAGACGGCGATAGAGGTAGGAAATGCTGCGCGGCAAATAGATCTCGCGGCCATAACAAAAACCGGGGAGGCTGCCGACCATGGCGCCGAGCCACGTCGAACCGGAGCCCCCGGAGCCCATGATAAAAAAGGACCGATAGGGCGTCTGGCGCAGCTCGCGTACGCGGGCGAGGAGCTGCGTGGCGACCTGTTCGGGCGAGTCAACCCCCGCCTCGTTGAAGGCGCGAAACGCCTAGCGTATTTTCTCCGCATGCCGCAACCGTGGCCCGTGCCAAAAATCTTCCGGCGCGGCAATGTAACGCGTGAGGACTTCCTGTGCCTGGAGTCCCTTTCGGGGCGAGATGCCTTGGGGAAATTGCCATCGCCTATAAAGATTGCTGAGATGGGACCGCACCTGCTTGAACATATTTTCCCTCACTGGATTGCGGATTGCGGATGGTCATACGATACGGAAATCGATGTCTGCCTATGCTATGATCATGATAGCTACGTCGTGTGATGACACGGTGTCCGTTATGGGGTATGCGAGGACTATTATAAGGATGGGCAGCATGAAAAAGAAACTCAAAGTCGGCATTCTTTTCGGTGGCAAATCCGCAGAGCACGAAGTGTCCTTGCAATCGGCAAAAAATGTGATTGACTCCCTTGATCAAGACCAATATGACGTAGTTCTGATTGGGATCGACAAGCAGGGTCGATGGCTGCTCAATGATACCTCACAATTTCTTCTGCATCAGCAGAATCCGAAATTGATTAAACTCAATCAAACCCATGAAACCGTGGCGCTCGTGCCCGAAAGCGGCGGCGCTCTGGCCAACCTCACGACGCATCAATCCGACACCTCGCTCGATGTGGTGTTTCCGATTCTGCACGGCCCCTATGGTGAAGATGGCACCGTGCAAGGGCTGCTCAAATTGGCCCAGGTGCCCTTCGTTGGATCAGGCGTCACAGGATCTGCAGTCGGGATGGACAAGGATATCATGAAACGTTTACTCCGCGACGCCGGTATCCCGACGGCGCCCTTTTTAACGTTCAAAGCGGGAGACAAAAATCTCTATTTTGCCTATGCCACCGAGCAGCTCGGGCTGCCCATGTTCATCAAGCCAGCCAACCTGGGGTCGTCCGTCGGGGTGAGTAAGGTTCGCAACGAGGAGGAGTTTGACCGCGCGGTGGTGGAAGCGTTGCGGTATGATCGAAAAATTCTGGCGGAAGGTTTTATAGAGGGGCGGGAAATCGAGTGTTCAGTCCTTGGCAATGATGATCCGATCGCGTCGGTGCCGGGCGAGGTCATCGCCACGCATGACTTTTATTCTTATGAAGCCAAATATATTGACGAACACGGGGCGGCGTTGGAGATTCCGGCCCAGATTTCCGAAGCCACTACGCGCCGCATTCAGGACCTGGCCATCCAAGTCTTCACCACCCTGGCGTGTGAGGGGCTGGCCCGCGTCGATTTTTTTCTCACGCCGGACGACAACGTCGTAGTCAACGAAATCAATACGATGCCCGGATTTACCGCGATTAGTATGTACCCCCGGCTGTGGGAGGCGAGCGGTTTAACATATGGGGAACTCATCAATCGCCTCATTGAGCTGGCCATGGAGCGTTTCGCACGCGAACAAACATTACAAACCTCGTATGAGCTCTGACGCAGATACTAGCGCAACGGCACGGCTCGACGCCAAAGCGCGGAAAGAGGTGAGAAGCGCTAATATCCGTTATAATTCTGGTAAGGTCTCGCCACGTTCTCACAGCCACAAGGAAGTCAGGTGTCCCTTCAGTCGCTCAGGCGTCCCCCAGCCCTCCGGGAAGGTGATTGCATTGGCCTCGCCGCGCCCGCGAGTCCGATCAACCGCGAGACGTTCTTCGAGGGGGTCGCGGTGCTGCAGAGCCTGGGCTTTCGCGTCCGGTACACGCCGCGCGTGTTCGATGCGTATCGCTATCTGGCAGGACCGGACCGCGAGCGGGCAGCCGAGCTTCTCGCTCTCTTCGCCGATCCGGACATTAAAGCGATTTTCTGCTGTCGTGGCGGTTATGGGTCCCAGCGCCTGATTCCCTATCTCGATCCGGCAGTCATTACGGCGCACCCGAAAATTTTCCTGGGCTACAGTGATCTGACCAGCTTGTTGCTCTATTTTTATCAGTGCTGCCAGCTCGTCACGTTGCACGGACCCGTCGTCTCAGGGGATCTGAACCAGGAGGTCAATGCAACGGTGCGCCGCCAACTCGCCGGCATGCTCACCGGCGACACCGATGCCATGCAACCCCCTTGCGATGCCCTGGATACGCTCACGGTCCTGCACCCCGGCGAGGCCAAAGGACGCCTGATCGGCGGTTACTTATCCCTGTTCGTCTGTACCCTCGGCACGCCGTTTCAGCCAGATACGCGGGACGCGATTCTCTTTTTCGAAGATCGCGGCGAACGGCTCTATGCCATCGATCGCATGCTCACCCATCTCAAGCTTGCCGGGGCGCTCGACGGGGTCCGCGGCCTCGTATTTGGCGCGATCGAGCCCATGCCGCAAGACCGTGACGGCGCCTATGGCGTCACCGATGTCATTAGCGAGGTGCTTGGCGGCCTCGGTATCCCAATCCTCTACGGTTTTCCGGCAGGCCACTGTCCGCAGCCCTTGACGCTCCCCATCGGGACCCAAACCGCGATGCGTCAAGATCGCCTCGTGCTGTGTGAATCGCCTGTCGTGCCGGCCATCATCGGGTAGAGCGCAACCGTGCAGCATCTCGATGCTTACTTACAGCAAGCGACCCAAGACGGTACAGTCCCTGGGGCCGTGATTGGTGTGGGCCACCACGGCCAGCTCGTCTGGCCCCAAGCGTACGGGGCGGCCGCCGTCACGCCAACATGGCGGCCCATGCAATGTGACACGCTATTCGACGTGGCCTCGCTCACCAAAGTGGTCGCCACCTCCTCCTTGCTATTGTGGGCCCATCACCATGACGTGTGCCAACTCGACGATCGCTTGCAGCGGTTTTACCCGGAATGGCGCGCCACGGCCATGGGGGGCGTCACGCTCCGGCAGCTCCTCGCCCACAGCGGTGGTTTGGCGGCCTGGCAGCCGTTGTATCAGATGTTGCTACCGGCACAGCCGCCAGACAGCGAGGCCACAACGGCGGCGCAACGGCGGCGGCAGGCGACCGGCGCTATCCTGCGTCAACCTCTGCACAGTGCGCCTGGTACACGGATGGTCTACAGTGACCTCGGCTTCATCCTACTCGGCAATCTGCTGGAAACGCTGTGCGGCCAACCGCTATCTACCTTGTTTCTCGACCACGTGGCGCGTCCCCTGGGCTTGCAGTACACCGCTTATCGCCCCTTGGGAGGCCCTTCGCCCTTGCCCGATGCGGCCACTGCCTACGCTGCCACGGAAGCTTGTGACTGGCGCGGTCGCGTGCTCGTGGGCGAAGTTCACGACGAAAATGCTTGGGCCATGGGGGGGATTGCCGGACATGCGGGGCTGTTTGCCACCGCTGGGGATTTATGGCGCTTTGCCCAGGCTCTCCTGGCCATCGCGGCCGGCCAGGATTTTTGGCTGCCACCAGCCTTGTTGCAGACTAGCTGGCAGCGCCAGCCGTCGCCGGCGGGCACAACACGCGCACTCGGGTGGGATACGCCCACGCCGGGACGCTCGACAGCCGGTGATTACTTCTCCGCCCATTCGATCGGTCACTTAGGGTTTACCGGCACCAGTATCTGGATCGACCTCGACCAGGACGTCAGCGTCATTCTGTGCACCAATCGCGTGCACCCCACACGGCATGCCGAGGGCATCCGGCGCCTGCGGCCGACCGTGCACAACCTCGTTATGCAGGCATTAGGAGTCGCATCATCGTGATCCCCGCACCCCCGCATCACATCCATCTCATCGCGTGCTGTGGCCCGGGTATGGGTAGCCTGGCGTGCATGTTGCAGGCTCAGGGCTATCACGTCACCGGTTCCGATCAGCACATCTACCCGCCCATGTCGACGCAGCTGCAGGCGCGTCATATTCCGATCTATGAGGGTTTCGATGCCGCGCACCTGGAGCCGCGCCCGGATTTGGTCATTGTGGGCAATGCCGTCACCCGGCAAAATGCTGAAGCCGTGGGCACCCGGGAGGCCGGGATTCCGGTCATGTCCTTCCCGCAGGCATTGGCGCACTTTTTTATCCAAGACCGGCATGCCGTGGTGGTCACCGGCACACACGGCAAAAGTACGACCACGGCGCTGATCGCTTGGCTCCTGACCCATGCTGGCTATGATCCGAACGTGTTTGTGGGCGCCGTGATGCGCAATTTCGACCGCACCTTTCGTCTCGGAGCTGGCGGCCACATGGTGATCGAGGGCGACGAATACGATAGCGCATACTTCGACAAAGGCCCAAAATTTCTGCACTATCGCCCGCGCACCGCCGTCTTGACCTCCCTGGAATTCGACCATGCCGATATTTACCGTGACCTGGAGCACGTGCGCTCGGCCTTTGTCCGCTTTCTCCATTTACTCCCCGCAGAGGGATGTCTCATCGCATGCCGCGATTAGCCCAACGTGCGCGACGTGCTGGCCCACACGCCCGTGGCGTCTCCCGTGCAGACCTACGGGCTGGAGCCTGGGGCCAACTGGCAGGCCGTGGACTACCAGGGCAACACCCACGGCATGGACGTCACTGTGCTGCATCACGTGCGCCGATACGGGCGCCTGACGACGCCGTTGTTCGGACGGCACAATCTGCAAAACCTGCTCGCCGCCATTGCGGTCGCCACCCACTTGGGGCTGTCGCCGGCACAAGTGAGCGCCGGTTTGGCGACCTTCGCCCACATCAAAAGGCGTTGCGAAATCCGTGGCGCTGTGGATGGAGTGACGGTCATCGACGACTTTGCCCACCATCCCACCGCTGTGCACGTGACCCTGGAAGCCGTCCGGCTGGCCTATCCCACGTGCCGTCTGTGGGCGGTGTTCGAGCCGCGTACGGCAACGAGCCGGCGCAACATTTTTCAACGGGATTACGCACAGGCCTTGCGCCTAGCCGATTATGTCCTCCTCGCCGATGTCTATGCCAAAGACCAACTCTCGCCAGCCGAACGCTTGTCCCCCACCGTATTGGTACAGGGCCTGCAGCACCACACCAAGGGCGCTTGGTTTTACGCCAGCACGGACGCGATTATTGCCCATCTCTGCCGCGAGGCGTGCCCAGGGGATGTGATTCTGATCATGTCGAACGGGGGATTCGAGAATATTCACGAGCGCTTACTGGCGGCCCTGGCGCAGCGCACAGCGGGCACGCCGCTCTCACTGGACGGCGAGCGCCTCTAGCGTTAGACTGTATGCCATGACGTTGACAACCCAGCGCCTGCCGAACGTATCCATCGCCCCGCCGACCGCAGAAGGAACACGCCATGGCATCAGATCGTGACCCGTTAGACAACCGCGATGATCTCGTGGACTCAGGACCCGCTTCCGCCATCCGGAACGGGAGGTCGAAACGCTGGTTCGTACTCACGCCCATTATGGTGCTCGCCGTCATCATCGGGGGCTATTTTGGCGTGGATTGGTGGCTCTATTCCCTCAAGCATGTCTCCACGGACGACGCGCGTGTCAAAGGCGCCCTGGTAACGGTGAGCTCCCGCGTCCCCGGGCGCTTGACCAGCGTGGTGGTGGAAACCGGGCAACCGATTAACCGCGGTGATGTGATCGCCCGCATCCAACAAGATGACTACCGCGCCCAGGTCGACCTGCGTGAAGCGGCGCTCGAAGCCGCACAGAGCCAGTTAACCAGTTCGATGATCGAATTGGACCTGGCGCGTGCCGTGGCAACCGGGGAAATCGAGCGTTCCGATGCCGTCCTGGGCGCCTCCCAGAGTCAGCTCGAGGAAGCCAAGAAGGCCGCGGGCCTCGAAAGCCAGCGCGCCAAAGCCGATGTGCGGGAAAAGGGCGCTTCGGTGCAAGAAGCCAAGGCCCGGCTACACAGCGCACAAGTGCGGCGGGACATGGCCGCGGCCGAACTCAAACGCGCCGAACAACTGTATGCCGATGGCATTATTGCCGCCGAACAACGCGATCAGGCCACGTCCGCACATGATCAATCGGTAGCGGATTACCAATCAGCCCAAGAAACGCATAATAAAACGTTGGCCTTGTTGGAACGCGCCCGCGCGGAGGGCCGCCGCGTACAATTGCTGCGTGATAACGTGCGGACGCGGCAGCGCAAGGTGCGGGAATCGGCGGCACTCAAATCGCTGGCAGAGGCCGAGCAGCAACGCGTCAGGATGAAGGCGGAGGTCGCCAAAACGCTTCAAGCAAAAGTCAAAGAGGCGCAGGCTCGGCTCGACCTGGCGCGCATGCGGCTGGACGAAACGGTCATTGTCAGCCCCATCGACGGCGTGGTCAGCCAGGCCATTTCGGATGCTGGAGAACACGTTCAACCTGGACAGCCGATCGCCATCGTCAATGATCCGCAGGACGTTTGGGTGGAGGCGAACATCGAGGAGACTCACATCCGCGAGGTGCAGATCGGGCAGCCGGTAGACGTGGATGTGGATGCGTATCCACAACGGAAATTCACCGGCAAGGTCATCCAGATCGGCGCGGCGACACGTTCGGAATTCGCCATCATTCCCGCCGGCAGCGCCTCGGCGCACTTCATCAAGGTGACGCAGCGTTTGCCCGTCAAAATTGCAGTGGGTAATCGCGAGAGTTTGCTCAAACCGGGCATGATGGTGGTCGTGGGCATTCGGGTGAAGGAGTGAGGCGAGAGGTGAGATCATGCCGGCAACGCGCATCGGGGTTCTGGCATCGCATCACGGCACGACGCTGCAGGCGCTCATTGACGCGCGTGATGCTGGCGACCTCACCGCGGTATTGGCCGTGGTGATCAGCAACAACCGTCAGTCCGGAGCGGCGCAGAGGGCCCAGCGCCATGCGATCCCGTTTTACCATCTCAGCGGCCGCACACACCCCGCCCCCGACGCCCTCGATCAAGCCATCTGTCACACTCTGGAACAGCACGACGTCAACTTGGTGGTGCTGGCCGGCTATATGAAAAAGATCGGCCCCTACACCTTAGAGCGCTTTCGAAATCGCGTGCTTAATACCCATCCGGCCCTCCTGCCGAAATTTGGCGGGCAAGGTATGTATGGCGCGCGGGTGTATGAGGCCGTCTTAGCCGCAGGCGAAACCGTGACCGGGGTATCGATCCATATCGTCGATGCGGACTATGATACCGGACCTATCGTAGCCCAATGTGACGTGCCAGTGTTACCCGGCGATAGCGCCGACACGCTCGCCAGCCGCGTGCAGGAACGCGAGCGGGCGTTTCTCGTCG
>CBCXVS010000195.1:0-15146 GCA_965178525.1 uncultured bacterium | reverse complement strand
TGCTCATCTGGGCTTGCCAGGGAGAGTCATATCGTGTCAGCAAACAGCCAGCCCACATCCTACACCACGCCATCAGGCATGCCCACCCCATCTACCGGTACTCTGGAGCGCATCACGCAGCAGATGACCGCGAGTTTGCATCTTGAAGAGGTCTTAACCACCATTACCGAAGGGCTGGTGCAAGACGTGGGTGCCGCCTTCGCGCGCATCTGGTTGCTGGGGCCGGGAGATCGGTGCGAGACCTGCTACAAAGCCAGCGACTGTGCGAGCCGCACCCAGTGTCTCCATCTCCGAGCGAGTGCCGGCATCTACACCAATCTGAATGGCGAATATCGCCGCGTGCCTCTGGGCGCCCTGAAAATCGGCCGCATTGCACAGGGGTGGGGGCGAACGTGCAGCAATGATGTGCTGCACGACGACCGTCTCCCGAACAAAGACTGGTTGCGGCAGCAAGGACTCCGCGCCTTTGCCGGGTATCCCTTGATGTTTCAGGACGAAGTGCTTGGCGTCATGGCGCTGTTCAGTCAGCACCCGCTTTCGGACGAGGTGTTCGACCATCTGGCCGTTTTTGCCAACCAAGCCGCCATCGCCATTGCCAACGCGCGACTGTTTGGTGAGGTCGAGCGTCTGAAGAACCGGCTGCATGCGGAGAATATTTACCTGCAAGAAGAGATCAAGCTACAGCATAATTTTGACGACATTCTCAGCCGCAGCGATGCCATGACGCACGTCCTGCGGCAAGTGGAACAGGTCGCGGCCACCGACGCCACAGTGCTGATCCTGGGGGAGACGGGCACGGGCAAGGAACTGTTAGCCCGCGCCGTGCATAATCTCAGCCCCCGCACCGACCGTCCCCTCGTCAAAGTCAACTGTGCGGCGCTTCCGGCCAACCTTATGGAAAGCGAGCTGTTCGGCCACGAAAAAGGCGCCTTTACGGGGGCCACGGCGCGCCGCAGCGGACGTTTTGAGCTGGCCCATCGGGGCACGATTTTTCTGGACGAAATCGGCGATCTGCCCTTGGACCTGCAAGCCAAATTGTTACGCGTATTGCAAGAAGGGGAATTTGAGCGGCTGGGCGACTCGCGCACGCAGCGGGTCGATGTGCGGGTGATCGCCGCCACCAATCGCGACTTGCAACAGGCCATGGCAAATGGCGATTTCCGCGAGGATCTCTATTACCGGTTGCACGTGTTTCCCCTCACCCTGCCACCCTTGCGGCAACGCGACGGCGATTTACCGTTGTTGATCGCCCATTTTGTCGCCAAGTACAGCGCCAAGATGGGAAAGCGTATCGAGACCATTCCGCAACCGGTCATGGCGAGCATGCAGGCGTATCACTGGCCGGGAAATGTACGGGAGCTGGAAAATGTCATTGAACGCGCCGTGATCCTCACGCCGGGCGCATCGCTGGTGTTGGATGAAGCGTTTGTGCATCGTCCCCATACCGAGACGCCACCGCCGTCCGGACAAACCCTCCAAGAGGTGGAGCGGGATCACATCGTGCATACCCTCGAAGAGACGTCCTGGCGTATCGAGGGCAAACAGGGGGCCGCAGTGCGCTTGGGGCTGAATCCCAGCACGCTGCGTTCGCGCCTGAACAAGCTGGGTATCACGAAGCCCTAGAGGAAGAGGAGGGTGTATGGCGGGACCGCGCACGTTTATTGATGCCATGGGCCGCACGGTGCGCATACCGAACGATCTGCAACGCCTGGTCTCTCTGGTGCCGAGTATTACCGAAGTGCTCTTTGACTTTGGCCACGGCCCCCAGGTGGTCGGGATTACCGACTATTGCACCGAACCAGCGGCGGCGGTCGTGCACACCACCCGGATTGGCGGGACCAAAAATCCGGATGTCGCTGCCATCTGCGACCTCGGGCCGCAGCTCGTGTTTGCCGTGGCAGAGGAAAATCGCCGTCATGACGTAGAGCAACTCGACGCCGCGGGGATTCCGGTCTACGTCTTCGAGCCCGTGACTGTGCGTGATGGGATTGATCTGCTCTGGCGTATCGCCGAGATCCTCGATTGTCGCGCCGACGTCGAGCCATCTCTGCACGCCATCGAAGCCGTCTATGCGCAGACATGTGCGCAGGTCGCGCAGCGGACGCCGGTGCGGGTATTTTGCCCGATCTGGAAAGATCCGTATATGACGGTGAGCGAGGGCGCCTATGTCCACGATGTCCTGCAGGTGTGCGGAGGGGCCAATATTTTTGCCCGGCGCCAGCGCCGTTTTCCGCTTGCCGCCGACCTCGGTCAGCAGGCGGAACGCCAGGGCGCACGGTATGAGGATCAGGATCGGCGCTATCCCCGCGTCACCCTCGACGAGATGGCCGCTCTCCAACCCGAGGTCATCCTCTTACCGGATGAGCCGTACGTCTTTAGCGACGCTGACGTGGCCGATTTCACGCCGTTTGCCGACGTGCCGGCCGTGCGCCAGGGGCGTATCCATCTCATCGATGGGAAATGGGTGAGTTGGTACGGGCCACGTATTGGGCACAGTCTCTGCACGTTGCGTGAACTCTTGGCGCCGTAGCATATCGAGATTAGGCATCGGCGGAGGGGCCAAGCCCGCGGAAATCAATGAGGTCAGACTCGATTGATTTGCACACTATAATTGGGATACAGAAAAAGGGGACACCTTTTTTGCTTACCGGTTCTTTCTTCTTGAGTTCACGGAACACGGTGTCAGTACGGATGTGCAGCGACCTCGCGGTATCGCGCACCCCACTGGCATTGAGACTCATGTCGATGATGAATTGCTTTCCCTCGGGCAAACCGCCTCGGTTGCGGTCGTCGAGCAGAAAGCTGTCGGCGGTGCAGTCCACATTCTGGCACAGATAGCGCTGGCAACATCCTATTTGTCGTGTACGAGGAAATTGACGCCACGACGTGGTACGTCGTGACTGCCTACAGAGTTCAGGAGGGAGATTAGGGTAAGCATGAACACTCCGCCCAATAAATCCGATTATCTGACGCCCAAAAAGTGCGCCGAACACGCCCGCATCCGCGAAGCGGTTAAAGCCGAGCTGCCTGAAATCAGGGAGCACGCGCGCGAAGTCCACGAAAACGCCATGCGCAACGGGACCGTCCCGCGTACCGCAAGATACGTGCTGATGCACGAGCGCAAACGGCAGGGGCTCACGGACAACGAAATGATGGCGCGTAGCGGGCTGGACCGCGATAGCTTAGCGGCGATGGCAGAGCGCGACGCTAATCCCCCGATCAAGACGCTAGAAGCCTACGCTGAGGCGCTGGGCAAGAAGCTGCTCATCGTCCTGGCCGACGCAGCAGGTGACGAGAATGATCCCAATTGATGTCTGGATCTGGGTATTTGGGGTCGTGTTATACAAGTAATGCGACGGCTTTCGTCAGGTTATAGTAGCAGATGAGATACCGGATTGCACCGACATGATTCTCCAACTGGTTTTGTCGCAAATTTTGATGGGTTGACGACTTGTGGTGAGTTCACCCTGTTGGCGGGGTGATGATGAGGCCAGGGGTGTATCCATCTCATTGATGGAAAGTGGGTGAGTTGATACGGCCCGCGTATGGGGCGCAGTCTCCGCACCTTGCGCGACCTCCTGGCGCCGTAGCCCCGCGAGATCAGGCGTCGGCAGAGCCGCCAAGCCCGTACTGCTGGGCCCACCCAAGCCCAGCAAGGGTGTCGTGGCGGGGCCGGTATTCGCAGCCAATCCACCCGGTATAGCCTAGCTCATCTATGAGATCGAAGAGATACGGATAATGCACCTCACCGATATCGGGCTCATGGCGCGCGGGATTACCGGCGATTTGGACGTGACCGATGATATCGAAGTGGGCCTTGATATTCTCGGCCAGGTCGCCGGCCATAATTTGGCAGTGGTACAGGTCCATTTGCAGAAAGAGATTGTCGCTGCCAACCGTGTTGATAATCTGTCGTGCTTGGAATGGCGTGTTGAGAAAATAGCCCGGCATATCCCGGGTATTGATCGGTTCGATCAGGAGGCGGATGCCATGGCGCTGCAACCGATCGGCGGCAGAACGGAGATTGTGGATGTAGACTTCCTGGCACGCCGCCGGGTCTGCTGTGGCGGGTGGAATCCCGGCCATGACATGCACCTGCCGGCAGCCGAGGACCTGGGCATAGCTCAGCGCCTGCTGCACACTCGCCTCGAAGTCCGCTTCGCGTCCCGGCAGGGCCGACAGCCCGCGCTCGTTGGCCTCACAGTCCCCGGCCGGCAAATTGAAGAGCACCTGCTCCAAGTTGTATGCCCGTAAGCGCTGCGTGATGTCGTCCGGCGTGCGCTCGTACGGGGAGATGTATTCCACCCCCTGAAAGCCCGCCCTGGCAGCGGCCTCGGAGCGATCGAGGAACGCATATTCTTAGAACAGAAAGCTGAGATTGGCAGCAAAGCGAAGCATGACACGATCCCTTCCGTGCACAATAATAGACGGCTCTGACCCTCGATTTTGCCACACCTTCCGTTGTTATGGAATATGTATAGACCTCGATCAGCGCGCCATCCAGGGAAGGTGGTCCAGATCGACATTGCCGCCGGACAAAATGATGCCAACGCGCTGTCCGGCCAGATCCAGGCGCTTTTCCAGGACGGCGGCGACCGGCACCGCGGCCGAGGGCTCGATCACCATTTTCATCCGTTCCCATACGTGCCGCATGGCCCGTACGATGGCGTCTTCGCTGACGAGAACGATCGGTTCCACATGGCGCCGAATGATGGCAAAGGTCAGATCGCCCAGCGACGTCCGCAGCCCATCGGCAATCGTCTGTGGGTTGACGGACGGCAGGATGGCGCCGGCCTGCAGTGAGCGATAGGCGTCGTCAGCCGCGGCCGGTTCGGCGGCGATAACCCGCGTGCTGGGCGAGAGCGCCGCCATGGTCAGGGCCGTCCCGCTGATCAGCCCGCCACCCCCCACCGGCGCGATGATGCTATCGAGCTGGGTCACGTCTTCGACCACTTCCAGGGCGGCCGTGCCTTGCCCGGCAATCACTTGCGGGTGATTATAGGGTGGGATGAACGTCGCGCCCGTCTCGTCCACCACCGTCTCCAGGGTTGCTTCACGTGCGTCTTGGGTGGGTTCGCACCAGACGATCTTGCCGCCGTACCCTTCGACCGCGGCACGCTTGACCTGTGGCACATTGTGCGGCATCACGATATGGGCTACGATGCCCCGAAGCCGCGCCGCCAGAGCCACGGCGGCGGCGTGATTGCCCGACGAGTGCGTGGCCACACCACGTTGTGCCTCGGCATCCATGAGCGAGAAAACGGCGTTGCAAGCGCCACGGAACTTGAAAGCGCCGATCTTCTGCAAATTCTCGCACTTGAAAACGAGTTGTGCATCGGCCATCCGATCCAGACTCTCGCACGTGAGAATCGGGGTGCGATGTACATGGGCTTTGATGCGCGCGGCCGCCTGCTGAATGTCGTCGAAGGTTGGTACGTGCATGATGGGGCGTCCTCCGGAGGCGAGAGAGCATATTGAGAGCGACTCTTCACCGGGAATTATACGTCATCCGTGCTTCAGACCCTAGTACGGCGGGAGAGAGCATTGACGCCAGGCCGGGGCTACGTTACCCTATCGCTATCAGTTGTTGGACACAATCATTTGTGTCGCACGTTCCGCCGGCAACATACGCAACTGATTTTGTCCGGGTGTTTAGAATATGTCGCTGTGACATGTGGTCCATGAGGAGCGTTATCATGACCGTACAGGAGCTGATTCTCCAATTCCCGGAAATTCCGGGCGATTTGCATGATGAACCATTGCTGGCCCAATATGCGGAAACCTTTGGCAATCTCCTCCGGGAGGCCGTCAACCCCGGCGCCTGTTCGGCGGACTACACGCCGGGCAATCTCTATTATCTCAAGCTCATGGGGCCCATCCGCCTGCATATGTATAGGCTTTCCACAAAGGACAAGACCCTGGCCAAACTGCAAGACCTCCTCGACCGCCATCAAGCCGACCCTGACGGCTTTGCCGAAAGTCTTTTGACGGCCGACTCCGTTAGCTAAATATCGAGACACCCTATAAGGAGAGCACCGACCATGCGACCTGTACGACCTGCGTATATTGCCGCTCAGGCCATCACGCCGTTCATCGGCAGAGGCAATCCCAATTTTATTGCACCCGGCCATGAAGCGTTCGGTGTCCGCGACAATCCGACCCTGGAAGCGCACATTGTGGCGGTGGTCCGAAAGCTTCTCGATGAGACGGGTATCGATCCCACCCTGATCCAACGGGGATATATCGGGAACTTCGCGGGTGATCTCTTCTGCCATCAGGCCCATCTTGGGGCCCTCGTCGCCCGTGCGGACGAACGGCTGGCCGGTATTGGCTTTGCGCGTGTCGAAGCCGCGTGTGCGTCTGGTGGGGTGGGGATCGTCAACGCCATTGAAGGGATTCAGGCCGGGTTGGATGTGGTCCTGGTGGTCGGAGCCGAGGTCCAGACCACGGTCCGTGCCCGTGAAGGCGCCGATTATTTGGCCCGGGCGGCGCATTATGAGACGGAACGCGCCATCGACGATTTTACCTTTCCGGCCTTGCTGGCGCGGCGCGCTAAAGCCTACAAGGAAACCTATGGCTTGACGGAGCGTGATTTGGCGCATTTTTCGGTGAAGGCGTATAGCAACGGCAATCGCAATCTGCTGGCTCATATGCATGCCGT
Organism: uncultured bacterium; assembly: GCA_965178525.1. Lineage (GTDB taxonomy): Bacteria > Tectomicrobia > Entotheonellia > Entotheonellales > Entotheonellaceae > CBCXVS01. The sequence continues at coordinate 8,485 of CBCXVS010000195.1, read as the reverse complement.
CAAGATGACGCTCGAACAGGCCGAAGCGGCGGGCGATAGCAATCCCAAGATCCTGAAAAATCCGGAGTTGCACGACCATCTCAAAGTGAGCGATTGCTCGCAGGTCAGTGACGGTGCGGCTGCGGTGCTCCTCACCAGTGCCGAGGGTTTAAAGAAGCTCGGGCGTTCGATGCAAGATGCGGTGCAGTTGCGCTCATATGGCTTCTGTACCAATCCGCTTGGGCAGGTGAAAGACCTGTTGCAGCTTGACACGGCTGCCGCCGCCACTGGCGAAGCGATGCGGGATGCCAACATCACGCCGCAGGATATCCAGGTGGCCGAGGTGCATGACTGCTTTACCATTGCCGAACTGATGATGTACGAGGCGATTGGGTTGGCGGAGCAGGGCAAGGGCATGGAGGTGATCCGGTCAGGCCGCACCTCGCTGGAGGGTGACATCCCGGTGAACACCGGTGGCGGCTTGGTCTCGTTCGGGCATCCGGTTGGCGCCACTGGCGTCAAGCAAGCAGCGGAAATTTATCGCCAGATGAAGGGATTGTGCGGCGAGTATCAGCTTGATCGCGAGCTGCATACGGGGCTCACCGCCAATATGGGCGGCGATGATCGGACCGTTGTCTCCCTGGTGCTGGAGAACGTCACCTAAAACAAATGCGGAATGCGGAATAAAGCGTCGAGTCAGGGGGGAGGTGTGGGTGGAATTCCGTAAGCTGAACGGTCTGGCTGTTGGGATGATCGGATTGGGAACGGCCAGCGTGTTCAATGTCACCTCGAAGGCGGACATTGCCATCCGGAAGCAGATTATCGATGCTTGCGTGGCCCATCACGTCACGTTGATTGATTCCTCCCCGATGTACGTACGGCCACAGCGAACAGGTGGTCGGGATCACGACCGCCGGCAAGCGGGATGCTTTCCACCTGGCCACGAAGGTCTGGTGCCGGGGCCGGGAGCCGGGCGAGGCACAGATCGCACAGTCCTTTGCCCGGTTTTAGACGGAGTATATCGATGTTTTTCAGATCCACAATCTGGTCGATTGGCCAACCCATTTGGTCACGCTGGAGCGCCTGAAAGCCGAGGGTAAGATTGGTCTCATCGGCATCACACATTATACGACAAGTGCGTATTCCGACATGATGCAGATCATGCGCAGCGGGCGTATCGACACCATACAAATTCCCTACAATGTGCTGGAGCGGACTTGCGAAGCCGAGATCTTGCCCCTCGCCGCCGATTGTGGTATTGGCGTGATTGTGATGGAGCCTTTGGAGCGGGGACGGTATGTCAAAAGCCTGCGGCGACAGCCCGATCTGACGCCTCTGACGGCCTTTGGGATTCGGACCTGGGCGCAGGCGCTATTGGCCTGGGTCATGAGCGATCCGCGTATCACGGTTGCCATTCCGGCCACATCGCGTCCGGAACGCATTGAGGAAAATGCCGCGGCTGGAACCTATGAGCTGCTCCCCCCAGACCTCCGTGACTACATCTGAACTGAAACGGAGCGTTGCCTGTAAACGCGGTCACACCTCAACCTGGCGACCGGGAGGAAGCGATGCACCTCGGCATTTTCATGATCCCAACGGTTCGATAGATCATAGGTGGAGGGGGGTTGACCCGTGAAAGGGTTTTTGCTCGGCGTTCTGACGACACTGATCGTGGGCGGTGTTTTTTATTACTTGCAGACCCATTATCAAACTCTGAATACGTGTGTGGCTGTTGAGAAAACCTTAACGTCAAGTGTGATAGCGGACCTGCAGGCAGATATTGAAAGCAAAACCGGTAGCGTGGTCGGCCAGATCGCCAAGAAGGCGCTGCAGCCTGTGGCTGATCCGATGATTGCCGACAAGGTGCGGAAGGACACCCAGGATAAGAATTGGTTTCAGTGTGCGATGGACCTGATCAAGATTGATTTCCTCGGCGGTCGGGAGGCGCGCGTTGAAGCGATCAAGCAGCGGCTTCCATGACGCTAACTTTGTTCACCTCCGTCTAGGGTAAGTACTGAGGCAAAACAAATTTATATCTTTCCCCTGGAGAAATATATAAAGGTAATCATGCTCAGGCACTTATATGTCGGGGGTTACCCGACTTCTTGCATGGGGCGGATGCGAGGGCGAGGCAGTGGCCGATCCTCAGCTTCAAAATGACGAATGACATCTTCAATGACGTCACACAAAGCACCATAGAGTTTTGCTGGATCATCTCCATGAATGCCCGTAATTAAATCAGGACACTTTCCAATATAGGTTTGGTCCTCCTCACTCCACTCGATCCACTTGTGATACTGATCGCTTTCTTTCATGTCTTCACCTGCTCGACAGCTTGTTTTACTTGCCTTTCTTGGCATGGTTACACCGCCTCCAGCGCCGTCGCCACCTCTGTGAGCGACATCAACGGCTCCGCTGACACCGCCTCCATCTCCACCGTGACGCGGAGGGCCTTGAGGCCGTGGGCGCCTTCCAGATCCTCCAGCTCGACGTCTTCCACCTCGCCGGTCAGATAGCCCGACGCTTGCAAGTAGTCGATATATTCCCGATACTCCTGCGCTTCTTTCGGCTGCGAGTAGACGATGGCAATTTTGCCCGGCTGCGTCAAGCGCTCATTGCGGCCTTTGAGCAGGGCCTTGTCAATGCGCTTTTTCACGATTTCGTAGCGCATATTGTAGGCGCCATCAATGTCAAAACGTTTTTCATCGAGGCGGAAGCGCACAGATAAAGGGGTGTGCTGCACCAGGATCAGGTGGGTCAGGTCCAACGGCACGTGCAGGCGGCCTTTGACTTGCTCCGCCAGGCGGGCCACACCACACATCATCATGAGCTGCCACAGGCGTAAGTTGTGCAAGAAGAGGAGATCGAACCCGCCGTCTTCGACCATCGAGGCGCCGATATAGATGCCGTATTCGACCCCGTCGCTTTTGTGCTTCTCGAAGTAATGCGGAAACATCGCCTGGACTTTTTCTTGCTCGGCATCAATGTAGGACGAGACCACCTCGTTGAGGTAGGTGATGCTTTCCTCAAAGTTCTTCCGACGCCGATACACCGTGCCGAGGCGGGGCTCCAGTGCGGCCTCATAGGCGGCGATTTTCTCCGCGATTTCGAGACAGAGCCCCCGTAGGTGGCCGAACAGAGGTTCCACATCCCGGTACAGAAAATCAATGACCGAAAGCTCATCGCCCGCCCCCAAGCCAGTGCTCAGCCGGGCCATGAGCTTGCCCACATGGTAGGCCATGCCATCGAGAATCGCTAAGGGCTTGCAGCCATACCCGATCCGCAGAATTTCCTGCGCCAGGTGCAGATGTTCCAGCAAGTCGGCTTGAATAGCGGCATTCCGTAGTTTGGATGAGCCGCGCACGTCCGAGGCGCCATAGAGCGGATAGACGTCGTTGAAAACGATCGGTTCCATCTCGGTCATACTGCCGCTTTGGCGTTGCTCGGCCCAATTCAGGGCGGCTTGACGAAAGCGCCATTCCACGGCCGGGTGGATGGCGGTGCATTGCTCTTTAATAATCGCTTCAATGCGCGTATTCAACTCCTCCAGACTGCGTTGGATCGCCATGGCGAACAGCGGCAGGACTTCCCGCAGCTTCATGACGTTCAGCGCGTGCAGATCGCCGGGATGGGGCGACCCGAGAGCGAGTGTGCCGATGAGCGTGTCCTGGTAATAGAGCGGGGCGACGACGAAGTTCCGCATGCCGCGCTGCCAGAGCTGCTCCTCAATCTCAGTGCGATGCGGGTAGGTGGCGAGATCGTCGATGAGCAATAGCTCGCCTTGCCGACACGCCCGTTCGTACACGGACCCGGCATAATCGGCGATCTTATAGTGTGCGGAATCGGCGTAAATACAGCGATGCTCGATATGCTGGCCGGCATGGAGCGCGAGGACCTGATCACCTTGCAAAGCGGCGAGTTCGAAGCACAGCTCCGGTTTGTGGAAAAGGGTGCGGAGTTTGTGCTGCAAGCTATGAAACCGCGTGTTGGACACGATCGATTCTTTCTCGATCAAATCGCGTTTGAGCGACGAGAGCACTTCCTGGTCGGTGACGTCGATGGTGTTCAGCACGGCAAAGCCCCGCAGAACGAACTGCTCGGGGGGGATGAGGTCCATCAGGACTTGCGGATCGGCCAGATTCTCGAGGAGCTGTTGCTTCTCTGTCTCGGTCAGCGGTTTGACGGCGCCAACCGTGTGCGCCTCGATAAAACGTGCATCGAAGTTCATGCGAAAATGGCGGTCGAGTCCGGTGTCGGGATCCGTGGCGGTGAAGATCAGGGGGTATTCGAAGTCGAGCGCCATGCCATAGATCGTTTGCAAAATAAAGGTGTAGGCATGGAGAAGTCTGACGTGGGCCACCGTCTGGGTCTCCACATTCACGCGTCCCTGGAGACGCCCATCCGGGGTGGTCAAGAGCCGTTCGAACGCGGGGGTCGCGTAGAAACTCTGCATGCTAAAAAGCGTTAATGCCGCGGCATACGTATGGTCCCAGGCCGCTTGCGGAAAGGCCACGGTCATCAACAGGTCAACCAGGTCGCGATGCCTGGCAAGGACCGCGAGATCGGTGATGGGTTCGAGCAACTCAGGGGCTTGCCGTAAGGCCTTCCGGAGCCACGTGCGCAGGGCGCCTTGCATCGAGCGGCCACGGTGGCTCGTCTGTTGCCAAAACGCGGCCAGCGGGGCCAGGCTGAGTTCACAGGTGAATGGGAAATCATCTGAATCCGCTAGGAGGGTGAAACGTGTGTCGAAGGACAAGATGCACTGCTGGTTCATGGTTCTCTCCTTTACTGCCGGAACCATCATTCTCACTCAACCCATTGTCGTAAGAGTGGGATATCGAAACACCGTGAGCCCCCGTCGTCACCACGATACAGCGGTATGATGGAGAACTCACCTATACGGCAGAAAAATTCCTAGCCGCTTCAGGGGCGATTGTGGACGGTGGGCTGACATGGCACAATGCGCATACCGAATGCGGAATGCGGAATGCGGAATGCGGAATGGGGGAGGGGGGAGATGATAGCGGGACGGGTATGAAACACACGGCATTTCATCGGGGCTTTATCTGGGTGGCGTTAACTCTTGGGTTCTTTGTCGGCTTTGCGCTGGGTACTCATTTGAGTTTTGTCTTGGGTTTTGGCTTTGGACCCGGACCGGGTTTTGCCAGCTTTGTGCAGACGCATGGTCATGTTCAGCTCGTGGGCTGGGCGGGCTTATTTATCATGGGAATTAGCCTCTACTTTATTCCACGCCTGGCTGGGGCGCCCATTGCACGGCCAGGCTGGATGACCTGGATTCTGTGGCTCATGACGTGTGGGCTTGCTCTGCGGACCTTGAGTCACACGATGGCGCCGTACCTGGCGCCGAGTCCTTGGCTTGATGTCACGCTCTGGGTGGTGGCTGCCTCCGGCGGGCTGGAATGGGTGGGTATCATCCTGTACGCGGCGCTGTTGGTGAGCACGATATGGCAGGTGCAAACGGCCGATATGCGCCCGGCTTTACGCGCTGTCAGACCGTACTTTCTGATGGTGTTGCTGGGCTGGGTCCTCTATGCCTGCTTCAACCTGATCCTGCTGCTAACTATGGCTCTGCACCGGCAGATCGTCGTCCATCCCTTCTGGTATTACGTGGCCACGCAGAGCTTTCTCGGTTTGATTCTGCTGCCCGTGGCGTTTGCCTTTTCGGTGCGTCTCTTGCCGCTGTATCTCCGCCTGCCTGTCCCGGCGTGGTCTGTCCGTGGGACCGCGTATGCCTATCTGGGCGGGTGGCTCATGCACATGATACCCATGGTCCCGCCGATGATACAGGTGGCGCCTCAGGGCGCGCTCTTCCTCTCCCAGCTCGGCATGCTCGGCAAGGGAGCCGTCATGCTGTGGTTTGTCTGGCGGTTAGATGTGCTGAGCCAATGCCTGCCATTTCGGGGGACGGCCTCTGAGCCACACCCACCATCGGGGCGGCGTCCCGCCCGTCCGGAACGACCGGATCATGAGGCGTTTGGCCGTTTCGAGCGCCTGATTTATGCCGCCTATATCTGGCTCGCCCTCGCCGCGTGTGGGGACATCATTGCCGGAATTGCCGGACTGGCGGGATACGTTAATCTCATCAGTCGTGGTGCGATCCGGCATATGTATTTCCTGGGTTTTATCAGCTTGCTCATTTTTGGTGTGGCCGTACGCATGCTCCCCGGATTGTTGCACAAGAGGCGGGTTGCCAGTCCCGGTTTGGTGGCCGCCACCTTTTGGCTCGGCAATGCCGCTGTGATCTGCCGCATCTTCCTGGTGGCCGCGCCTGCGGCGCTCTGGCAGATATTCCCGGGCCTTGTCGGGAGCGGACGCATTGCGTTTGCCTTATCAGGTGCGTTCGGATTGGCTGCGGTTGGCTGTTTGGCAGCCAATCTGTGGCGAACGGCTAAGCTGGCTTAAGTGAATAGTGGATAGTGGAGCAGCCCATGCATCCGTTTGCTCAGTGGTTCAGATCCATTCTGCATAATTATTCCAGCCGCCGCAACGGCATGCTGTTGTTCCGGTTTTTCCTCGTCTTCATTGTGTGTGTTGCCGTGTATAGCGTCCTGTTTCACGTCGTCATGGCCTATGAAGGTCAGACCTTGAGCTGGGTCTCGGGACTGTATTGGACGTTGACCACCATGTCGACGCTCGGGTTTGGGGATATCACCTTTAGCAGTGATTTGGGCCGCCTGTTCTCGGTCTTCGTCCTATGCTCCGGTGTGGTGTTTCTGCTCGTGCTGCTGCCGCTGCTGTTTATGGAAGGCCAATCCGCCTCACGTGTACCGCGAGAGCTATCCAAGGATACAAATGGACATGTCGTGTTATGCCATTATGATGCGGTGACGATGGCGTTGATCACGCGCTTGAACCAATACCGTCAGCCCTACATGTTGCTCGTACCGGATTTATCCGAAGCTCTATACCTGCATGACCTCGGCCTCTCGGTCGCGGTCGGCGACATCGATCATCCGGGCACCTTTCGACGCATGCAAGTCAACCAGGCCGCCTTAGTGGCGACGACGGCTAGCGATGCCGGCAATACAAACGTTGCCCTGACCGTGCGGGATGTCTCCGCCACCGTACCCATCATTGCCACCGCCAACCATGACGTGGCGGTCAAGATGTTAGAGCTGGCGGGCTGTTCCCATGTCCTGCACCTCGGGCATATGCTGGGCCGCTCGCTGGCCCGGCGGGTGCACGGCGGCGATGCCATGACCCATGTGATGGGGCGCTTTGATCAGTTGCTCATTGCCGAGGCCACGGCTGCCCACACGCCGCTGGTCGGCAAGACACTCCTGCAAAGCCGGCTGCGTGAACGCGCTGGACTCAGCGTCGTCGGCGTCTGGGAGCGCGGGCGTTTTGAGATGGCCGGTCCGGACACATTGATTGGTCCCCATACCGTCTTGGTGCTGGCCGGGTCACAAGATCAGCTACAGCAGTATGACACACTTTTTGGCGCGTCCCACGTCGCGGACACGCCGGTGGTGATCCTGGGCAGCGGCCGTGTCGGGCGCGCCACCGGCGTGGCGTTGGATGAGCGGGGAATCGACTACTGCATGGTCGAGCAAAGACCCGAACGTGTCCGTGATACGCGCCAGGCGATCGTCGGCAATGCCACGAACGCGGATGTGCTCCGTCAGGCTGGCATCATGGAAGCTCCCACCGTGGTGATGACGACGCATCATGATGACCTCAATATCCACCTGACCTTGTACTGCCGGACTTTGCGTCCTGACATCCGGATTATCAGCCGTGCTACGCTAGAGCGCAACGTCTCGACCTTGCACCGGGCTGGGGCCGATTTTGTCATGTCCTATGGGTCGATGGGGGCGAACACCATTTGGAATCTGTTGCGGCGAAGTGATGTATTGATGGTGACGGAGGGGTTGAACGTGTTTAAAGTGCCGTTACCTCGAAGACTGGTAGGTAAAACGATAGCCGATACCGCCATCCACCAAGTCACGGGGTGTCATGTCATCGCGATGCAAACGGGAGAGACCATGCAGATTAATCCAGACCTCACCGTGCCGCTTCCGGCCCAGGCGGAGATGATTCTGATTGGCACGGCGGAGGCCGAACAGCAATTTTTGCAGCGGTTGCGCGATGCGTGAGGCGGGATGGGGCGGTTCCCACTGGCGTCTGGGGGTGGCTGCAGAACTATGTCGAAGGCACTGCCGATGGTATTGCGTAAAGCTTGGTTGCCGATTGGTATCATCTTGAGAACTCGCTTTTGTATGCACATTTAGTGTACAATTGGACCATGGACATTGCTTGGGATCCCAATAAGGCCACACAGAATCAAAGCAAGCACCGCGTTGACTTTGCGGATGCCGCCATGGTGTTTGACGATGTGTACTTTGTCACCCAAGAAGAACACGAGAGGCGACTTATTATGCCCGATATCGAGCCGAGTGAGAGCGAAGACATTAGAGTTGTTCCTCAATAGCATAAGATCAGGTTCCCTAGCCCAGCCCAGATGCCCACCGAATCATCCTCAAAG
>CBCXVS010000194.1:0-15245 GCA_965178525.1 uncultured bacterium | reverse complement strand
AAAGGTCGATTCGTTTCAGGCTTTTGAGTTTTTATTTCAACAAGTTGTCGCCGAATCACGGGAGGAACTTCGGACTAGGATTTTTAGGGAATTAACATGAGCAGATGCTTGAAAACATGGATTGAGATAGCTAAGGTGGTTGCAGAAGATGCCAAAGTTAGCGTGCAGTGCCCAGTTTGCGATGAAGCTGACCTGCTAGTTTGGGACGAGCCTTGGAAGACTGATCCGCGTCGCTGGGAACGACATATGCAGTGCCCCATCTGCAGTGCAACAAATAGCCTTCTCATGCACTCCGACTCACGACAGGCGTCAAAGAGCAAGATGTAACCTTAAGCATCGTTGGATCTATTTGATCCAAGACATCTATGACAACCTGCCTGTCTGCCGTCCCACCATACATCTTGGCATAGCTCTCCAGAACGATCTGGCGCAACCAGTCGTCTTGAAGGATGGGGAACGATCCATCGCGGGATAGGAGAGGTGGAAAAGCGGCTCTGGCCATCTCACAGATGCGGGCCACCCACGGCCCCTCGCAAGTGCGTGATCAGCGTCTCCATATCCACCGGTGCCGGCGCCGTGAACGCCATGCACGCCCCCGTTTCGGGATGCTGAAAGCGGAGTTGCTCGGCATGTAACGCCTGGCGCGGAAACGTGCGAATGGCGCGCTCCAGTGCCGCATCATGAGGCAGACGCACCGCGCCAGGCCCATAAACCGGATCACCTACGACGGCGCGGCCCAGATGCGCCAGGTGCACCCGAATCTGATGGGTGCGGCCGGTTTCGAGAGAAAGCCGGAGCAGGCTGAGCGGTCCCCAGGTCTCGACCACGTCGAAGTGGGTACGGGCCTCCCGGCCATGCTGCTGCACCACAGCCATTCTCTGACGATGTCGCGGATGACGCCCGATCGGGGCATCAATCGTGCCTTGGGAGGCGGGCATACGGCCGACGACGACCGCGACATAGCGGCGTTGCAGGTGGCGGGCTTTGAGCTGCGCCGCCAGATGCCGGTGGCTCCGATCATGCTTGGCCACCAGGATGAGACCCGAGGTATCTTTGTCGAGCCGATGCACAATGCCCGGGCGTTCTTCCCCGCCAACGCCCGACAGCGCCCGGCAGTGAAACAACAACGCGTTGACGAGCGTCCCGGCAGCATGGCCAGGCGCCGGATGCACGACCATGCCCGGCGGTTTGTTCACCACGACAAGCGCATCATCTTCATAGACAATATCTAAGGGAATCGCTTCGGCTACGGGCCGAGCCGGACGCGGCGGCGGAACCCCCAGGCGAATCTGCTCGCCTGCGCGCACCCGATACCGCGCGGTCGCCTCTCCGGCTGCCAGGTGCACGTGCCCCTCCGCGATCAGACGCTGTATCTGCGTGCGCGATAGGTCAGGGAGAGACGTCGCAAGAAACTTATCCAGACGGCAGCCAGCATCAGCAGGCGCTACGTCGAGGGTATGATACTGGAGATAGGACTGAGGACTGAGGACTGAGGACTGAGAAACAGCGGCCTGGCTATTCCGCATTCCGCATTCCGCATTCCGCATTTATTACCTCGTGGGGCGCCGCAGGGTATCGAGCAGCAGGAGACCGACGCCAACACAGATAGCGCTATCGGCCACATTGAACGCCGGCCAATGATAGCCATACACATGGACATCAATGAAATCGATCACCTGCCCAAGCCACAGACGATCGATGCCATTGCCCACCGCTCCGCTCGTAATCAAACACAAGCCCCACAGCGTCACGGTATGGGCCCACGGAATGCGGACGTAATAAAACAGCAGAACCACCAGCGCCACGGCGGTCACACTAATAAAAAAGACGCGCAAGAACGCCGGATCCTGACGCGCCAACAAGCCAAACGCCGCACCAGAGTTGCGCACGTAGGTCAGGTGCACCAAATTCGGAATCACCGGCCGCGACTCATAGAGACCGAAAGTGGTAGAGACGTAGCGCTTCGTACCCTGATCAAGCCCCAGAACGACGCCAACCAATATGACGAACAAGACCCATTTTTTCCACGCGTATGGCTTCGACGCGGCCGCGAGACGGTAATCGGTCTGCATCCTTCTCTTCCGCTTCGTGTGGCGTCAGACGTGCTGCGCAACCCGGCGCACGCCAATGGTAATCGGCTGTCCCTGCAGGGTGTGCTGGCCTTGGTAGCCGTCCATCCCATCCGCCGCAAATCGGACATCCACCGCCAGGGTTTCATTGCACACAAAATCCCGGTGCGCCTCGATCGCATCCTGGAAATCGTCTGGAACCGCGAGGGCCAATTCGATACGGTCAGCAATGTGGAGGTCGGCATCCTTGCGCGTCATCTGCACCAAGCGTACCAGATCTCGGGCCAAGCCCTCCCGCTCCAATTCCGGCGTGACGTGCACGTCCAACACCACCACCCCGTCGCTGTTGCTCAACGCCTGGGACGCGACGCCATCCGGGGTTTTGAGGCGCAAGGTGTAATCATCAGGACCCAGGATTTCGCCACCGGCCTCGATCCGGCCCGCATCGAGCTGGCGCCATTCCCCACGGTCGGCAGCGGCCAGGACCTGGCGCATGGCGGCCCCGAGCCGAGCCCCAATGCGCTTATTGACTTGCAACTCAAACGTGCCAAACGCCTCCGCCGAATCGGTCAGATGAATCGCTTTGACGTTCACCTCATCCTGCACGAGATGCAGATAGGGCCGCAACCGCTCCGTCGCCGTCCCCGCAATGGTCAAGGAGGCCAGGGGCAACCGCACACGAAGATTCTGCGACTCTCGAATCGATAGCACAGTCGAACAGACATCACGCACGCGGTCCATATCCTCGACCAGCTCCGCATCAGCCGGCAGATCCGCCGGCTCGGGCCAGTCGGCCAGGTGCACGCTGCGCTCTCCAGTCAAGCCCTTGTACATCTCCTCCGCAATCATCGGCAGAAAGGGACAGACGGTCCGCAACAGCACCGTCAGCGCGGTATACAGCGTATGGTACGCCTCGACCTTGTCCTGATCGCGCTCGGATTTCCACAAACGCGCCCGGCTGCGGCGGATATACCAGTTGTTCAAGGCGTCGATATACCGGCTCACGACGGTACAGGCGCCGGGAAGATCGTAGCTCTCCATCTTCTCCGTCACGTCTTCCAACAGCGCCCGCGTTTTGGCGAGAATATACCGATCCAGGACGGCGCTGGCATCGGTCCGCACCTCGGCCTTGACGTCATCCGCATTGGCATAGAGGCAGAAGAAAGAATAGGCATTCCAGATCGGCCGGATGACCAAACGGATGGCCTCGCGGATGGGCCGGCCGTCCTTGGGCATGGCCAAATCGCCGCCGGTCAAGAGGGGCGACGAGACCAGATACCAACGCAACGCATCCGCCCCGAACGTGTCGAAGACCTCTAACGGATCCGTGTAGTTCCGCAAGCGCTTCGAGAGCTTTTGGTGATTACCGTCGAGGATCACGCCGTGGCACACACAATTGCGAAACGGCGCCCGGTCGAACAGGGCCGTCCCCATCACCATCAGCGTGTAGAACCAGCCCCGCGTCTGGGCGACATACTCCACGATGAAATCACCCGGAAAATGCTGCTCAAACCATTCCTTATTCTCAAACGGATAATGCACCTGGGCAAACGGCATGGAGCCGGATTCAAACCAGCAGTCCAGCACCTCTTCGACCCGCCGCATCATACTTTGGCCGGTCGGATCGTCCGGATTCGGCCGCACCAGCGCATCGATCCCGGGCCGATGCAGGTCCTTGGGCCGCACGCCGAAATCCCGCTCGATCTCGTCGAGACTGCCATACACGTCGAGGCGCGGATAATTGGGGTCGTCGCTCCTCCACACCGGCAATGGCGAACCCCAAAAGCGGTTGCGGCTGATATTCCAGTCCCGCGCCTCGGCCAGCCAGCGGCCGAAACGGCCATCCCGGATATGCTCGGGGACCCAGTTGATCTGCTGGTTCAATTCCACCATGCGGTCGCGAAAGGCTGTGACCTTGACGTACCAGGAATTGATCGCCTTGTAGATCAGTGGCTCATCCGTGCGCCAGCAATGCGGATAGTTGTGCAGATAGGTCTCGTGTTTGATCAAGACGCCCTGCTCCCGCAGGTCACGAATGATCTGCCGATTGGCATCAAAGACGAGCTGGCCGGCGTAGGGCGGCGTCTCTTCTGTAAAACGCCCGGCATTGTCCACCGGCATCACCACCGCAATGTCGTGCGCCTGGCAGATATTCAAGTCATCCTCGCCGAAGCCTGGCGCCATATGCACCACACCCGTCCCCTCCTCCGTGTTGACAAAATCGCCCGACAACACGCGGAAGGCATTCGGGGTCTGCTGGAAAAACGGGAAGAGCGGCTCGTAGTGGCGCCCAATCAACGCCTGGCCTTTCATCGTGCCATAACGGTTCGCGTCCTCAAGTTGTCTTTCTTTCGCGACCGTCGACGCCGCCAGGACGTAGAGCGTGCCCGCCTCTTCAAACAGCGCATAATCAATCTCCGGCCCGACCGCCAGCGCCAGATTGGAGGGGAGCGTCCACGGCGTGGTCGTCCAAGCCAGCAGTTTCATCGGCATGGGATCGCCAGCCTGCGGCGTCAAGGTAAAGGCCACCGTGATGGCCGGATCCTGACGCTCCCGGTAGGCATCATCAAGCCGCGTTTCAAAATTCGACAACGGCGATTCCACTGCCCACGAATAGGGCACGACCCGATAGCCTTCGTAGATCCAGCCCTTCTTCCAGAGTTCCTTAAAGGCCCAGATCACGCTCTCCATGAACGACGAGTCCATGGTCTTATAATCGTTGACAAAATCGACCCAACGCGCCTGCTGCGTCACATACGTTTCCCACACCTGGGTGAACTCCAGGACGGAGGAACGGCAGTAGTCGTTGAAGGCCGCCATGCCATATTCCAGGATCGCTTTCCGTCCTGAGACACCCAGTTCTTGCTCCGCATGCACTTCCGCCGGCAGGCCATGACAGTCCCAGCCGAAACGCCGCTCGACGCGGTCGCCGCGCATGGTGCGGTAGCGAGGCACGATATCCTTGACGAACCCGGTCACAATGTGGCCGTAATGGGGCAGGCCATTGGCAAAAGGCGGGCCATCGTAGAAGACGAACTCATGGCCCGCGTCGGCCGAGCGCTGGGCAATCGACGCCTCAAAAATACCCTCGGCTTGCCAAAAGGCTTGAACCGCCTTTTCGATGGCGGGAAAATTCGGATTCGGATCAACGTCGGGGTAGATACTCGCTGCCATACAGAAATCCTCAGAGCTGCATCGCATCACGGACTTGCGCCATCGTTTCTTGCGCCACGTCACGGGCCCGCCTGCTGCCGGTTTCCAACACGTCCATGGCATCGTCGGGATGCGCCACATATTGCGCCCGGCGCTCATGCAGCGGCGCCAACGCCTCGACCATGTTCCCAATCAACACGTGCTTACAATCCAAACACCCGATCCCGGCCGTGCGGCAACCCTGGGTTACCTCCTGTCGCTGCTCGTCCGTGCTGTAGATACGATGGAAATCAAACACCGGGCAGAGTTCCGGGTCGCCCGGGTCGGTGCGGCGCACCCGGGCCGGGTCCGTCATCATCGTCCGGACCTTCTGCGTCAAGGTCTCCGGCGTATCGGAGAGGTAGATGGCATTATTATAACTCTTGCTCATTTTGCGCCCATCGAGTCCGGGCAATTTGGGAATTTCCGTCAATTTCGCTTGCGGTTCCGGAAAAATTTCCGTGCCGTACAGGTAATTAAACCGGCGCACGACTTCCCGACTAAACTCGACGTGCGGCACTTGATCCATCCCGACCGGCACCCAGTGGGCCCTGTACATGATGATATCCGCGGTTTGCAGCAGGGGATAGCCCAAAAAACCGTAGGTATTGATATCCCGGTCCGCCATCTCCTGCATCTGTTCCCGGTACGTCGGCACCCGCTTGAGCCAAGGCAGTGGCGTTATCATCGACAACATCAGGTGCAATTCGGCATGCTCCGGCACCCGCGATTGGATGAATAAGACGCTTTTTTCCGGATCCAGGCCGGCCCCGAGGTAGTCGATCGCCAAATCGCGCGTCCAGTCGCCAAGTTGGGCCGTATCGCCGTACGCGGTGGTCAGGGCATGCCAGTTCGCCAGAAAATAATAACACTCGAATTCATCCTGCAACTGCACCCAACTCTGCAACGCCCCAAGGTAATTTCCAAGGTGCAATCCTTCGCCGGTCGTCCGCATGCCACTGAGGATCCGTTCTTTCGTCATAATCTGCCCTTTTGCATGGAGGAAGGCCTTTGTCTCGTGTCTCGCACGCGGGAGGCCGAATGCACCCCAAAGCCCAGAGGCCGTTCGCCTCGTCGTATGCAACCTGGCAGAGGGATCAGGAGGAGTGAATACGAACGGTGAGCTGCGCGCATTATCCCTTCTCGTGCGTGGGCTAAATGTAGCGAATCCGCCCTTTTCCGTCAAGGTGAGGCCACCGGCGTCCGAGGGCAATACGATTGCTTCTCTATTGCTCCTGCATCTGCCAAATAGTACACTGCTAGCAACACTGGGGCATGATGTGTGCTCCACATATCCGAGAATTCTTCCATACATGGGTGACATAACGTATGGTTAAGCGTGGTATGGCCCTGAGTCTGATGTGGCTGGGGCTATGTCTCTGGTGTCTGGCGCCGACGTTCGGGGCTGGAGGCGCGGTCGATGTCTACCCGGTCGACGGCATCATCAACCCGGTGATTGTCGAGTACATGGTGGAGAGCCTGCGGCAATCGGCCGCCGAGGACGCCACGGCCGTGGTGTTCCAGCTCGATACGCCCGGCGGGCTCGTCGAATCCACCCGGTTGATTGTCAAAGCGCTTCTCAACGCCGACCTCCCCGTTGTCGTCTATGTCTCGCCAAGTGGCGGGCGGGCCGCGTCCGCCGGGACGTTCATCACCCTGGCCGGCCATATCGCGGCCATGGCGCCGGGGACCAATATCGGCGCGGCGCATCCGGTGTCGGGTGAAGGCAAGGATATCGAGGGCGATATGCGCGCCAAGGCAGAAAACGATTTGGCCGCGTTTGCCCGCTCGATTGCCGACAAACGCGGGCGCAATGCCGATTGGGCCGAACAGGCTGTGCGGGAAAGCGTGTCGATTACGGAAACGGCGGCCCTGGAGCAAAACGTCATCGATATCATCGCCGAAGACATCCTGGACCTGCTCGCCAAGCTTGACGGCCGCCGTGTAACAGTCGCTGGCGACGACATCACGCTGGTCACGGCGGGCGCCACGGTGCGCTATCGGCACATGACTTGGCGCCAACGCCTCCTGGCGGTCCTGTCGCATCCGCAATTCGCCTTGATGCTGCTCAGCCTAGGCTCGCTCGGCTTGCTCATCGAGCTGTACAATCCTGGCTTGATTTTTCCTGGCATTATCGGCGCCATCTCGCTCCTCCTAGCCTTCTACTCCCTGCAAACCCTGCCGATCAATTACGCCGGTCTGGCGCTCATTGGTCTCTCCGTACTCATGTTCATCTTGGAGACCCAAATTCCCAGTTTTGGCATGCTCACGGTGGGCGGCCTCGTCGCCATGTTCTTGGGCTCGCTCATGCTCATCGATTCCCCGGAGGAATACCTGCGCATTCCGCTGACCACCATTATCGCCGTGGTCGGGACGACGGCGATCCTCATGAGCTTGGTCGCCGCCGCCGCCGTGCGGACCTTGCGCCGCCAGCCCGTGAGCGGCCAGGAAGGCATGGTCGGCCAAATCGGCACCGTGACGCAGCGGATCGCTCCGACCGGCACAGTGGCGCTGCAAGGCTCCTTTTGGACCGCACGTAGCGCCTCTCCCCTCGAAGCTGGTGAAACTGTCCGGGTCATTGCCGTTGATGGCCTCAGACTGACCGTTATCCCCTTGACAGAGGAGACGTAGCGATGTCTCTCGCCCTCATCCTCGGCATCATTGTCTTAGCGCTATTAGTCTTTAGGCCCTTTAGAATTCTCCGGGAATGGGAACGCGGCGTCATCCTGCGGCTGGGAAAATTCCAGAGCGTCCGCGGACCTGGTTTTATCATCGTCATTCCCCTGATCGAGCAGATCCACACGATTAATACACGCGTGGTCACGGTCGATGTCCCGCCGCAGGACATCATTACCAAAGACAATGTGACAATGAGCGTCAATGCGGTCGTCTTTTTCCGCGTGTTGAGTCCCAAAGAATCCGTCGTCAATGTCGAACACTTCTACGATGCCACCTACCAAAAAGCTCAAACTGTGTTGCGCAATGTGCTGGGGCAATCCGAACTGGACGAGATCCTGACGGGACGCGATGATATCAACATGAAGTTACAAGCGATTCTCGACGCGGAAACCGATCAATGGGGCATTAAGGTGGATGCGGTCGAAATCAAGCACGTCGACCTGCCGCAGGAGATGCAACGGGCCATGGCGCGGCAGGCGGAGGCGGAGCGCGAACGGCGCTCCAAGATCATTTCGGCGGAAGGCGAGTATCAAGCCTCGACCCGTCTGGCGGAGGCGGCGGATATCATGGGACAGCATCCGATGTCGCTGCAATTGCGCTTTTTGCAAACGCTGTCCGAGGTCGCCACCGAAAACAACTCGACTTTGATCTTCCCCGTGCCGATCGACTTGGTCCGGCCCCTCATTGAGATGGGCGACCGTATGCGTCAAGATAATGGCGCCACGACACCGCCGGGGACATTACCCGCCGCGCCCGGAGGTGCGGGCGGGGCTACGCCGCCTGCCGCACAATAGCATCAATCGCCTTGACCTGGCTCAAGAGGGCTGGCAAATCCTGCAGTTTCAGCATATTGGGGCCGTCGGAAGGAGCCCGGTCAGGGTCGGCATGCACTTCCATGAACAGGGCGTCAATGCCCACGCCAACCGCCGCACGGGTCAGCGCCGGCACAAATTCTCGCTGCCCGCTGGAGGCCCCGCCCGCCCCGCCGGGCAGTTGTACGCTATGGGTGGCATCAAAGACAACCGGAAAGCCAAATGTGCGCATGATCGCCAGTGACCGCATATCAGCCACGAGGTTATTGTAGCCGAACGTGGCGCCGCGCTCGGTCAGCAAAATCTGCGGGTTCTCCGTGCTGACGATCTTTTGCGCCACATGTTGCATATCCCACGGCGCCAGGAACTGACCCTTCTTCACATTCACCGGCTTCCCCGTACGGCCAGCGGCCAAAAGCAGATCGGTTTGGCGACACAAGAATGCCGGAATCTGCAAAATATCCAGCACCTCCGCCGCCACCTCGACTTGCTCCACGTCGTGCACATCGGACAACACCGGCACCCCAATCTCCTCGCGCACGCGTTGCAAAACGGCCAAGCCATCGTGCAAGCCAGGACCGCGATAATTCTCAATAGACGTACGATTGGCTTTATCGTAGGACGACTTGTAGATAAAGGGCACCCCCGCCGCCGCGGTCATCTCCTTCAGGCTCTGAGCCATCTCCAGGGCGTGCTGTTGACTTTCGATGGCACACGGCCCGGCAATGAGCGCGAGCGGCGCACCGCCACCAATATGCATGTCCGAACCAATCATAACGTCTTGCGTTGTTTGCACAGTCCCTCCCCCTATTGCGGAATGCGGAATGCGGAATGCGGAATGCGGAATGCGGAATGCGGACAAGGGCTTGATCTTAGGCTCAGTCCTCAGTCCTCATCCCTCAGTCCTCTCTTCTTCCTGGCCGGCGAGGACGCGTTCGACACGGGCCACATCCTCCGGAACATCCACGCCAATACTGTTGTACGTTGTCTGTACCACACGAATCCGGTAGCCATGTTCGAGCACTCGGAGTTGTTCGAGCTGTTCCAACTGCTCTAACGGTGTCTGTGGCCATAGCGCCAGGGTGAGCAGAAACGAGCGCCGATAGGCGTACAGCCCCAGGTGCCGAAAACAACCGGGCGGTACCGTGGGCGTTTTGCCTGCCGTGGCCAGGAGATGCGGCGATTGCGGCCAGGCCGAGCGGTCATAGGGAATAGGTGCGCGCGAAAAATAGAGCGCGTAGCCCGTCTGGTCGACCACCACTTTGTTCACGTTCGGTGTCAACAAGTCCTCACTATCGTGTATCGGATGGGCTAAGGTGGACATCGGCACCGTGTCGTCGTCACGTAGGGGTTGGACCATCGCATCAATTGCCTCAGGCGCAATGCACGGCTCATCGCCTTGCACATTGACCACGATGTCACAGTCGAGCTTGGCCGCCACCTCTGCAATGCGGTCCGTCCCGGTGGGATGATCCGGCGACGTCATGACGGCCTGACCGCCAAAGGCATGCACGGCCGTGGCAATGCGCTCATCGTCCGTCGCCACCAGTACCGTATCGACCAGACGGGCTTGGCACGACCGTTCGTACACATGTTGAATCATGGGCCGTCCGGCAATCGGCGCCAAGGGCTTGCCGGGAAAACGTGAGGAGGCGTACCGGGATGGAATGACAACAACACAACCTTGCATACTGTGCCTCATGTCGTGTGTGTATTTGCCTGCGGTACTGTGGCGGACTCAATAGGCGTTTTTATGCACAAACCCCCGCCACAAGGTGAGCCAGAGAATTTTGAGATCGAGCCATAAGGACCAATGCTGAATATAATACAAATCGTGTTCGAGCCGCTTTTCCAAAGACGTATTGCCCCGCCAACCTTTCACCTGGGCCCAGCCCGTCATGCCGGCCTTGACGCGATGGCGTAGCATATAGCGCGGAAACCGTTGACGGAATTCCTCCACAAAGACCGGTCGCTCGGGCCGTGGCCCCACCAAACTCATCTCGCCTTTCAACACATTCCAAAGCTGTGGCAGCTCATCCAGACTCGTGCGGCGCAGCCAGCCCCCCAGCCGGGTACGGCGCGGGTCGTCTTCCCGCGCCCACACTTCGCCGGTATGGCGTTCGGCATCCGGGTGCATGGTGCGGAACTTGACCATGCGCAAGATGCGGCCGTCATAGCCCATGCGCTCCTGCATATAAAACACCGGCCCCCGCGAGGTCGCCTTGATCAACACGGCGAGCAGACCAAAGAGGGGCAGCGCAGCCAGCAGCAGCGGCACAGACACGGCCAGATCCAGGACGCGCTTCATCACCTGATTCCAGCCGTACATGGGCGAGCCACTGAGCGTGACGATGGGCATGCCTTCAAATTCTTCCACACTACTCTGCAGCATGACATACTGATAGAGATCGGGAAGGATTTTGATGTCCACCATCTTGGTAGCGAGTTGCTGCAAGATTTTTTCCAGGGCGACCATGGCCTCGAGGGGCAGCGCCACAAACACCTGATCAATCGCTCGCGCCCGCATGACCGCTTGCACCTAGTCAATATGCCCCACGATCTCGACGCCCTCCAGCCGCTGTCCCACTTCATAAGCATTGAGGGTCAAAAACCCCACGATATTGAGCCCCAGTTCGGGATGCCGACCGATTTCACGGCGCAAGGTCTGTCCCAGATGGCCGGTCCCCAGGATCACGATATGCCGTAGGTTGTAGCCCCGCCGGCGCGCATACCGCAGACACTCCCGAAAAAGCAACCGGGTCACGATCAACCCGGCCGTGCTCAACGCCCAAAAATAGGCGAACAGGACACGGGACACCGTCTCTTGCCTGCCGATATAGGCCACGGCCATCAAGAGGAGCACCGCCAAGGTGGCGGCTTTGAAGACGTCGTACGCTTCCGTCAGGTGACTGCTGATGCGCCGCGGCCGGTACATATTCATGCTTTTGAAAATCACACCCCAGATCGGTGGCACAAAGAACAGCAGGAAGAGGTAGTCCAACAAAGGCGGGATGCCGTAATAGACCGGAATCGGCCAGCCGCTAAAGCGCAGCCCGTACGCGGCCAGCCACGCCGTGAAGATCATGCTCAGATCGAAGAGAAACAATAGATTTTCGAAAAATTGACTATGCTTTTTCAGCATGACGCCATGGCTCTCCTGCAGAATAGACGCCGCCTTGCGGGTCGCCCTCCCGGTGCGCAGCATAGGCCGCGGTCAGAAAGTGCTGCATGCGCTGTTTAAATTGCTCGCGATCGAACCGCAGCGCATGTTGCCGCATCGCCTGCGGGCAAAATAGGGTGTCGTGGGCTTCAAAAAACCGCACGGCTGCTTGCAAGGACTCTGCCGTACGGTCGGGAAACAGGACGCCGGTCGGCATGTGGTGTGGTCCGATCTGCGGATGCGGCGCCAGAGGATGATGCGGATCATTGGCCGGCACCACGGTCTCCAAGGCGCCACCCTGCCCCAACGCAATCACCGGCCGTCCCGCGGCATTGGCCTCCAACGGTACAATCCCAAAGTCTTCCCGAGCCGGGAAAATGACGGCCCGGCAGGCCGCATAATACTGCCGCAGCTCGTCGTTCGACCGCCACCCCAGCAGTTCCACATCGGGTCCGGCCAGCCGCCGCAGGGACGTTTCGAGCGGACCGCTACCAACAATTTTCAGAGGACGCCGCAGCGCCTGCAAGGCGCGTATGGCCAGATCGACGCCTTTGTAGGGCACCAGGGCAGTCACCATGAGATAAAAATCATCCGACGTCGTACCCGGGGTAAATAAGGTTGTGTCGACCGGGGGGTAAATCACCGTCGCCTCACGCCGATAATACGTGGCAATGCGGCGGGCCACAAATTGCGAAATGGCCACAAACGCGTGCACCCGATGCGCTGAGACAGTATCCCATACACGTAAGTAATGCAACATGCTGGGCACGATCGTCCGCGCCATCACACCAGTGGGCGGGAAATATTGCGGCCGTAGATCCCAGACGTACCGCATGGGCGTGTACACGTAGGACACATGAAAGGCATCGGGCGGCGGAATCACGCCCTTGGCCGCACAATGGCTGCTGCTCAGGATCAGATCGTAGCCGCTGAGGTCGAACGCTTCGACAGCCATGGGCATCAGGGGCAGATAATAGCGATACCAGCGTCGGCTCCCCGGCAATCCCTGTAAAAACGAGGTCACCGTGCGGTGGCGCTCGATGGTCGGCGAGACGCTCCCCGGCACATGCAGCAGGGTAAAGAGATCGGCCTCGGGGAAGAGTTCACAGAACACCTCCAGGCATTTTTCCCCGCCCCGCATGCCAGTGAGCCAATCGTGCACCAGTGCGACTTGCACAGCGTGATCCTCAGAAGTGAAACAGGTTGAACTGGATGAAAAAGCTCGTGTTGGCCAAAAACGGCGCGTCTTCCGTATTCCGCACACGCAACCGCATATCAACCCGCCAACATTGCGCCAGGTAGCTGGCGGCAAGGCTATGCTCTCGGATGGTAGCCGTGAGGCCGTCGTATCGCAGGGTATATTGCAACTGCAAGCGCTCCAGGAGTGACACTCGCACGCCACCCGACACATACTGCATATCCGGGTTCTGTCGGTAGGTGTGCCCGGCAAAAAGGGTCCACTGGCGGGAGGGCATCATGAGCAGGCGTGTACTGGATGCCTCCATCTCCGCGGTGGCCGTCTGCAGGCGCAGCGCCGAGATCAAACGCCAGCGTTGCCGGAAAAACATCTCGATTTCCACATCGAGCGGTCCGAGCAGATTGCCATTTCCTGCTGTGTCCTCGCGAAGATCGAAGCCCTGGCTCAAGACGAGACGCCCCACCTCCCGTATACGCCCCGGCCCGGCCCCCCACAGGCCGTGGGCAAAGAGGCGATTCACGAGTGATACTTTGGCATAATTGGCCGCCTCAATACGATCGATCAGGGTCAACGTCTCCAAAGGATCCAGGAAATGCACCGCCTCATCAAGCGTCTCGAACCCCGGCAGATCCCGTTGCGCCACGCGTGGCACATAGCGATAGTCCAGATGGGCCGCGATCACGTGAATCAACGCCTGCCCCGGTTTGGCGCCAGGGTAACGGCGCCGCAGGGTCGGGCCGCGCACATGGGCGCGCACCTCCGGCAGTTCACGCGTCGTATGGGCTGTGCTGTCCGTCTGGCGATCATAGACGGTTCCCCGCAGCCCGCCCGTGAGCGTGAGGCGCAGCCACGGGGCCAGGGCCAGCGGCAGCGCCGCTTGCGGAAAGAGGTCGAGCCGTTGCACCGGCGTATTGTCGACCACATCGGTCGCATTCATGCGCTGATAGGACGCCTCGACCCGAAAGAAGGCGCCGCCAAAGAGGGGCGTGAGCAATTGCTCGGCGTACAAGGCGGGAAGGCGGCGAAACTGCTGGTCGCCGCCACTTTCGGGAATGCCGTCAAACGACGCGCCCTCGACCGTAACCACTTGGTTGGCCAATCGCTGGGTCAGGGCGCCAAAGGACAGCGTGCTCACCTGCGACTCCCGCCGTAGGTCACGCGAAAAGCGGCGCAGCGGATCCGCGTCACTGCGCAAATCGATCTGCGTCAGTCCCCGCAGGCCCCAGCCGAACTCCTGCCGCTGTTGGATCAGCACCTGCCAGAGGGTTTCGTCATCTTCCCGGTCTTCGATGTAGGCCCCGAAAACGTTGCCGTCTGAGAGCGGATCAATGGCATAGCGGAATTCCACCTCCGGCTTCACGCCACGATTGCTCAGGTATTCGAGTCCGATGGTCGTGTCCATCCAATCCGTCATGGCCCAAAAAAACGAGGTCTTCGCCACGGCCCCGTCGTTGGAGCTATAGCCAACACGCGGCGGCAAAAATCCCGTGGTGCGTTCATCTTTAATCGGGAAGATAAAGTACGGGAAATAAAATACCGGCACGCCTTTGATCCGGAACGAGGGATCTTTTAACGTCACATAATTGCCGAGCCCGATGCGGGCCTGGCGGGCGCGAAATTCCCAATCCGGCGTCGCTTGCTGGCAGGTGGTGACATGCCCACGTTGCACCGTCAGCGTGTTGGGCCCCAAGCGCTCGATGCGTTCGCCACGAATACGATAGGCGCTGGCGAAAATCCCCACCGCATCGTAAAGCACCCCCCGTTCGGCGCTGAGGTTGAAATCCAACCGGGACGCCCGGATATCATCTTCGGGCGTCAACAGGCGCACCCGACCGGTTGCCATGCCAACGCCGCTTTCCGTGTTGACTTCAACCCGATCGGCAAACATGCGCGAGTCCCCGGACTCAATGACCACGGCCCCAGCCGCCACCAGCTGTTGGGTCTGCTGAAAGAATTCGAGGGTCTCGGCCCGGAGCACGACTTCCTGGCCCACCGCCCCGGTGCCAGGCAATGGAACCGGCGTCGGTTGCGCCACGGCGGTATGGCGGGCCCAGAGGAGGAGCAGACCCGCTACCAGCCATAGAAGGCGGAAGGCGGAAGGCGGAAGGCGGAATAAAAAACATTCTTCTTCCTTC
>CBCXVS010000193.1:0-15324 GCA_965178525.1 uncultured bacterium | reverse complement strand
TGAGGATGATTCGGTGGGCATCTGGGCTGGGCTAGGGAACCTGATCTTATGCTATTGAGGAACAACTCTAATACTGTGGTCCCCACTCCAAGGATCGTGATTGTCGACCACAACCGCTTTCGGGAACTCCCCGAGCGGGTTCTGCCACGAACTGCGATAACCCCAGTTATGGCCGACGATCAGATCAGGCCCGCTCTCGGCGCTATTTGCCGGCCCAGCCCGCCGCGTCCGCGCAACAAACGTCACGACCTGACGGCCATTGCGCGGGTCGCGCATCGCCAGCAGATCCGCCTCGAGTTGATCGAGAAGTGTCCCATACTCCACTCCAGGATAGACGATACCGTGTTTCTCGCGCCCGAGCAAGTTGATGTAAAGGCCATTGAGACCCAACGCGTACGCCGTCGTGCGCTCCCAATCGACGTTTTGATACAGGATGTGCTGCCCTTGCGTGGTCGGATCATGCAGCTTCACGTAGCCTTTTTCCACCAACCAGGAGTTTAAATTCACCCCCCAGTAAAAGGGCGCAAAACCATGATCGGACATGACGATCAAGGTGGTCCGATCATCGATAGCTCGCATGACCTGGCCCAAGGCCTCATCAACCCCTTGATACAGCCGCTGCAGCCCCGTGCGCAGCACGGCATCGTCGATGTAGCCGGGATGATTCGGGTCGTGGTAACGCCAGAGCATATGCGCGCCTTGATCCACACTGGAAAAGTAGAAAAAGAGCAGGCCCTCCTTGAAGCGGGAGAGGAAATAATCCAGCGCCCGCCGCCGTTCCTGCCAAACCAGTTGGGCCTGTTACCAGAATTCCTGTGGGCTGAAGATCCCCCCCGACAAGGCCTTGGTATCTTCAGGTAATTCTTGCGTGTAAAACGAACCGAGGTCTTGGCTGAGCTGCTTCGACCAGCTTCGGGGCGTCGACAGCGGCATGATCGGATCGGCAGGATTGATTTGCAGCGGTGTGACATAGAGCCGAAACGTCGGCCGTACGTCTTGCAGATAGAATCGCGCCATGGCACTGATACCGGCGAGATACGGCACGGCCGTGAAGTCCAGCTGGATCCAGTCGCTCCATTCACCGGCTTGCAGAATAAATTCCTCCTCCTCAACCACAAACTTCACCACCGGCTGCACCGGGTCGAGAAACACATCAAAATCAATCGTGAGGGGTGGGTGCTGGACGTTGTCCGCCCCGTCCGCGGCCGACGTGTGCAGGCGGCGGAACGGGTTGTCCGGGCCGACCAGCTGCGCCCGCACATGATGGTCTCGTACCCGGACCGCGTACACCCGGCCCCCCGAGATGTCATTGGCATCGGCCGGAGGATCGGTGGTATAGAACGAAAACGTCCCGGGTGTGCCCAGAATATCCGGCGTTCCCATCCCCGACAAGGCCTTGCCAGGCGACGGGGCTGGCGGGAAATTGGCGGGCATGCGAAAGATCTGCGTGGGAATGCCATGCGCTTCCAAAATTTGCCAAAAGGCTTGGCCCTGCCGCTGCGATTCGACCTTGCCCTTGGAGAGCGGCAGCACCCAAGAGCCCAGCGTCACCTGCCACTTTGGCGGTATCGTCTTCGCCATCGCCGCCTGCGGCAGCAGCGTGGCCGGATCGCGGTGCACGAAGTCGAAAATCCGATGGCCGTCCGGCTCTAAGCCAGTAATAAAGGTGGACCAGGCCACCGGACTCAGCGGCGGCATGGTGGTGGTTAAGGGCTTAAAATCGCCCTGCGCCACCAGCTTCCGGAAGTTAGGCAGGATATTGGCATCCATGAACTGCTGCAGTAAGGTGGGATCCAGGCCATCGACGCCGAGGATGAGGACCCGTTTGGCCCCTCCAACCGCACTGCCCCCAATCGTCCCGGCGAACGTGGCGACGAGTACCCAGCAGACAACGCGGTGATAAAGCCGTGTGTTCCTATGTCTCAAGGCTCACCTCCCTCCCCTCACACTCACACGGTTGGGAGCCGTGTTGGCTATCGTCGGGTGCATGACCCAGGTTACCAGGAGAGGATAGGAATTTCACACGCGCTTTTCAATGGCATCGACGGCAGGATCGGCGAGGATCCGGTCGAGTTCATCGGTCACCACGACTTGAGGATATTGTATGGCCATCGTCTGGCGAATCCGGGCATTCAGATCGCAAATGTATTTCAACTCAGCCTGAGGCAATGCGGCGAACGTACGCGCCAGGTTCTTGCCCCAATTTCCAGCGCCAATAAGAGCGACTCCAATCACGCAACACTCCTTGCTCCCGTCGTGCACCCTCAGCGATACTTTTTGGCACTCCTGTCAAAAAGTTGCCACGCGGTCCGGCCGCAGCATGCAAGCCCATGCCCGATGTCATCCCACCCCTCGACAGGCGTGTCGGACGCCTCACGGCGGGAACATGCGGGCACACACGCGCGCACGCGGCCCGGATACCCAAATCGCTGCACCCAGCAGAAAACCCCGCACGGGATCGCATACCTCAGACCTTCAGAAGGCTCTCGACGTCTCTGTCTCAGGAGAGCAAGGATTGTGCCAAGCAGATGAAAGAAAAATGAAAGCACGCGCGTGTCATTGCGCCCGAACCGCCAGGTAGAGACTCCCCGCGCCGAAGCAGATATTCCCCAACCAGGCCGCCAAGACGGGTGGGAGCTGCCCATTTTGGCCGAGCGCCATGGCGAGCGAGTGGACGATCCAGTAACTGAAGCCGCACCCCAACGTGAGGGCAATGGCACGGGCTGCGCCGCCACTTCGATTGGAGGCGAGCGCTAACGGCGCGCCGAAACCGGCCATGATGATGCAGACCGCTGCAAACGCGAGTTTGCCGTGAAATTCCACCACATAGCGGGCATCGGAACGCCCCTGGCGCCGTACCTGACGCGCATACGCCAGGGTCTCACGAATACCCATCTCATCGGGTTCCTTTTTCCGCGCACTGATGTCCAGCGGACGCTCGAGAAACGGGACCTGCCGCTCCGTGAAAGGTTCCGGGGGACCGGTGAAATCTCCACTGGCGTCAAACGCGCGCTGCGTGCCCTGCCGCAGCACCCAGCCTGGCGGATTCCAAGCGGCTTCCGCGGCATCGTAGCGGCGCCGAATGGCCCCATTGGCGTCCATAGCGTAGATGGTGACCCCAAGCAAACGATTCTCTAGGGGTTGGCTGTGGCGCACGCTCCAAATGCGATTGGCGCTTCGGTGCCAAATATGGCCTTGCTTGAAAAGGCCTAAGCGCACATCCACCTTTTGCCGTTGCATACGCGTGCGCCAGAGCTGGCGGCCGGTTCGGTTAGCATAGGGCAAGACATACTCTTGCGCCAGCAGCAACACGAGACAGGCGACGCCTCCGAGACCGAACAGGACCCGCATCAGACGCAACGGCGCAATGCCCGCCGCCCGCATGGGTACAATTTCGTTATGTTTGTTCAACGTACTGAAGGTCAACACCGACGCCAGGAGACAGGCGGCAGGCATCATCAAATAGAGGATCATAGGCAAGCGTAGCGCCAGATAGAGGACGGCATCGCGCCAGAGAACCTGGCGCGAAATAAAATTATCGATGCGATCAAAGAGTTCGATGAGCAGAAAAAGCGCCACACACATGCTCAGCCCGAGGCCAAAAAAGCGCACGAAAGCGCCACAGACGTAGCGGCTGAGCAACGACATACCGCCTTAACTTTCCAGCGAGTTGCGGTGTTCCGACGCGAGGTTAAGCCCCTCCCGCTCTTGCGCTTTAAACTGCAGGTCGTAGAGCCGGCTGTAATGTCCCCCCTGTTCCAGCAACGCCTCATGACGTCCGGCCTCGACAATTCGTCCCTCATGCAGGACGACAATCGTGTCCGCATGACGGACCGTCGACAGCCGGTGGGCGATGACAAATGTGGTGCGATCCTTCATGAGATGGACCAGAGCTTGTTGTACCATCTGCTCAGAGGCGCTATCGAGCGCCGAGGTCGCTTCGTCCAAGATCAGGATGGGAGCATTGCGCAGCACGGCGCGGGCAATCGCCAAGCGTTGCTTTTGGCCACCGGACAGCTTCACGCCACGTTCCCCGATGACCGTATCGTAGCCCTCGGGAAGCTGCATGACAAACTCATGCACATAGGCGGCCTCCGCCGCCGCACGCATCTGCCGCTCACTGGCCATGGGATTGCCATACAGGATGTTGTGACGGAGGGTGTCATCAAACAGCACGATGTCCTGCGACACCAGACCGATCTGAGCGCGCAGCGACCCGAGGGAGACGTGGCGGATGTCGGCGCCGTCGATCCGGATACAGCCACGAGAGAGGTCGAAAAACCTCGGAAGGAGATGCACCAGGGATGTTTTCCCAGCGCCGCTGACGCCGACCAGCGCGACGACTTCTCCGGCGCGTATCTCCAAGTCGATGTCCTGCAACACCAGGGGACCGTCCGGCTGATAGCGCAGGGACACATCGCCAAAGACAATGCGCTCACGTAGCGGTGGTAGCGCCAGTTTGTCGTGCTCGCCGTCATATTCACCGGGCATGTCCAACAATGGAAAGACCCGCTCTGCCGCCGCGATGGCCGCTTGCAGCGTGCTATTCACCCGACTGAGCTTGCGCATGGGTTCATACAGCAACAAAATCGCCGTGAGAAAGGAAAAAAAGGTCCCGGGCGTCGTCGTCCCGGCAATGACTTGCTGCCCGCCGTAAAAGACGACCGCGGCCACGCCCATCGCCCCGAGGGCTTCCATCAGGGGCGAGGCCAGCTCATTCGTGCGTACCGCACGCATCATCAAGCGGTAATAGGCGCCATTGCGCCGCTGAAAGCGCTCACTTTCATAAGGCTCGCGCCCAAACCCTTTGACGATGGGAATGTTACTGAAGACCTCCTCCAGCAGCGTGCTCAGTTGCCCCATTTCTTCCTGGGCGCGCCGGCTCAAGCGCCGGAGTCGGCGGCCAATCTCCATCACCAGAATACCGGCCAGGGGCAAGACCACGATGGCGCAGCTCGCCAGAAACCAATCCCGATAAAAGGCGACCCCAATCAGGCCCAGCATGGTCAGGCCTTGACGCAAGGCGCTATTGACCGCACTGCTCACCGCCCGCTGGATCAACGTGATATCGTGGATGATCCGCGACATCATCACGCCCGTATGATGACGGTGAAAGTACGAGAGGGGAAGACATTGCATATGGGTGAAGAGTTCATCGCGCAGGTTGCGGACGACACGTTGCCCAATCAACTGGATCAGATAGGCATGGCCATAGTGGCACAGGCCACGAGCGCTGTATAGGAGCACGATGAGGAAGGGGAACAAGTAGAGCTTGGTGCGATCATGCGCGACGAAAATGTCGTCCAGAACCGGTTTGACCAAGAGCGCCGCCAGCGTGGTGATACCGGATACGCAGACGCCGAAGAGAATGGAAAAGACCAAATGCGTCCGATAGGGCCGGACGTAGGTGAACAAACGGCGATAGATGTTCATGATAGATTGGCATTCCCATGTTGAGTCAAGGCTTGCCATCAAGGATACTATAGCGCGGCTGGGTTTGCACGCCGGCATCGTCGTGCCCAGAGGCGCTAGTTGACATCAGCCGTCGTCCGTGGCACGATGCGTGGCGTATGATCGGCAGGTATTCGAGCATACTAACACGCATCACGCACCCAACCTTTGCACGGCGCCTCATGCAACCTCGCCCCATATGTTCAGGTCACGCCGCGTGGCTCCCGCTCTTTTTGCGGCGTTTGACGGATACCTCTCTCGTCGCCTTCGTGCTGTTTGTGTCCGTCTCGATCAGTATGATGCAAGGCGCCTATATCCTCGCCACCGCCGCCTGGCTGTTGCATCTGTGCTTGCAAGGAGGCGCGCGGCCGCGACGTTTGCCCCTCATGGTGACAGTCGGCGGCTTTGCCTTGGCCTCGCTCCTCGCCACGATGACGGCGATCGCGCCCTGCCACAGCCTTCGCGAACTCCGCAATATCCTGGAAATCGCGGTCTTCTATGTCACGGTGAATACGGTGCGATCGGACGAACATGCGACCTTACTCGTCAGTGTTCTTTTGGCGGCAAGCGCCCTCATGGCGCTGTACGGTCTGCCGCAATCTCTCGTCATGGGCCCCGCCTTTCGCCTCGCCGGCGCCTCAACTTATATGACTTTCGGCGGCCAGCTCATGCTTTTCTGTAGTATGGCCCTGGCCCAAGTCCTCTTCCACCCGCGCAGCCGGCACCTACCCTGGCGTATCCCCGTCCTTGCTATCCTGCTTGCGGCCTTGGTGCAAACGCAAACGCGTAATGCCTGGCTGGGGTTTGGCGTGGCCTGCCTCATCATCTTAGCCTGCGCCAAAAGCGCCTCCTGCTGGTCATTCCGGTTCTCGCTTTGGCGGCGTTTTTCCTGGCGCCTCCTGCCGTGCAAGACCGCATGCGCAGCCTGTGGAACCTGCGGGATGTGACCGTGCAGGAGCGCTTCTCCATGTGGCGCAGCGGCTGGCGTATGACGCGGGATTATCCCTGGACCGGCACGGGTATGGGGGCGATGCGAGACACCTATCAGCGCTACCGCGAACCTCATGCGCCGATCGCACCACATCGGCGCCTCAGCCATTTGCACAATAACGTCGTGCAGATCACGGCGGAACGCGGCCTCATCGGGCTGGCGTGGTGGCTGGCCATTTGGGTGATGTTTTTTGCTTACACCTGGCGCATCTATGGCCGGCTAGGTCTACAGGCCGGGCCAGCTAAAGCCCTCGTGGTGGGCAGTGTGGCCAGTGTCGCGGGATTTTGGGTAGCGGGTATGTTCGAGCACAATTTCGGCGATTCCGAAGTCGTCACGCTCGTCTATTTCCTCATGGCGTTGCCGTTTGTGACGCAGCCATCGCCACCGTGTAGCGCCGCTGCGGGCGAGACACGTGAGCTTTGACCCGGCAACTTCCAAGCTTGTGACCGGAGCCCCTTTGGCGTAGACTGCTTAAAATCGACCTGGAGTCCAAATATACACCGAAGAGGAGACGACATAGCGCGCGGCCAGCCATCCCAACCCCGAGAGCCGGTGACTGACTTTTTCGAGGGTGAGCGCATGGAGTTGAGGTACCTGACCCGTCTAGGTCCTGTTGAACAGGATGCATATCATCCGGTAAAGTAATCAGCAACATGTTTCGGAGGAATCGTCATGATCAGGCTTGGTGGTGTGGCATCGAGAACCTACATGGTGGCATTTCCGGCCATCCAAAAACATTTTCAGAAGCAGGGACTTGAGCTCGATTGGGTCCTCTACTCCAGTTGGGATGCCCTGGTCGATGCCTTTGTCAGACGGGAAGTGGACTTGGCCTGGAACGGTCCGCTGGCCTACGTCAAAATCAAGAGACGTCTGACCGATCCTTGTCAGGTGGTGGCCATGCGAGATGTCGATTTGAACCTGGTCACCGATTTTATCACCCAACCTCATTCCGACATCAAGACGATGGCCGACTTGCAGGGAAAACGCTTCGCTTTGGGCGCTCGCGGGTCTGTCGAGACCGGGCTGCTAGCCAACCGTTTCTTGAAACAGGAGGGAATCGACCCCAATCGGGATCTGTCCCTGGCAACGTTTTGCGATGAACGCCCGCCGTATAACCCTGACGGTAATCGAGATGTCGTGGACCGGGTTTTGGAGCGGCGAATACGATGCTGGGGCGGTTTCCAGAGTCGCCCTACAAAAAATGCAAGCGGCCGGCACGTTGACACCGGACAGCGTCCGCGTCTTTTGGACCAGCCCAGGATATAGTCATTGTTGCTTTACCGCACAAAGTGACACCGACCCTGAGTTATCCCGGAAGATCACCGAAGCCTTCGTATCGATGGCTTACGACGATCCGTTGGGTAGAACGGCGTTGGAGGCGGAAGGCTGCAAGTCGTTTTTGCCGGGCATCACCGAGGGTTGGGACTTACTGGAGGAGGTCGCCGAGGAGGAAGGTCTCATCTGAGGAAGACGGACAGAACATGAGGACAGTGGCGCCACACTGTTGCCCCCCGCGCTGGCAGCAGGGGGCATAGGGAGTATCCGCATGAGTTCATCCAAGCAGCCCGCCCGCGTCGGCCAATTCGGCAGAATCTACCCGCCGGACGAGGCGTGGCTGGCGCAGCAGCCGCCCGAGCCGATTCTCGACCCCGACCTGCCCATCATCGATCCCCACCATCACCTGTGGGACCGGCCGGACCATCGCTACTTGCTCGACGACTTTCTCGCCGATGTCCGCACGGGTCACAACGTCGTCGCCACCGTGTTCGAGGAATGCCACGCCATGTACTGCGCCCGCGGCCCGGAGGAGCTGCGGCCGGTGGGCGAGACGGAGTTTGTCGCCGGTATCGGGGCGATGAGCGACAGCGGGCGCTATGGCCCGACGCGCGTCGCCGCCGGCATCGTGGAGTCGGCCGATCTCACCCTGGGCGACCACGTCGAGCCGGTGCTGACGGCGCATATCCAGGCCGGCAGCGGACGGTTCCGCGGCGTACGCCACTCCACCGGCTGGGACGCGAGCGAGGTGATCGGCAACAGCGGCACCATCACAGGACCGCATGTCCTGAGGCAACCGGCCTTCCGGGCTGGCCTGTCGCGTCTGACCGCGCTCGGCCTGTCCTTTGACGCTTGGCTCTATCATCCCCAGCTTGCCGACGTCATCAATCTGGCTCGGGCCTTTCCCACCACGACGATCGTCATGTGCCATGTGGGCGGGCCGCTCGGCTATGGCCCCTATGCTGGCAAGGGGGACGAGGTGTTCGCGTCCTGGAAGGCCCAGACAACGGAACTGGCCACGTGCCAAAATGTCACGATGAAGCTCGGCGGCATGATGAATCGGCTGGCCGCCTACGAATATTGGACACGGCCCGCGCCGCTGCCATCGTCCGAACTGGCGGCCTACTGGCGGCCCTATATGGAAACATGCATCGATCTGTTCGGGCCGGACCGCTGCATGTTCGAGAGCAATTTCCCCGTGGAAAAGATGGGGATCGGCTGGGCCACGCTGTGGAATGCGTTTAAGCGTATCGCCGCCAGCGCATCCGACGAGGAAAAGCTGGCCTTGTTCAGTGGAACGGCACGGCGCGTGTATCGGCTGGACTAAAATCCGGCGCATGCTAGGCGTCCCGCGTCTGTTTGACGGCTCCGGACGCCTGCAAGCTGTCGATGTCATCGGTCGCATACCCGAGTTCGGCGAGAATCTCTGCGGTATGTTCGCCATTTTCCGGCGGATGACGGCGGATACTAGACGGGCCATCCGACAGCTTCATCGGGCATGCCGGGGCTCGCAACCCGGCCACGGCCGGATGCGGGACATCGGCAAGCATATCGCGATGTGCGACCTGCGCATCATCGACGAGGTCGGCAATCGTGTTGACGGGTGAATTCGG
This sequence comes from uncultured bacterium, assembly GCA_965178525.1. GTDB lineage: Bacteria > Tectomicrobia > Entotheonellia > Entotheonellales > Entotheonellaceae > CBCXVS01. The sequence continues at coordinate 5,994 of CBCXVS010000193.1, read as the reverse complement.
TATGCCAGCGCCTTCGAGCAGCTCGACCCATTCATCTGTGGTTTTGCTTTGAAACACATCTTCCAGGATGGAGATTAAGGCATCGCGATGGTCGACGCGATCCCGATTGGTCCGGAAGCGGGGATCGTCCGCCAGGTCTTGTCTGCCGGTCACGTCACAAAACTTCTTCCATAAGCCGTCATTGGCCGCCCCAAGCATGACACGGCCGTCTTTGGAGGGAAACATTTGATAGGGCGCTAAAGATGGATGCCCTTGTCCCAACGGACCGGGATTGACGCCGGTCCCCAGGTAATTGACCACATGGTAGCTGGCAGCCGACACCATGCCTTCTAGCAATGAGGCTTCCACATACTGCCCTTTGCCCGTTTGCTCGCGCTGGTACAGCGCCGTCATGATGCCCGCGTACGCCACCCAGCCGCAGGTGATATCCACCAGGGAAAAGCCAACTCGGAGCGGGGTTTTGTCCGGTTCGCCCGTCAGGCTCATGAGGCCGCTGTAGGCTTGCACCATGAGGTCGTACCCGCCCTTTTGACTGAGCGGCCCCGTGCGGCCAAACCCGGAAATGGCGCAGTAGATGATTCGGGGATTGATCGCGTGGATATCCGCATAACCCAGCCCCATCTTTTCAGTCGTTCCGGTGCGGAACGATTCGATCATAACGTCCGCTTTGGCCGCGAGTTTCTTCACCACCTCAGCGCCCTGAGGATGTTTGAGATTGACCGCAATATTTCGCTTATTGCGGTTGACGGCCAGATAAAAACACGATTGCCCCTCCCGATAAGGCGACCAGTGCCGCGTCTCGTCCCCGAGCGTCGGCTCCTCGACTTTGACGACATCCGCCCCCATATCGCCCAGCGTCATGGTACAAAACGGCCCGGCCAACGTCTTCGACATATCCAAGACCAATAGTCCTTCAAGGGGTCCAGCCATACCGAGCTCCTCCGTTGGTGTAGGTATGAGCGCCCATCATACCCCTGGCGGTCATAGGGGTCAAAATGTGGGGCCGTGGCGCGGCAGACATAGGGACAGGAGTGGACGTCAGGACCCGAACACGGTATGGTAGAGCTGAGTAGGCGTGTGATCGCCCCCATTCGTGGCGCATTGCTGAGGGAGCACATATGAGAGCAGCCAATCATGAGAGTTCGCCGGGAGCGCTGGACGGCATACGCGTCTTAGACGTGGCCGAGCCACTCGGGGCTTTTGTCAGCCGCGTCTTGGGAGACCTCGGCGCCGACGTGATCAAAATCGAGCCGCCCGATGGGGATCCGGGCCGTCACCTGTCCCCATTTGTCTCTAATGACCAGGAGTGTCTCAGTTTACCCTTCGTCCGGGCCAATTTGAGCAAACGCAGCATCGTTCTCGACTTCGATCAACGGGAAGATCAGGAGCGCTTTCGGATGCTGGCCGAGCAGGCCGATATGGTGGTCAGTACGGAAGGTATCGCCGCATGGGCAGCCCGTGGCATCGACTTAGAACGGCTCTCCACGTTTTATCCGCACCTGATCTGGCTCGCTTTCTCGACATTCGGCCTCAGCGGTCCCTATAGCGCCTACGCCGGCAACGATATCGTGGCCGAGGCGATGGGTGGCCTCGCCTATATCCAGGGCGATGACGCCAAGCCACCCTGTGTGTCTCCCTGCGGACAAGGTGTCTATTTGGCCAGCATACAAGCGGCGTTTGGGGCTCTCATGGCCCTGTGGGAGCGCCGCAGCAGCGGGCGGGGACAGTTGGTCGAGGCATCGGTGCATGAGGTGCTCGCCAACCTCTACTTTCTGCTGGTGAATTACGGCCTGTGGAGCGATATTCCATACCGCATTGGGGCCAGCAATTTTATGCCGCCGAACGGCTACTACCCTTGTAAGGACGGCCACATCTTTATCGCGGCCTTGATGCCGCATCTATGGAAAAAGCTGGTCGAGGTAGTCGGCGACCCCCGGCTGCAAGACGAAGCCTTGCGGGATGCGGACTACCGCAACGACCACCCCGAGCGGGTCGATCCGATTCTGCGGGAGTTCACGGCGCGTTTTGACCGCTGGTCTCTGATGGAAAAACTCCAGCACCATGGCGTCCCGGCGGCGCCGTGGTCGACCGTGGCCGATGTGGCGTCGAATACGCATCTCAACGCGAGAGATTTCTTTGTTGATTTTGAGCAACCTCCCTTCGGCAAGTTGCGCAATGCGGGTCCGATGTTTCGCGCCTCGACCTCGCCCTTGCGGATTCGACGCCCCGCACCGCAGCTCGGGGAACACCAGCAGGAAGTATTGGCCGAGACTCTCTCCCAGGCAACCCGCAAGACCTCAACCTCTGCTGCGCCGACGCGGCGCGGACTCCCGCTTCAGGGCGTGCGCGTCCTGGATCTCAGCCGCGCCTGGGCCGGTCCCTATGGCACGCGTTACCTGGCGGATTTTGGCGCCGATGTCATCAAGGTGGAAAGCGCCACGTTCTCCGACCCACGCGAGCCGGGAAACCCGGGTTATGGAGAAGTGAATCGCAACAAACGCCCCATCACGCTGAATTTCCAGACGTCTGAGGGTCAGGAGTTGATCAAACGCTTGGTTGCCATTAGCGATGTCGTGGTGGAAAACTTCAGCCCCCGCGTGATGACCAAGTATGAACTGGATTACGATCATCTACTCGACGTGCGTCCGGACCTCATCATGGTCAGCCTGCCAGGCTATGGACGCAGTGGGCCGCACGGGAATTTTGTCAGCTTCGGCGGTCCATTGATGGCCTATACCGGTATGTCCCTGCTGTGGGGCTACCCGGATTCGCCGCCAGACGCCCGCGTCAAAGTCGCCCAACCCGACTATATTTCGTCCACGACCCAGGCGCTGGCCGTCATCGCGGCCCTGCATCATCGCGCCCGCACGGGCCAGGGACAATACATCGAAATCGCACAAGTAGAAGCCGCGGTCGCCTCCTTGGAGCCTGTCTACCTGGACTATTTTGCCAATGGCGTCGTGGCGGAGCCCATGGGCAATCGCAACCCCAACGCGGTGCCCCAGGGCTGCTATCCCTGTATCGGGCATGAGGCCTGGTGCGTCATGAGTTGCACCACCGACGCCCAATGGCGCGCCCTGGCGACGCTGCTCGGGGAGGAGGCGTTGGCCGACGATCCGGCTTTCAAGACCGCGGCAGACCGCTGGGCGCGGCATGACGAACTCGATGACCGGATCAGCGCCAGAACCCGAGAGTGGACCCCGTATCAACTCATGCGCGAGCTGCAAGCCGTAGGCGTTCCGGCCGGCGTGATGCAGACGGCGGAGGACTTGTGGCGCGATGTGCAGTTGTGCCACCGGAATTATACGGTCATGATGGAACACCCTGATCTCGGCATGGTCGAGCATCCCGGTATGACGGTCCGGTTACATGCCACCCCAGGCCACATCCAACGTCCGGTCGGACGGCTGGGCGAAGCGAACGATGCCGTCTTTCGCGGCCTGTTGGGGCTTTCGACGGATGACATCTCGCGGCTTGCCGAGGCGGGGGTGATCGCCTAGTGATCACCGGAGCATGACGTATCGCAGTGCGTCATGCCTGTCGGGGCGTGACGTCAACTGGTTGTATACGAGGTGGGTTATGCTCGACGAACAACGCGACTAGGCGGTCACGATGCCGCCCCGTTACGACGAGGATTTTTACGCTTGGACGCAGCATCAGGCGACAGTCCTACGTGGCGTGCGATACCCTGAGGAACTCGACGCGCTGAACCTGGCAGAGGAAATCGAGGACTTGGGAAAAAGTCACAAGCGGGAGCTGAGGCGTCGGCTGCGCGTCCTGGTCATGCATTTGCTCAAGTGGCGTTATCAGCCTGAAGGCCGAATCGACAGCCATCGCTGGGAAGATACGATTCGGGAACAGCGGAAAGAGATTGAGGACGCCTTAGCGGACAGCCCGAGTCTCAAGCAAGAGGTGGCGCCGTATCTTTTGAAAGATTACGGATACACTAAAGATCGAGCCGCGAGACAAACGAGGCTGAGGCCGGAGACGTTCTCCGAGGCGTGCCCCTGGACGGCGGAACAGGTGCTGGATACGGATTTTTGGCCCGAGGCGGAAGCGTCAGATTAGCCTGCCGATGTATCCGGTAGCGCCTCTTAACTTAATGGTATTCGACTCTGACCCCTTTGATGCTTTGATGCATCGAAGGACGCTGACCCCTCTGATGCCTAGGGTGTAAATACACATAACCCATCCTCAGACTCTCGTTGCAGCAAAACCAGGACATTATCGGAGTCCTGATTAGCCGTGATCAGATCTGGTCTGCCATCACCGTTAAAGTCCGCTACTTTCACCGACGCGGGGCGCCTGCCAACCACGAAAAATTGTGGGGCGCTTAACGTGACATTGCTGGCCTCACGTTGGATCTGTAACACCGCGACATTATTGGAGCTTGCATTGGCGGTGATGATATACAGGCCAGGGGCGCAGCCGCCGGCCAGACCACCGGCCAAGTTCGCCACAGCCACATCACTCGGGCTGATCCCCACGGGAACCTCGGGTGGGTCTGCTGGGGCAAAGGCGGCATTGCCTTGTCCGAGCAGGATGGAGACATTGTGGTCATCAGCATTGGCGGTGACCAGGTCGAAAATGGCGTTACCGTTGAGGTCCGCGACCGCCACGGCAACCGGACGCTGGCCTACGAAAATGTCTCGCCTGTTTGCTTGGATAAAGGCGCCATCGCCTCGTCCCAAGACAACGGAGACGTTGCCGGCATTGGCGTTGGCCGTGACCAGGTCGAGTCTGCCATCACCGTTGAAGTCTCCCAACTCCACGTCTTGGGGACCAGTGGCCACTTGAATGGCGGGGGGTACGAACATAAAGCCGCCGTTGGCTCGTCTGCGCAAGACAAAGATGAGGTTGGTAGGTGCGTCGTCAGTTCCGATGCTAGCCGTGACCAGATCCGGGAGGTGGTTGCCATCGAGGTCGCCCACCGCCACGGCACCCTGTCTCATCTTCAGGTCGAAACTTTCTGCGGCAAATTCACCCTGTCCTTGTCCGAACAAGACGGAGACAGTGGTAGAAGGATTTTCATCTACGCCGGCGTTCGCGGTGACCAGATCGAGGATCGTGTCACCGTTCTTCAGGTCTGCAATGGCCACATCGTGAGGGCCAAAGGCATCAGTATCTAGCTCAGTTGAGAGAGCGACCTGTTGTTCCATCACAAAGGAGCCATTGCCTTGTCCGAGCAACACGGAGACGTGATCAGCGCCAGCATTGGCCGTGACCAGGTTGAGTTGGCGGGCACGGTCGAGGTCTGCTACCGCCACGGCTCGAGGAAGCGCACCCACGCCGAAGCCTTGTGCCGCCGGAAATGTGCCATCCCCATTGCCGAACAGGCCCGATACCGTATTCGCAAAGTGATTGGCAGTGACTAGGTCCGGGGCGCCGTCCTGGTTGATGTCGGCGACCGCCAGGGACGATGGATTGTCCCCCACGCCAAAACCTTGTTCGACAAGAAAAGAGCCGTCACCTTGTCCAAGTAGAATGGAGACATTGTCGGTCCCGCCATTCGCAGTGGCCAAGTCTATAATTTTGTCAGCGTTAAAATCCGCTGCGACTACACTACGGGGTTCTCGTCCTACAGGGAAAGGCGACCGCTGGTGAGGGGCAAACGTTCCATTGGATTGCCTCAGGAGGACTGAGACGTCATCGGAGCCGTTGTTGGCCGTGACCAGATCCAAGAATTCGTCATGGTTAACATCAGCCACCGCCAGAGAAAGGGGCGTGTCCCCCACGTCAACGACTTGACTAAAGCAAGGTAAGGGGGAGGGGGCAAAACGGCAGTTCGCAGGATCGAACAGGATCAAGACATTGTTCGTGTTAGAATTGGCAATGATCAGATCCGGAATGCCGTTGCTGTTGACGTCCGCCACTTCCACAGCACCTGGATTGGCGCCCACACCGATGTTTCGGCGATCTCTAAACCGAAGTTCCCCTGGCAGAATAGGCGGAGGGTTAAGTAGATCAACAGGTTAGCCCAATTCAAAAGTCCAT
>CBCXVS010000192.1:0-15338 GCA_965178525.1 uncultured bacterium | reverse complement strand
ATGGACTTTTGAATTGGGCCAACCTGTTGATCTACTTAACCCTCCGCCTATTCTGCCAGGGGAACTTCGGTCTAGAGCCGTCATGTGCGCAAAACTTTCCCGCTATCTGATGAGCTCGTGCTCCCCGTCCGAGACCATCACAATCGCGGGTCTGGGATAGGAAAAATTGTTGGCAAATGACGTGAAATACGCCCCGGCATCCATAATGGCCAGCATATCTCCCTCTACTAACGCGGGAAATGTCCAATTCCGATAGAGGAGGTCTTCTGGTGAACATAAGGGTCCGGTGACCGTATATCGGTCTTGCAAATCACGGCTTGCCTGATTGGCGAGCAAACACGTATGATATTCGTAGGACAGGGGGAAGGCGATATTTTGCATACCACCATCAGTAATAGCAAACTTTTTGCCATTTTTTTCTTGTCTTTATATCACCTATCTGTAGCAATAGGATTTGTGCATCACTCGTGATCGCACGTCCTGGCTCAAGTAATAAACATGGCTTCTTGAGATTATAATAGGCACACCATTTTATAAGAGAGGTCACAATGGATTTGCCAAACATAGCGAATGAAGGCGCCCTCTTTTCACGTGATGTTCCAGGAGAAACATTGAAGATCTTATAGAGCGCCATTTCACGCAGACTTAAATTCCTGATGGTGGGGATGCCAAAACCACCACCGATATCCAAATACTGAATATCGATATCGAGTTTCTCCTTCAACGTATACATTAAGGAACAAAGTATTTTGATGACTTTTTGGTAATATTTTGCATGTCGCATTCCGGTACCCATATGTACATGCAGACAACACAAGTTCAAGAAGCGCATCGCACGTAATTTTTTTCAGGAGATACACCAAAGGATGCCCCTTTGCCTCCATACCAAAGTGCGCTCTCCAACCCACTTCCGGATAGATTCTCATCCCAAAATTGACATCAATTTTTATCTCATCAGAAACACTTTTGAGTCTGTGTAATTCATTTTCCGAGTCAATATTGACAAATCCTATGTTTTTCTGAATAGCCATTTTTAAATTTTCGATAGATTTATTGGCACCGTTATAGATAATCTTCGATGAGTCTACATCTAGCTTGGAAGCCAGCCACAATTCATAAGGTGAGATCACTTCAGCACCACATCCTTCTTCATGTAGTACTCTGAGTATGCCTGGAACACAATTTGTTTTATAAGAATAAAACACGTCGACTTTGGGGTAAAAATCTGTGAATGCTTTGATAAAGTTGTAATAATTGTGGCGTAATTTGTTTTTGTCAACAATATGCAGCGGTGTTTGATAATGTTCTGCTAATTCAACCATATCACATCCACCAAAAACAAGGTAATCTTTATGATTGACATCTAATCCCCACAGATTCCTATCCATTCCACGAGACCTCTCTTAACGCCTAACGGACCTGACAGCGATATAATAACCGCTGAAAAAGCGCCCCGGCCAACGCGAGAGGCTTTCACACGTTTTCAAAAGTTGCAAGAAACGTTTTTGTGTCTCTGCCGTCATGTGTTTTTCCAGCACACGAGCGATGGCAACGGCGAACACCCGCGGGCAGTGTAGCAGGGTCTTGACCTCGAGGATGTCGAATCCCACCTGTGACAGAAACCGTTGCAGGCGATACGGCCCACACGTCGCCCCGACGTAGTACGGCACGATACCCAGACCCTGCAGCAGACGAAACGGCAGGAGATTGCGCAAGGCGACCGCCGGGTTGGCAAGGTTATCCAGCGTGAGCAGGAGTTCCCCGCCTGGACGGAGCACGCGGCGCAGTTCGCGCAGACTGGTCACCAGGTCCGACAAGTCGTCGAAATGATCGAGCGTCGAATTGGAAATGATGACGTCAAAGGCGCCGTCAGCAAAGGGCAGACGGCGCACATCGGCAGACGTCGCCCGCAGCTCCGGACAACGCGTGCAGGCGGCCTGTACGAGCCTGGGAGAGATATCCATGCTGGCCACACACTGGGCTCTCGATATCATCAGCGCATACAAACCGTGGCTGACGACTTCGTCGAACACGTCGGTTTTGAGTAAGCGCTCGACCGGGGTCTCGGGGAGCCACTGCGCGAATAAAACGATGTTGACCGCATCGCTATAGGCCCGCCAGAGTCTCTGCGGCTGCTGCTCTTGCCAGGTCTGAGCGACGCCGTCCCAGTAAAGCCGGTCGTGTGTAATCAGGAGTGTATTCCGCCTCGCTATCCTGGCGAGGCCCGACGTCGAACGCGGGTGCTGCACCCGTGCGGCGTGGGTGGCCCAAAGCGTGTGGCCAACACCGGCTGCAGCCGAGCCCACACGTGCGCCAACCCGTACGCGCTCAACATGATGATGTAGGGTTCGACAGGGAGCCGGTAGCGCGTCTTGGCGATCAGGAGTGCGTGGCCAATGGCAAAGGAGAAAATCGTCAGACAGAGTAACGAGAGATCGCGTCTCCGTTCGGGCTTGTGTCACATGGTGCCGGCGCCGACCAGGGCAAACAGAAACACGGGTCCCACACTGAGGACGCTCACCAACGACGTCCAGGTGGAGCCGAAAACCGTCTGGCGCACGACGCGCGTATCAGGCCCATGGTATTTGGCTCGCTTGGATGGCCGATTCATTTTGATGCGGCGCGGATACAACTCCCAGAAATGGCCGAACTCCTGTACAACATGGGAAGCGAACGCGCCTGGGTGCTGCAGAATAGCTTGGATCTTGCTGGCGTTTTCATCGCGTCCGACCGCCCGTGGCGTCTGGCCAACCTCGGGTAAATGGTCGAAGAATTGCTTCTTGACGCTTCGGGCTGGGGCCACCATACGACCGCTGGAGACGGTTCCTAAGGTTAAGGGCAGCGCCACGGCACAGAGAAACAGGGTCGCACATGCCAGCCGATGCGTGCGCTTCCAATACAGCATCCATAGGGTCAGGGCAACAGCCGTGGCGAACACGATAGGCTTGGTTAAGGTCGCCAGGCCAAGGAGTATTCCGCCCAGCACCACGCGTCTGCGTCCGCCCGCCTGCGCCACGGATGTCACCAGGCACAGCACGGCGCAGGCGAGCAGCAGCGTGATCAAACTGGTGGGGTAAACCAGACCGGCGATCAAGACCCCGAGCGGGTAGATACTCCAGAGCCCCCCGGCGAGTGCGCCAACGCGCCCGCCGCCGATGTGGCGTGCGGCCATCGCGATGACAACAGCCAGTATGGCGCCCATCACCGCCTGTACGGCCCGTACGGCGATAATATGCTGTCCAAAGAGCGTATAGATGCCGGCGAGGAAGAAAGGATACAGCGGCGGCCAATGGTAGCCGGGGCCCAATTCGCCTTGCGCCATCAAGTTGACAGCGGGAGCATTCGGTGATTCTTACACCCCATAGGGATGCCTTCTATAATAGGGAAAAACGCAATTTCATGACCCTATTAGAAAGGGCTCCCCATGGGCTGTGCTGAGGTTATCTCGTCAGCTGAGGTTCGTGCAGGAAAACAATGGGACGGGTTACGCCAAGAACTCCACGCCCGCTTTGACCAGTGGCTTGACGGCTTGGCAGAACGTTTGCCCGAGCCGCAAGCCACTTTGGCAGAGGTGAGCGACATCGTGTGGCAGCTGCGTCAAGACCTCACCGGCGGCCTCAGCGAAACGATTCTCACCCATGCTCATGCCGGCGAGCAGAACCGAAAGCAGGCCCCTTGCCCCCAGTGTGAGCGGCTCTTAACGGCTCGCCCGGCCGTGGCGCGGACCATGGAGACCCTGGTGGGAGCGGTCCAGCTTGAGCGACCTTATTTCTATTGTCGCACCTGCCGCTGTGGCTCTTATCCCCTCGACGCGGTGTTGCACTTAGCCCCTGGGCGCCTTCAACTCGATGTGCAACAGGCCGCCGCCAAGGTGGTGGTTGAGATGCCCTACGACGAGGCCCAAACGTTTTTTCACGACCTCACCGGTGTGAGCATGGGCGCTGAGCGCATGCATACCCTGACCAATCAAGCGGCCCAGGGGCTCACGGTGTTGGAGGTGGGGCCATCGCGTGAGGAGACCGACAAGCGTATCGCTCAAGTGGCCAAGGGGAAATGGCGTCGGCCCGTGGTGGTGCTGGGCATTGATGGGGCCTATGTCCCGACGCGCCCCGAGAGTGCCCGAGGACGTCGTCCGGGTCAACGATGCCAGCGGGCGAAGCGACCGCAGTGGACGGGGGCCTGGCGCGATGCCAAAGGCTTTCGCTTTTATCTCCTTGATGAGGGTCGCATCGTGCATCTGCTCAGTTGGCATCAGGTCCAAAACGAAGCCGAGCTCGGCAAAGCCCTGAAGCAAGTCAAAGAGGCGGGCTTGATTCCCAAGGAGCGGGTGCGACTTTGTGTGATTTGTGATGGCGCCGAGTGGCTATGGAAACACGTGCAGGCCTTGTTCCCCGATGCCTGCCAGGTGCTCGACTCTTACCATTGTTCGGAGTACCTCCATAAGGTGGCCAAAGCGCAATATGGCAACTCGGAACAAGCTCAGAAGTGGGCCGAAGCGACCCTGACTCGTCTGTACCTAGGCCAGGTGGGCCAGGTGCTCGGTGGCTTGCGGCGCATGCAGCCGGCCTCCGAAGACGCGCTCAAAGCGATTGACAATTGCTGGGTGTATCTGAGTGAGCATCGGGGCCGGACCCATTACCGCAAGTTGCGTCTCGGGGGCTATCCATTGGGCAGTGGGGGGATGGAATCGTCCAACAAATTCATCTGCCATGTTCGCTTGAAACGCTCAGGCGCCTGGTGGTACGAGATCAACAGCAATCAGATGTTGGCGCTGCGCTGTGCGAAGTATAACGGCACCTTCCATCAGGTGTTTGCAGGGCATCAACGCCAGAAATCAGAGGCGTAAGAATCACCGAATGCTCCCCACCGGTTATGTCATCCCTCCCGCGGATACCGCCGCGCTGACGGCAGCCATTTTGACCGCCTGGGAAAATCGCGCCCAATTTCGTCACATGGGTGCCCGGGCGCATGCGCTCATCCGTGAAGACTACAGTTGGGATCGCTATGCGGCGTTGGCGATTGAGGTGTATCGAAACATACTGCGTGCATAAGCGAGACGGTGTTTTTTGGGAAGGCAGGTGTACATGCATTATTCCATTATCGTTCCTGTGTACAATCGTCCTGACGAAGTGCAGGAATTATTGGCGAGTCTAACGGAACAACACGTGAAGAATTTTGAAGTTGTTATTGTCGAAGATGGATCAACGAAGACGCCGGAAGACATTGTCGCATCCTTTCAAGATCAGTTAGATGTTAGATATTACTATCAGGAAAATACTGGCCCTGGGCCGGCACGCAACGCTGGTTTTCAACATGCGAATGGAGATTACTTTATTATTCTAGATTCGGATTGTATTATTCCGAGTGGTTATTTGGAGCACGTGGATAGGTATTTGTCGAGAACATATTTAGATGCTTTTGGTGGTCCTGATCGAGCACACGACTCTTTTACGCCTATTCAAAAGGCAATAAATTGTGCGATGACCTCTACTTTCACTACTGGAGGCATCAGGGGAAGAAAAAGACATATTGGCACATTCCATCCTCGAAGTTTTAATATGGGGATATCAAAAGATGTATATGAAGTGACACAAAGGGTTTTCGACCATGAGGTATGGAGAAGATATTGAGTTTAGCATACGAATGATTAACGCCGGATACAAAACAGGACTAATTCCGGATGCTTTTTTTTACCATAAAAGGAGAACGGATTTTTTCAACTTCTTTAAGCAGATATCTCATAGTGGTGCAGCCCGTATTAATTTCTATAAAATGTACCCCAATGAATTGAAGCCGGTGTATTGCTTGTCTGCCATTTTTACCTTGTACTGTTTGTTGACATTAATCATGATATTTATAAATCTCAAAATATTTAATATAATGGCCTCTCTATTGTTCATATATGTACTTGCCATATTTTTAGGTTCTACATTTGAAAATAGAAGTTTTAAAGTTGGCTTTTTAAGTATTCTTGCAGCTTTTGTGCAATTATTCGGGTATGGAATAGGCTTTATTTATGCTTATTGGAAACGGGTCATTTTGAAAAAGTAAGTACCGATGTCACGTACGGCTCGTACACGCCGGTTCTTCGCCGCCTCACGTCTTGTTCTCCCTGCGCTCGCGACGATTTTACCACGGCTTCTCAATAATTAGCCCGATCGGATGTGTTAGCCGGGAAACATCAGCAATTCCCGGATACCTGTGAAGCCCTGTAGTCATAGGGCTCTCGCGCTTGTCTTTTCGTAAACGTCTATGCCACAATAGCCCCTGATCACCTCCGTCACTTTCCTTTCTGCCAGGGATAACGATGGGTCTTGTGGCTCCCAAAGTGCGCAAGCACCTCAGTGCTGACGCCCTCATTAGACAGCTCCGAATGATGTTTGCCGACGTTGCCGACCATCGCTCGGGCAAGGTCGAGGTGTCGTTGCGCGATGCCCTCATGTCGGCCTTTGCCATGTTTTCACTCAAATCGCCTTTGTTGCTGGCCTTTGATAAAGAGCGAGCCGAAGGCAACTTGCATCAACTTTACGGCATGGAACGGGTGCCGTGCGATACCGCGATGCGCGAGATGCTCGATCCGGTTGCTCCGGAATCTCTGCGACCCGCGTTCAAGCAGGTCTTTCGCGGGCTCCAGCGGGGCAAGGCGCTGGAGGAGATGATCTTTGTCCAGGGCCACTATCTCTTAGCCCTCGATGGCACGGGCTATTTTTCGTCCAACTCGATCCACTGTGCGTCCTGTTTGGAAAAACAGGACCGCAACGGGACGGTGACCTATTCTCACCAGATGCTGGGGGCCGCACTGATTCACCCCGATAAGCGCGAAGTCATTCCGCTCATGCCCGAGGCGATTATCAAACAAGATGGCACGAGTAAAAATGACTGTGAACGCAATGCAGCCAAACGCTTTATCACCAAGTTCCGTCAAGATCATCCGCATCTCCAGGTGATTGTCACCGAGGACAGCCTCAGTTCTAATGCGCCCCACATTGAGATGCTACACGACCATGATGTGCATTATATTCTGGGCGTCAAAGAAGGCGATCATGCCTTTTTATTCAATCAAGTGGCCGAGGCTGAGCAAGCTGGACGGATCACGTATTATGAGCGTGAGGACGCTCAAACCGGCGCTCATCATCGATTTCGGTTTGTCAGCGACATGCCACTCAATGAATCCAACGCCGATCTACGAGTCAATTTCATCGAGTGCTGGGAGACGATCAAGGGCAAAGGCCAACACTTCAGCTGGGTCACCGACCTACGGGTGAACAAGAGCACGGTTGACCGCCTGATGCAGGGCGCCCGAGCCCGGTGGCGCATTGAAAATGAAACGTTCAATACGCTGAAAAATCAAGGCTATCACTTCGAACACAACTTTGGTCACGGCTATCAGCATCTCTCGGTGGTGTTCGCCTTGCTCATGATGTTGGCCTTTTTAGTGGATCAGGTCCAACAACTCTGTTGCCCGCTCTTCCAAGCGGTTTGGGCCAAACTCGGCAGCAAACGGAGGTTGTGGGAGAAGATGAGAGCTCTGTTCGATCAGTATGCTCTGGACTCCATGCAGCACCTGTTCGAAGCGCTATTTTACGGCTTGAAGAAAGCCGCTCCCATCCTCGACTTCGATTCCTCTTGCCCTGTCTCTTCACTCGGTCAGTGGCGCAACCCGATAAACTGCTCCTTTTTCATCTTCAGGGCCGTCGTGCGTCTGAAGGGAACGCCTAACCGACGTCGCATCAAGCCTGGCGGCCCTCTGATCGCTCGCGGCGTTGCAAACACGGCTCATCGGGCGTCAAATTGCCCTTAAATACCTCCGCCGACATCAATCGTATAGGCATCATAGGCGATAAGCGGGAATTGCTGGGGAAACATCGCCAAAAATGCCTAAATGGCACTATAGATTGTCGAAATAATGGTTCTTTTCAAGAGCCATTCCCCCCGTTACACTTCGTCGTAGCCACTGGATAAAGGGGCGGGTCACGAGGAACGAGAGGTAACGACGCAAGCACGTGCTCGTGTAGTTGGAAGGAGAACTGGAGCGATGAAACTGCGAACGGGTGATCCCTGGATGCCGGCCCCGGACTATGGACGGTCTCTGCGAGGGCTGGGCCTCAATCTGCTGACGCGCGATATGGTGGCGGCGTTGCCGTTTCACCGTGAGGTACTTGAGGCGGAGGTGGTCTACAACGACCCGGATTTTGCAGTGTTGCGGCGTGGTGATGTCGAGTGGATGTTACATGCCGATCACACCTATCTAGACCATCCTCTGCATGCGCATTTGGCACTTGGACAGGCGCGCGGTGTCGGCGCTGAGTTACGGCTGCATGGACGGGATCCGGATGCGGCGGAGGCGGCTGCGTGTCGGCTGGGCTTTACGGTGCTCGCCACCGCGCAGGATAAGCCGCACGGATTGCGGGAAGTCTATCTGCTCGATGCCGATGGCTACCTGTGGGTGCCAGACGTGCCGATTGCGGAATGCGGCCCCCTGCGGGGAGCAACTAAGATACGGAATGCGGAATAGGGAGAGAGGACTACGGCTATGGGCGGAGGGAGGATAGCAGGGTGGATTTGACTTCGTCCTCAGCACTCAGTCCTCAGTCCTACTGGATGAGAAAGGAGAGGGCGATGGCGCGGGTGGTGCGCACGGTGTGTCCGCATGATTGTCCGGATGCGTGTATTGTGTTGGCAACGGTTGAAAAGGGGCGGGTGGTGCGTACGGTGGGCGACCCGGAGCATCCGTTTACGCGCGGGTTCCTCTGCGGTAAGGTGCACCGTTATCCCGAACGGGTGCATTCGCCGGATCGCATCCTGACGCCCTTGCGGCGTGTGGGGCCGAAAGGCGAGGGACAGTTTGCGCCGGTATCGTGGGAGGAGGCACTGGACGAGATCACCAGCACGTGGACCGATATTCTCGCCCGCCACGGTGGGGAGGCGCTGGCCGGGTATGCCTACAGCGCGCATCAAGGACTCGTGAACCGCAACTTGACCCAGGCGCTCTTTCACGCCCTGGGGGCGACACGGGTCAATGCCGGAGCCGTCTGTGATTCGTGTAATGGCGAGGCGTGGAGTCTGACAGTCGGCGCTGATATGGGGACGGATCCCGAGCGTGTGCAGGATGCCGATTTCATCATCAGTTGGGGCGCGAATCTGGACAGTACGAATGTGCATCTCCTGCCGTTTGTGGCCATGGCTCAAAAGCGTGGAGCCAAATTGGTAGTGATCGATGTCTGGCGTACCCGTACAGCTCGGCGCGCCGATTGGTTCATTCCGATTCGCGTTGGCACGGATACGGCGCTGGCCTTAGGTCTGGCGCATGTGTTGCAGCGGGAAGGGCTGATCGACCGCGCCTACATCGATCGTCTCGTCCTGGGATACGACCGCTGGGTACAGGCTGTGCTGCCCCGGTACACGCCTGCCATCGTGGCGGAGATCACGGGTGTGCCGGCACGCGATGTGGAAGCGTTGGCCATAGCGTATGGGCAGGCACGTGCGCCTTTCATCCGTCTGGGTCAGGAGCTGTCGCGCTATGTGGGGGGCGGCACGGCCGTGCGCGCCATTACGTGTTTGCCGGGACTGACGGGTGCCTGGCAGCGTCCCGGAGGGGGCGCGCTATTATCGACGGGTGGCAGCTATCCGTTCAATTTCAATGCGGTGCGTCGGCCTGACCTGCAACCGGGGGAGCGCCGCGTCTTGAACATGGTGCGCTTTGGCCGGTCCTTGCTCGAGTGGCAGGATCCGCCGCTCCGTAGCTTGTTTATCCAGAGTAATAATCCGGCGACGACTTGTCCAGAGCAAACTCTGGTGCGGCGTGGGCTGGCGCGGGCGGATCTCTTTACCGTGGTGCACGATAGCTTCCTGACCGATACCGCCCGCTATGCCGACTTGGTGCTGCCGGCGTGTACGTCGTTTGAGTCGGAGGATCTGTATCGCGGCTACGGTACGTATTACGTGCAATATGGCCCGCAAGTGTTGCCGCCCCAAGGGGAGGCGTGGTCCAATGCGCAGTTGATCGCGGCCTTGGCGCAACGGCTCGGTCTGCCAGACCCGGTGTTTGGCCGTTCGCCGCGAGAGCATATTGCTGCGCTGCTGGACACGGAGGACGAGCTGCTGGCTGGGATATCTCCGGAGACCATATGGGACGGGCATCCGCATCGCCTCCATGTGCCGATGCTCGGTCACACATTCGATCACCATTTCCCGACGCCGAGCGGCAAGTTGCAAATTGCCTGCCCGGAACTGGCGGCGCGCGGACTACCTGATCTCCCGGATTACCACCCGGATGCGGTTGCGACGCCGTATCCGTTGCGTCTGGTGACGTCGCCCGGCCATTACCTGCATCACGCTAATTTTATCGGGGTGGCGTCCTTGCTGCGCCGTGAAGGTGGGCCGTGGGCGTGTCTGCACCCGGAGGACGCACGCCAGCGCAGGATTGAGGATGGGCAGGCAGTCGAACTCTTTAACGATGCGGGCTTTGTGGGCCTTTACGCACAGGTGACGCCGGATGTCCCGGCGGGTGTCGTGGTGGTCGAAGGCCACCGGCCGCAGTCCCATTATCTCTCCGGCGGACCACTGAATTGTCTCTGTGACGATCGCTACAGCGATTTGGGTGACGGCGCGACGTACCAGAGCACCTGGTTGGAGGCCAAGGGAATGCGGAATGCGGCCCCCTGCGGGGAGCAACTAAGATACGGAATGCAGAATAGGGGAGGGAGGGGGGCGGACCATGATGTACATGCCTAAAGCGTTTCGGGAGGAAGATCGGGCGGCGTTGCACGCGCTGATACGGGACTATAGCTTTGCTACGCTGATTACGCAGCATGACGGAGCACCGTTTGCCAGTCATTTGCCGATGGTGCTGCATTCCGATACGGGGCCTCATGGGACGCTGGTGGGGCATATGGCGCGGGCCAATCCGCAATGGCGTGATTTCGATGCCACCCAGGACATTCTGGTGATTTTCCAGGGACCGCATGCCTACATCTCGCCGTCATGGTACACGGACCATCCCAGCGTACCGACGTGGAATTACGCCGTGGTACACGCTTATGGCAAACCCCGGGTAATCGACGAGCATGCGGAACTCTATGACACCCTGAGGACGTTGGTCCATACCTATGAAGCGCCATCGCCCCAACCCTGGACCTTGGATCTGCCCGAGACCTATCTGCACAAGATGATGCGGGGTATTGTCGGGTTTGCGATTGAGATCACGCGTCTGGAAGGAAAGTATAAGCTGAGCCAAAATCGTCCGCCGGAGGATCAACAGCGTGTGATGGTGGCTTTACAAACGCAAGGGGATGCGTTGAGCGCAGGGGTTGCGGCCCTGATGCATCCGCGTGTTGCCGGGTAATGCGTACTTCATAACGCGATGTGCAACTTTTTCCCATGATCGTTGAAGGGCATAACTCTTTGATGTAAGGTGATTTTGGCATTCGATAACCCTTTACATCAGGAGCGAATCATGCCCCTCGAAGACTTTATCATTGCGGTGTTCTGCTGTGTAGAAGAAATGTGGCATGAGAGTCCTATTCCCTCTTGCCTACGCCAGCGAGGGTTTCCCCCCAAGCTCGCCGACAGTGAGGTCTTGACCATGGAAATCGTGGGCGAATTTCTCGATCGTCCTTGCAAAGACGCAAGGGCGATATGATACCGATCAACAGATGTGGAAGTACTTTCGTTCGCATTGGCGTCTCTGGTTTCCAGCTCTGGGTTCCCGGAGCACCTTTGCCCGACAATCAGCGAACCTATGGTATGTCAAGCGACTTCTCCACCAGAGACTGGCTTGGGAATTGGGCGCCTATGCCGATTCGATCCATATGATCGATGGTTTTCCTGTTCCCATCTGTCAATTTGCTCGTGCCAAAGGCTGTAAACGATTCCAAGGCATTGCGGCTTATGGACACTGTGCATCGAAAGATGAGACCTATAAAAGGTTTCATGGCCATGTGATGGTGGATTATTCCGGAACGATCACGGGACTCATTTTCACCCTGCCAATACAGATGAGCGTGTTGCTATGTTTGATCTTGTTGAAGGTATCCACGGGTTGCTCATTGGAGACAAAGGTTATATTAGCCAAGAGGTAAAAGTGTACTTACAAGACCATTTTGGGATTGACTTAGAAACGCCGCTGCGCTCCAATATGAAAGATGAGCGGGATCCTATGTTTGTGAAGCAATTGATGCAAACCCGACGTTTGATTGAAACGGTAATAGGTCAACTGAGTGACCACTTTCACATGGAGACAGTTCGAGCGCGGGACTTGTGGCATTTGACCAGTCGAGTGGCTCGGAAAGTCCTCGCCCATACGGTCGGCGTCTTTCTCAATCGACAATTGGGGAGAGCGCCCTTACAGTTTGAGGGGCTCATCACTACGTAAAAGTTGCACATCGCGTTTCATAGGAATACAGCAGCACCGAGAACTGTTGTAACAGAAGCACGCGCAGGGACCGTCACTGCCGTGCGATCATTCTTCTCCTACCCCATCTCTTTGAGAGGTGGGGCCTGCCTTCCCAGGAAAAATCCGAGAAAAACGCTGTGATCTACGGGTCTTGACTTCGCGTCTCTTCGCGTCCTTCGTGGATTCCTTTTTTATCTTTAAAACGAAGTTCGGATTGATGTGCCGTCCTCCACACAGGACGACCGCCTCACCCGCAGGATCAACGCTCTCATTGCATGTGAAAGGCCTGTTCAGTACGATAAGGTGAGGAGGAAGTAAGCTTGGGCAAACCTTTTGGCGGGTAATCGGTGAAGGGGTCTACTGAATCATAAGGCGTTATCGATTTTCAACCTCGATACATGGCCAAAAATCCTAGGTACAGAGATATAGATTTTCAGCTTGACAGAGATGGATCCAATCCTTTATCCTTACGTACATGTACCGACGCGAAATCCATCAAAAACGAGCCGATGGCTCCATTGTTACCCACCTACAACTGGCCGAGAGCACGTGGAATCCCCAAAAAAAGCGTCCCGAAGTCCGCATTGTCTGCAATTGCGGACGCGCCGGCGACCCCCAGACCGCCGAGCGCTTGCGCAAACTGGCCCGAAGTATCCTCAAAACATGCGCCCCCCAAGAGATCGTGGAACAGGACCCGCAGTGGCGCTTGCTCGATACCTGGCCCTTTGGCGCCCTCTATGTCCTGGAGGCGATCTGGAAACGTCTGGGCATCCCCGACGTCATCGCCGAGCAACTCGCCCACCGAAAAGTCGCCTTTGCCCTCGAACGCGCCCTCTTTGCCATGGTGGCCAATCGAGCCTGTGCCCCCAGTTCCAAACTCTACTGTTATGAACAGTGGTTGCGCGAAGATGTCCGCATTGAGGGAACCGAGTCCCTGGCCTGACATCATCTCTACCGGGCCATGGATGTGCTCGAAGCCCACAAAGACGACATCGAGCCAGCCTTGTATTTCCATCTCGCCGATCTGCTCAACTTAGATGTCGAGCTGATCTTCTACGATACCACGTCGCTTCATTTTGAAATTGATGAAGTTGATGACGGTCATGGGGACGAGGATTTAGTGGAAGGCAGCATGGCGGCGGGTTCCAAGACGTATCCGGCACCGCGCAAACGGGGCATGGCGAAAAATGGCCGCTCGGATGCGCCGCAGATCGTGATCGGACTGGCGGTGACGCGCGATGGACTGCCGGTGCGGCACTGGATTTTCCCCGGCAATACCGTCGATGTCAGCACCGTGGCCCAGGTCAAGGA
The DNA here is from genome assembly GCA_965178525.1 of uncultured bacterium. Classification (GTDB taxonomy): domain Bacteria; phylum Tectomicrobia; class Entotheonellia; order Entotheonellales; family Entotheonellaceae; genus CBCXVS01. The sequence continues at coordinate 1,633 of CBCXVS010000192.1, read as the reverse complement.
TGATCTACGGGGGTGGAAACTGAGCCGGTGTGTGTTTGTGGGCGATGCGGGGATGGTCTCCCAGGCGAACCTCGACACGCTCAGCCAGAGCGGGGGGAAGTACATCGTGTGTATGCCGATGCGCCGCGGTGACGAGGTGACCCACGAGGTGCTCCAGCGCCCGGGTCGCTTTCAGAAGGTGAGCGACAACTTGCGGGTCAAAGAAGTGGTGGTGGGTAAGGACGAGCGCCGTCGGCGCTACGTGGTCTGTCATAATCCCCACGAGGAAAAACGGCAGCGAGCCCATCGCCGGCAGGTGCTGTGGGAACTTGAGGCCGAGCTGTCCTCGCTCCAGCAGATGCGGGGTGAAAGCCATAGCAAACGGGTGTGTCAGCTGCGGTCGAGCCGTCGCTATGGACGGTATCTACGCCTGACCAAGGGCGGGCTGCTGCGGATCGATGCCGCCAAACGGCGCGCGGCCGAACAACTCGACGGCAAATTTGTGGTCTCTAGCAACGACGACAGCCTGAGCCCAGCGGATTTGGCGCTGGGTTACAAACAACTTCAACGGGTCGAGGAGGCTTGGCGCACCCTCAAAAGCGGGCTGCGGGTGCGCCCCGTCTATCACTGGGCCGTGCATCGCATTCATGCCCATGTAGCGTTGAGTGTGTTGGCGTTGTTACTGGAGCGGGTCATTGAGCAGGCCTGCGGCGACACGTGGCGCAATATCCGAGCGGATTTGGAGCAGATCAAACTGGCTCAATTGTTGAGCCCTCACGGAGAGGTTTGGCAGGTGACGGACCCCTCCCCGGAAGCCTCCAACCACTTGAACTGCTTAGAGCTTAAGAATCCCCCAGCCATTTTACACCTGACCTGATCGCCTACATACACGCCCTCTACGTCAAAATCCCATAAGTCATTATTTTATCTATAATTAGCCCTTCTATGTATCTAGCTGGTGTCAAAGCCGGGCTGGACGCGGGGCCGACGTACCCAACGCGCATTTTGCCAAGTTGCAACAGGACCTGGTGGACGGGGTGCTGGTGTGTGACCGCTACAGCGCCTACAAATGCCTGGCGAAGGCCCATGACGGGCTCATTTTGGCCCATTGCTGGGCGCACGTGCGACGCGATTTTCTGGGGGCGGCGCGTAGTTGGCCGGAGCTTGAGAGCTGGATGTTCCTCTGGGTCGATGACATCCGCGAGCTCTATCGCCTCAAGATGGCTCGGCTCCAGGAATGGGACGCGACGCGACCTCTGCATCAGCAACCCTCGGCCTTTGTTGAGCGCCACGACGAGCTCGAAACGAAACTGAGCCAGATGCAAGCCCGCTGCGAGGCCTATCTGCAAGAGCCCGAGCTCTATGGGGCCAAGCAAAAGGTGCTGAGCAGTCTGCATAACCACTGGGAAGGGCTCACTGTCTTTCTCAGTCGTCCCGAAGTGGCCATGGACAATAACACCACAGAGCGCATCCTGCGCAACCCGGTTGTCGGCCGCAAGAATTATTACGGTTCAGGCAGGGTGTGGAGCGCCCACCTGGCGGCGATGATGTTTAGCGTGATTCAAACCGTCATGCTTTGGGGCCTCAATCCGCACCATGGGTTGAGCGCCTTCCTCCAAGCCTGTGCGGAAAATGGCGGCCAGAGCCTGGACTT
>CBCXVS010000191.1:0-15400 GCA_965178525.1 uncultured bacterium | reverse complement strand
TTTGAGGATGATTCGGTGGGCATCTGGGCTGGGCTAGGGAACCTGATCTTATGCTATTGAGGAACAACTCTAATATCCTTTTGTATGCGGTCGCGTACTTGATGCGGCGCCACGACACCTTGCGTCAGATCCGCAGCAAAGCGATCCACGAGTGCCCGCATCCGAAGAAATCCCTGGTTAACTTTTTTGTTGATTTGATCGGCATGATCACGAGCGCGTTGATACGTGGCGTCTTGGGTCTCTTGAATGCCCTGAATAAAGTGATAGGCGAGATAGGCTGTCACCGTACCATTCACCAAACCCATGAGTAGAAGCAACAAGAAATAGTGTCTTTTGCGTGGCATGGACGGTACGTCTCTCCGTTCAAGAGGTGATTATTTTGATGACTCCCCATCCTCCGAATCATGGCCAGGTCGTGCCGATAGGTGTCGTGTGGAAGTGCCAAAATCCCTGTCGGTGGACGCCGACTGGATGGGGTCAGCATGAGACCATCCGGACCGGAAAGATTAAGGAGAGATGAAGTCGTCCAACATGCTCATGCGATTTTATTAGCATGAGCATGTTGGAGAGGCCATTTTATCTTTGTGACCGGGACCATCACAGTTGACTAAAATTGTCCGATATATTCCTTCAAGGCCGGGTGAGTCGTCATCTTTTCATAAAAGAAATTGTTAACAATATTGAGCACTTCTGCCTGGGCGGCTTCCACCTGAGGAGCCAGCGGTTCCCCTTCTTCCTGTCGGCTCAGGCTACGGTACATCCGTAAGAGATAGCGCACGATTTCCACTTCTCCTTCCCCTTCCAGGACTTCGATCACCGACAGAATCAGATCGTCGGTCTGATCGAGGATATTGTCGATAGAAAAAATACTGCTCTTTTCCGCCGCTTCCTCGATGGTTTTCATCAGGGCATGGACCTGATAGAGAAGCGCGGCCGGTCCGTCAAAAAGCGCGCGCAGAAAGGCGGCTTCTTCATAGCGGCCATTCAAGCGAAAGATGTTGTACATGCGTTTGGCAGCCTTGCCGTAGTTGGGGACGCTGTCGGTGATACGTTTTTTGACCTGTCCTTGTAATTCCTCCACATAGTCATCCAATTTGTCCGAAGACATTTCCTTCACGAGCTTATTGAAAATCGGCGCGGAGGCCTCATCCAGGTAAACCTCCTGGAAGTATCCATCCAAGTATCCATCCAGCGGTGTAATCGAGCCATCTGGGGCCTCCCAGGTCACATCCAACATGTTGCTGGCATTGGCCAACTGACCGCGCGCCGGATCGGCGATGATCCAATCGAGCTTACACCAGCCAGGATCGTGCGCGACATCATCCCACAGGATGACGTCGGGCTTGCCCTGCAGGTCGGTCGCGTCGATTCGGCCGGCGACGATCTCGTCGGGCAGCCAGGTAATCGGGGTGTCTGCGCGCAGGGTCTGTTCCCCGCGCACGACATCCTGGGGATAGCTGCCATACTTGACTTCAATGAGCTGGTAGTTGGATCCCGAGAGATAGCTCATGGCTTTTTCTCCCATCAGCCTGGAGAATATCTGACACGCCTCCTGACGCGAGGGGGCCATGATATTGACCCGCTCGAAATAGTCGCAGTCGCCAGGATAGGTCTGAATCTTGGACTGGGCGGCCGAACCGGAAAGCGCCAACGCCGTTTCCACCACGCCGGGTGTATCCTCAAATTCCACAATTTTTCCAACTTCGCGTCAGCGGGCCAGATCCGCCGGACTGAAGTCCAGCATCGACACTTTGTGACCAAAAACCCCGGTCTCTTCGTCCATGACAATGTCATCGCCATCGGACGTGGTGATCACGGCGGTCATCCATCGCGATAGTTCGGTTTCATCGAGCGCAATCCCTAAGCGATTGGCGGATTCAACAATGCGGGTACGGGATGCTGCCGTTTGGTCTGGAGTGGTCACCGTCGATCTCCTCTGATTGCGTTTAAGTGGTGCGGTGGCGTAAATTGGCCTGCAGCATATTGCAAAAGAGTGTGCCCTGTTGGATGGCATCATCCAGGGCCACATGGGTAAGCGACATCTCGTCAAGCCAGGCGGGAGGCATATGGCACTTGCCGGATTCGCTATAGCTCCGTTTCATCACGGCCATCGCATAGGAGCGAATATCCAACGCCGAATGTTCAAAAGGGCTGCCCCCCACAAATGTCATCAAGTACCAATAGACAAACATAAAATCAAAGGCGGCTGGATATGCGAGGAAGATGGGTTTGCCTGGCAGTTCGATGAGCCACGTGTGGTACGCCTGCATGACGTGTTCCGGCGGTTGCAGGTTGGTGCGCGCGGTGGCCCATGCCTCTGGCTGTTCTGACCACCAGGCCATATTACGAGGATGGCCGGTGGCGCCGGGTAACGTATGCAGATTCGCTGCAAAGGTTGATAGCAATGTCTTGTCTGTAGTAAAGGCCGCTGAACCGATGCTAAGCATCGAGTGGGGTCCGGGCACGGGGCCATCGACTTCGATATCGGTACTGACGTAAATCTCTACGGTCATAAGATGGATTTCTCATCCTTCACTAGGGTGGTCGCCGACTCACGGCTAAGACATTCGAACGAAGTCCAATTTTTGCGTGTGCCCCAGGCGTTGTCAAGCGGGGTTCGCGCCAGGATACCGATGACAAATTCGCTTCGAAAGTCATCCATGCACGACGGGGAGCTTACAAAAAGAAAGGCCGCTGGGCTCTTGCCCAGCGGCTTTTTGAGTCGGGTTTTGACCGTCTTTGACGCCCCGCTACTGCCTCATGGCGGTTTGCGTGCCGTTGAGCAAAATGTCGACGGTACGGGCGGCAGCCTGTTAGGCAAATTCTTGAAGAAAAACCTCAGCGCTTGGCAGATAATAGCCCTCCCGCGGCCACTGCTCGCCGATTTCAGGCGGAGCCGAAAAGGTGGCGACTTTTTCCAGATAGCTGACGTAGGCGCCCGTGATGCCATGGCGAAAGGCCTTGACGATGGCAATGAATTCATCTCTGCTGACGGCTGCTTTGGGATAAGCCCAGGTCGTCGCACCCATCACGTCGTTGAGTTTCCAGTCCGTTTTAGGACTGTCCGGATGCGCATTGTGGCAGTTGACACACGGCGCCACCGAGGCAAAATCCGCAAACATGGCGGTGTGCAGCTGGGCGTCCTCCGCATAGAAAAACTGCGGTTCATGTGTCTCTTTGATGATCCTAAACTTTTCCATCTGCGGTCCTGAAAACAGATTGGACGGGGCAATGGGAAAATCGGAGCCCAAGAAGAGGCTGAGGGGTATATGATGTCTTTCCAGTCTCGTGGCCGCCGCCCGTAGGAACAAGGCCGGGAGCGGGCCTTTCTCGACGCCGTCTTCTAGCCAATCTTCACCGAATGCCAGCCCCGCTTTTTTGCCTTTGCCCACGATTTCGCGGGTCCATAGGGAGCGAGCGATATCATTCTCTGCCACCACCAGGGTGAAGACGGTTTTAATCGGGACGGTTTCACCGGCAACAGCGCCTTCTTCAGGCAGGGGTTCGGGCCTCTGCACAAAGAGGTACACGCCCAGAACCAGTAATACTAAGACAGTGAGAAGGAACCACGGCTTAGTCATTGCTTTTCTCCTTTGCAGTATGGAATTTCTGCTTGGAATAGGGAACGGTCCGCCCTCGAAGTATTGGCGAATCGTGGCTAAATCCAAGCGATTCTTGATCGACTGTCGCACCGTCATCTTATGGTTGCCATGAAAGTCATGACAACCGAGACACGTCTCCCAGTTTCCCAGGTTGATCAGTCCCTCATGCGACACGTCGATGGGATCGTTTTTCAGCGTGAGTTTCTGATGGCACTGCACACAGAAGGTGGGTTCCATCGTTACCCGAGTCCCCTGGTGTTCCCGATGACAAGAGACACATCGTTCGGGATGGATGCTCGCCCTGGCTTCGGCAAAGCGCGGTTCATGGAAGCGATGCACCGGATGCGCATCTTTGGGATTGACATGACAAGCCAGACATTGAGAGTTGGAAACCGTCTGGTGTTGGAAATCGACCGAACTCGCCCGCAAGCCCAGCCAATATTGGCTGTTCGCTTGCATCTGTTGGCGGGCGGTGCCGACAGCGGGAACGTGACAATCTTGACAGGCCAAGCCGTCGTGCCCTGTGTTGGCCGGACCCAACGTGTGGAATGATTCCAGGTTCGGCAAGAAGAAAACGACAAGCAGCACCAGACCAAGCACGGCCCCGAGTTGGTAACCGAATTTTGCGGATGGTCTCATCACCGTTCCTTTATTGATACGCAAACACGACATAGAGGTGATAGATCACTAAGGCCACCGTCAAAATTGACAAACCAGCATGGGGCGCTAGCCAATAGTGCAGATACCGCGGTTTCCGTTCCGGGTCGCGCACGATATCCTGATTGCATAACCCAAGCAGGAAATTGGCGAAGTAGACGATGCTTAACACCAGTAAGTAGGTGTAACCCAGCGACGTGGTGTGGATGTAGTAGACCAGCGGGGCAAACGCCCCCTGGAGTTTGTGGAGATGATGATGACGCGCCACCGCTTGCACATGGCCCCGGGCTCGTATCACCGGCAAGATAAATTGGGCGGCGAGATAGAGTGTCAGGAGCAGCCCCGACCAGTGTTGATAGCTTTCCCCCATCTGCAGCGTTTGCAGCCACGGCCATTTGAGCTGAAATGCCGCTTGCGCAGCAAAGGCCAAAAAGAGCAGCAGGCCGAGATACAAATAGGCATGGCCCGGCGCCGCTACCTCAGCCGCTGATTCTATCGCTGGCGCTGTGCGGGGTCAGCGGCGTGAATTCCTCGATGCTGATGCGCTCTGGCGGGACCTCGACGTCTCCGAGATAGGTCTCGACCGCATCTTGGTAGGGCTTTGGTCCACAAATGTAATAGTGGGCATCGGGATACTGCTGGGCAATCTGGCGGATATCGTTGGCGTTTAACCGGCCGTGTTCCCGCGTCACCCGCAGATTCACGTGGATGTTGGCGTGCGCCGCCGACGCCGCCCGCAGCTCATCCGCATATAAAGTTTCATGCAGAAGTTCTCCACCCCGTCTCATGAAATGAGGCACGCCTGCACGTCAACTCTGATATAAAGAAGATGGAGGGGACAGTGGCCAAAGGACGTGGCTCAGATTGTAGGGGCTCGACCCCGGACTTAAAGTGGTCTGTCCGGCTTACAGCATCCCGATCAGTCGACTCGGTTGGATCACGCGTGGGATGAGTGCATCCCCAAGCTGGAGCCCCACTCTCTCCTCCTTCAGGCACTCCTATTCAAGATCGGAGGGAGACGGCATGCAAGGGGTTCACCCGGTATGTTGCGGCATTGATTGTCATCAAGCGGTACTGAGCGCGTGCTTGCGTCGGGTCAGTCCGGAGGGCCAGATCACTCTGACACACCGTGAATACGGCACGACTTACCCCGACCTCCTCGCGTTCAGTGATTGGCTCGTGGCTGAGGACTGTCCGATCGTCGCGATGGAGAGCACCGGAGTTTATTGGCAGCCGATTTATCATGTGCTCTCGGCGGTGGTCGAGGTCCTGGTCGGCAACCGGCAAGAGATGCGCGGGCGGCCAGGTAAGAAGACGGACAAAGCGGATGCCACGTGGATTGCGGAGTTGTTGGCTCATGGCCTCATCCGTCCGAGCTTCATTCCGCCACCGTCGATTCAGGCTTTACGCGATCTCACGCGCAGCCGCGTGGGCTTGGTGCAGACCCGGAGCCAAGCCAAAAACCGCGTCTACAAGATTCTCGAGGATACCAACATCAAGCTCGCCAGTGTGGTGTCGGACCTCTTTGGCCGCAGCGGTCGTCTGATGCTGGCTGCCTTGATCGCTGGCGAACGCGATCCGCACCAGATAGCCGAGCTGGCCAAAGGGCGGCTGAGACGCAAGTTGGCTCAGCTCGAACTCGCCCTCCAGGGGCAGTTCACCGAGCATCATGGCTGGCTCATCCAGAGTGCTCTGGACCTGGTCGATCTGCTCGATCATCAGATTGCAGAGCTTGAGGCGCACATCGGCGACCTGGTTGAACCGATGCAACCTCAGATTGAGCAGCTCATCAGCAGGCCGGGTGTGCAGGAGCAAGCCGCTCGTGACGTCATGGCCGAAATCGGAAGGGACATGAGCCGTTTTGGCTCTGCCTCGCGCTTGGCGTCGTGGGCCGGGGTCTCTCCGGGCAATAACGAGAGCGCAGGTAAACGACGTCGAGGTAAGATGAAGAAGGGTAACCGCTATTTACGTCGCGTCTTGGTGCAGTGTGCCTGGGCTGCGCGCAAAACGCCAACCTTTTTGGGGCGTACATTCCGGCGTCTTGAGGCCCGAATTGGCGGTAAGAAAGCGGCGATGGCGGTGGCGCACAAAATCTTAGTGATCATTTACCACCTTTTCTCAGACGGGACCTATTATGAGGAAAGTCGGTATGATCGCTTTCAGCCGCAGAAGGAGGAGCGCGAGCGCAAGCGGGCTATCAAGGCTCTTGAGCGTCTGGGCTACCATGTGACAGTGGAGCGAGTGGCGTAGCCCTAGAAGGACCTTGTCCCATCGCGGTGTTAGACAGGCTGGCTCTACCCGTTTTAAGACAGATTTGAGCCTGAACGGGAGTGGTGCGCCTGTTCGGAGTCAGTTATTTCGTGGGATTGGCGGCTGAGGAAATCGTATAAGCGCGCTGCACCAACTGCCCGTCAATCTCCGCCTGGATCACGAGATGCTGGCCCGGGTTGCCCGGTTGCAGGGCTTTGTTCTCGGGCACCATGCGATACGTATAGACGCGATCCGAGACCGGAATTTTCTCGGAAATATGCACCGGCGTCCAACTCGCATCGCCCAACAGTTCCTGCACCAACGGCCGACAGCCGCCACAGACGGTCGAGGCCTGGGTCCGTTGCACGATGGCCTCCAAAGTATTGACGCCGGAGGCGATCAGGTCGCTCAGGGTGCGGCGCGTCGTACTGGTACAGTTGCAGATGATGTCATCGGGAGACCCCGTCATGTCCTCTTGTTCCCGCTGCAACTGCCCCGAGTCGCGAAACAACGCCACCTGCCACTCCGGCAGTTGGCTCTCATTGAACAGCAACGGAATGGCCCAGCGCAACCCGGGCCAGTCGCCTTTGGCGGACAGACCGACCAGACGATTATCCTTGAGTTCCAGGGTACGATCCGCCCCAATTTCGGTATAGCGTAGGGTCTCGACCTCATCGGGCGTGACATCACTCCAGCGTAATTCGGCGGCCTCGTTGGTGAAGGTGCGGCGGCCCAACAGGGTGCGGCCGGAGGGATAGGCAAGCCGGATCACGCGCGCCTTGCGACTGGCAAAGTGGCCTTCCTGGATCGACAGAATCCCCTTGCCGGGGAGAATGTAGACGCTCAAGAAGTCCAGGATATGGGCGTCCATCCAGGCGCTGGCAGAGGTGAGGGGGCGCGCCAGCCAGGTTTCCACGCCTTCCGTCCTCTCGGCGTCGGTCTGTTTGTAGAGGGCCAGGTATTGCTGCGCTGCCGCCTCCTCCATACCCCGCGTGGGCATATTATACAAAAACGCCGCCTCGGGTACCGGCAAGTAGCGAATGTCGGTAGCGGTGTCGGCCAGCATCTGGTCCAAGTGCTCACCCATGTCATGGACGAATTCATCGAAGTCGATGGTGCCGTCCTGATTGACATCGGCGTGGTCCAGAATCGTGTCGATCTCACCCGGACCGTAACCCAGTTCCGCCATATACGGGGTGAGTTCGACCCGAGTCAAGTTGCCATCACGATTGGTGTCAATGGCTTCAAAGCGGCGCGTGGCAAAGCGATCCCCTTCGAGATTCGCGGCCAATTGCTGACTCAGCGCACGGGCGAGTTCTTCCCCGTTTTCCCGCATGCCTATGGTGATGGGTTGTGCGGCTTCCAGGTCGCCTCGCAAACCCTGCACCACAATCTCGGCGACGTCTTGCGGCGCGGCCCACAAGAGGGCCTCATCGCCCAACGGCAAGGATAAGGTGTTGCGGCTGCGGATCTCTTCTCGATGGCGCAGCAACTCGCTGAACAAGATACCGTGCCGTACGATCAGCGCCGGCTTCTCGTGCCCTTGCACGTCCGATGCCGCTTGCTCTAGCAAGGGGCCCACATCGTGGGTATCCGAACCGACGGGCGCGACCCACAGCAGCCGCGGCACGTCGGCTTCCTGCGCCGCCGAGAGAAACGTCTGTGTCAAGCTCGCGGCAGCCGCCAGGTCGCCGGTGGGAATAAACAAGCAGACGGCGTCACATCCCTGAAGTACGGCGCTGGTATCCTGCACATTGATTAATTGGATCGGTGTGTTGATCTCCTTCAGGACCCACTCTTCACTCGCTTGCAACACCTCGCGGAGGTTTTGGACCACAGGGTATTCGGTATGACACCACAACGCCACGGTTTTTGGATGGCTCATCGGTCAGCTTCCTCGCCCTCGGCTTGGACCGGCAACATATGCTCATCGTGATCAACTTGGATTGGCATTGGTAAGGTAATTCCCGGATTTTCTGCCATATGCAGCTCAAGTATTGAACGAGAGAGCATGACAAGGAATGCGGCTCACACAAGGTGCATCCCTCATGACCCTCGACAGTTGCTGAGTATACGGATTTACGGATAGGTATCAAGAGGTATCTTCTATCAGATATTCTTAAGTTGACTCCTCAGCGTTCCACGGCAACGGGATCACGCGTCAGAAGATTCCTGCGAAACAATTTGACCACTCGATCCACGCCCACGTGGCATTGTCGGCAATTGACCCGGGTGGGATGTGTCGTGCGGAGGATGGCGGGTTGCGCCTCTTCCCCGTGGCAGGCCAGACAGTTCTCTCGCATGAAAAAGCGATGCGGCACCACCGGGGGCGCTCCTTTGTAGGCGCGCGGCAACCGCGCGGATGCCGCGATGCCCCTATACGAGTTCGTGCGGAATGGTTCCACCTCGACCTGCGGAATATGACACTGCCGGCAGTTCGGCATCTCTTTGTGCGGTAACATGATCGGGCTTATTGGCGCCACTTTGTGGCAGTCAACACAAGGCCGGTTCTTATCGATTTCATGTGAAATGGCCGGCGGGGCGTAGGCCAAGCGGCGCACCTCCCGCGTGTTGGGTGCGTGTTGTCCGTGGCACAGCAGGCACTGCTGCCCGGCCGCTTTGGAATGACGTATATCGCTGAGAATCTTGTGATGGCAAGTCTAACACTGGCTGACCTCATGCCGGACGAGGACGTGTGTCCGTCCCTGGTGCTCTTGATGGCACCCCGAGCAGCCTTGGTCAACCTTTTCATGATTCTTGCCGCGCAGAACGGACTCGTGACAGACCACACAGCGGTCGGCAAGCGCGCCCGACCAGGGCTGATGGCAACTGCTGCAGCGACTCTCGATCGTTGCATGCGCTCGGCTCACCTTCCCGTTCATGAACATCGTTTCGTGACCGGAAAAAAACATGCCAGCCGCCAATGCGATGATGACTACCGCACACCCGGGGACGGCATAGCGTGCGAGTTGCATGCGCGCTCCTTTCGCCCGTACATGTTCTGCCCCTCAAGAGCGAAGAATTGGTCAGCCATTATATACGAGTCCGCAGTTAAGATCAAAGGTGTGGACTCTCAAGAGGAGCTTGTCTTGCGTCAGGGTTCCAAGTAGACTGTTGGCCAACGCCCAGGAGAGAAATATGCATTCGTGGCGGCGCTCTCCAGGCAGCTCGGCAAACCGGAGCGGTACCATCTGTTCTGCGACGTAGACGTGCATATAGCGAAAACCAGTACAGCGCGGCACAAAGGAGATGACTATGACAATCACGCGACGTGATGTTCTGAAGCTGGTTCCGACGTCAGCCATGCTGCCGCTGCAATTAACGCCTATGAACGCCTGGGCACGCCAAGTTGTCGCCTCCGACTCGGGTTGGGAAAAAGCCACGTGCCGCTTCTGCGGCGTTGGCTGTGGCGTACAAGTGCAGGTGCAAGATGGGAAAATTGCCGCTGTCGTTGGCGATGAACACAATCCCGTCAATCAAGGTCTGCTCTGCATCAAAGGATACCGTCTTCCAGGCATTCTCTACGGTGAAGATCGGCTCACGACCCCCTTGATCCGGCGGGGCGGTGATCTGGTCAAGGCGAGTTGGGATGAGGCGTTGCAGCTCATCGCCTCAAAGTTTCAGGAGACGCTGGAGCGATACGGCCCCTCCGCCGTGGCCATGTACGGCAGCGGACAGTGGACGATCACTGATGGCTATGCGGCGCTCAAGTGGTTCAAAGGCGGGATGGGGTCCAATAATCTGGAGGCGAACGCCCGTCTGTGCATGGCATCGGCGGTCACGGGCTACATGACGACTTACGCCTCGGATGAACCGATGGGCTGCTATGATGATTTTGACCTCTGTGACGCGGCCATCCTCTGGGGCAACAACATGGCGGAGATGCATCCGGTGCTCTTCTCCAGAATTTTAGAAAACAAGCGTCAACGCCCCCATGTTAAAATCGTCGATATCGCCACGCGCCAGACGCCCACCACCCCGTTCTGCGATTTGTTTGTCGAACTCACGCCGCAAGCGGACCTAGCCGTCGCCAACGGTATTGCCCACTTGCTCATCAAGCGCCAGCAGGTCGACCGCGACTTCATCGAGCAGCACGTTGTCTTTAAGCGAGGCAAAGAAAACATCGGCTATGGGTTGCAAGACGATTTCGCCTTCCGCGACGAAGCAAGCCGGATATCATTCGACGCGTATGCCAAGTTCGTGTTGGAACAGTACACGCCTGACCGGGTGACCCAACTCAGCGGCGTACCGCCAGACCAGCTGGAGCAGCTGGCAGACCTATACGGGGACCCGCAGACTCAAGTATTATCGCTCTGGTGCATGGGCGTCAACCAGCACACGCGCGGGACTTGGATGAACAATCTCATTCACAATCTGCATTTGCTCACGGGCAAGATTGGCCGGCCGGGCTCCACCCCCTTTTCCCTGACGGGACAGCCCAGCGCCTGCGGTACGGTGCGCGAAGTGGGCACACTTGCGCACCGGCTGCCGGCGGACATGGTCGTTGCCAACCCCAAACACCGCGAGCTGGCGGCCAGCATCTGGAAAATTCCGGCCGACAAGATCAACCCGAAGCCGGGTTACCATACGGTGGCGATGTTCCGCGCGCTCGACCGGGGCGATATCAAAGCGATGTGGATTCAAGTCACCAACCCGTTTGTCAGCATGCCGAACCTCAACCGATACCGGGAAGGCGCCTTAAAAGACGATCGTTTCCTCGTCGTGTCGGAGGTCTATCCGACGCCGACTACGGCGGTGGCGGATGTCGTTTTGCCATCTGCCATGTGGATCGAACGTGAAGGGATGTTCGGGAACTCCGAACGCCGCACGCAGCATTGGCGCCAGATGGTAGAGCCACCTGGAAACTGTCTCCCCGATGATTGGCAAATCATCGAAGTGGCCAAACGCATGGGATACGGGCATCTCTTTCCTTATGACCGAGAGACCTATGTCAAAGAGATGTATGAAGAGTATCGGCGATTTACGCTTGGCGCCGGAAAAGATGTCGCGGCCTATGAAGACCTTCTCGGCACGCGTGGCTTGCGCTGGCCGGTCGTGAACGGCAAAGAAACGCGTTGGCGCTACGTGGAGGACTCTGATCCGTATGTAAAAGCCGGTGAAGGCATCAAGTTCTACAAGAACAAAGCGGATGACGGCCGGGCGGTGGTCTGGCTGCGCCCGTATGAGCCGCCGCCGGAGATGCCGGATGCGCAATATCCGTTTTGGTTATCCACGGGGCGCGTGCTGGAACACTGGCATACCGGGAGCATGACGCGCCGCCTGCCGGCGCTGCATCGCGCGGTGCCTCATGCCTACGTCGAGATGCATCCTGATGACGCCCGTTCCCTTGGGATTCAGGATGGCGACCCGGTGAAACTCACCACGCGCCGAGGTACATTGACACTTCCGTACCAATTCCATAGTAAAGGGAAAGTCTCGAAGGGAACGGTTTTCGTCGCGTTTTTTGATGAGGCCAAACTCATTAACGCGTTGACACTCGATGCCTATTGTCCCATTTCGGCTGAGCCGGATTATAAAAGATGTGCGGTTAAAGTGGAGCGTGCATCCGGGGTCTGACCCCCGATTTCGGTGTCACAAAATGTCTCTGCCGCGCAGTTCGAGGAACACCCGGCGGAAATACAACAGGCCAACGATGATAAACAGGGGCTGGGCGAAGAACGCGAATAGCACCATCATGTACGGCGTCGGGCTGAGGATGAAGATTAGGGAGATGATGAAGGCGAGTATTGCCCCACAAGCCGGCATCGTGAGTCTCATGGTTCATTTTTCCCCATCAAGGCGAGATAGTCGGGATGCCCAGGCGTCCTCTGCTCCCGGCTGGGATGTGCCTTTCCGTGGCAGTTTAGGCAACTCATACGATTGGCCTCGAGCCGCACGCGAACCGTGTTGTGCGACGCCACCGTCTCAAATTTCTCGGTCGATGCGTGGCATGTCAAACAATTGTGATTGTTAAAAACACCTCTAAAAACGATGGGTTCCGTATAGAGGCCCGAGGTGTAGCGGGCTAGGTGGCGATAGCCATCCCCCTTTGCTTCCAGCGACCCGGACATCCCATAATCGGCATGGCAGTTGAAGCATTGCTGTTTGGGGATCCATTTATGGTTGTAGTGCCTCGCGGCAAGCGTGGTACTGTTCGGGTCGTGCATGTCGGTGACCATAGGCGTCATGACGTGGCAGGTGTTACACGCTCGCACCTCTTTTACCCCGTCAAACACGTGGTAATTCGCCACCCCGACGGTGGCCACCGGTACGGCAAACAGACCTGCCAGGGCTAGAAGCTTGTAGAAAGCAAGAATCGGCAGGGTGACCACGCCAAGACGGATGAGCCGTCCGCTCTGCAGCGTCGCGGCTTTGACGGTCGCCACCCGCAAGCATAGGACGATACCCGCGAGCGATAAGAAAACCCCGAGGGTGGTCACGATGGTTCTAATATCCGGAATTTCCATGTCTAGACCTCTACCTTGCGCACCGTCACCGCCGTGACCTTGAACTCGGGTTCCTTGGAGACCGGATCGAGCGTATCGGCGACGATCTGATTGACCAGGAATCGTGCGTCGAAGAAGGAAGCGAACAGCACGCCCTGGCGTGGCGCCCGCGTCACGCGCGCCATGCCGGTCATGGCGCCATAGCGGCTCCGCACGTCAACCCGGTCACCGTCAGCAATGCCGAAGCGGCTTGCATCCTGGTCGTTCAGCTCGAAATGCCCCCGACCTGCCGCTTTGGCGAGTTCCGGGATGCGACCGGTCATGGTCGCGGTGTGCCACTGTTCGAGAACGCGCCCCGTGGTTAACAATAATGGGAATTCGTCCGTCGCTTGCTCCGGCGAGGCGAGGTAAGGGCGGAGAAACACGACGGCCTTCTGGTCCGGTTTAGCGTAAAACTCGACCTTTTTGCCGGGTTTAACGAAGGGATCATCGCCGCCGACATAACGGCGCACCGTGCCGGGATGATCCTCAGTTGGGCACGGCCATTGCAGGCCACGTGCTGTCCGCAGACGTTCGTAGGTGATGCCTTTAAAGTTGTAGATGCTGCTGGCGGAAACCTCCCGCCATTCGTCCCATACCTCTTGTGGCGTACGGGCCTTGATGAGATTGCCGTGACCGAGTCGCTGGGCCAGATCAACCAAAATATCCAGGTCACTACGTGCCTCCCCCGGCGGGTCGATGAGCTTCTCGATCAACTGATACCGGCGTTCGGTCTGCCCGAAAACCCCCTCTTTTTCAATCCATAGAGCGGCCGGTAACAACACGTCTGCCAGCTTGGCCGTTTCACTGTCTTCAAAGACCTCCGCCACGACCAGAAACGGCTTGCGCATCGCGTCGCGGTATGGCGAGACATTGGGCAGCGATTGTGCGGGATTCGTGCACATAATCAACGCAGCTTTGACCCGATCGTCTGCCATAGCCTTAAACAGGTTGACCGCATCAAGGCCTGGTTTCGGGGAAAGAGTCCCTGTCGGCACCTGCCACAACGCTTCCATCTCCTGACGATGTTTGGCTTTGGTGACGACGCGTCCGGCAGGTAGAAGGTGCGCCAGCGAACCGGTATCGCGTACACCGCCGCACGCATTGGCCTGGCCGGTCAGTGACAGCGGGGTCGCCCCGGGCCGGCAAATCTGGCCGGTCAACAAGTGCAACGCACTCATCATATTGTTCAGAAACACGCCCTGTACACGCTGATTGAGCCCCATGGTCCATAACGACATCGTCGCCTTAGAGCGCGCAAACCGATAGGCCACGTTGCGAATCTCGGAGGCCGAGATGCCGAGACGCTCCGCCACCTGCTCCGGACGATAGTCTTGCAGAAATTGCTGGAACTGTTCGAAGGTGACCGTCTCTTTCCCATCGCTGAAGCGCACGTGCTCCGCGATGAAATCGCGGTCGTACAGCCGATCTTCACAGATGACCTGGGCCATGGCGTTGAGCAGCAACAGATCTGTCCCCGGGACGACGGGCAAGTGAACATCGCTCAGCTCAGCTGTCCGGGTCCGGCGTGGGTCCACGCAGATCAAGTGCGTCCCCGGGTGGGATCGCTGCCGTTGCCGAATGCGTTCGAACAGCGGTGGATGGCAGTCAAATGGATTAGCGCCAATGAGGAAAAAGCAGTCCGCGTGGTCAATATCTTCGTATGCCCCTGGGGGCTCATCCTTCCCGAAGGTTTGCACATAGCCTACCGCTGCGGACGCCATGCAGAGCCGAGGATTCCCGTCCACGTTATTCGTCCCGATGCCAGCTTTGAACAGTTTGTTGGCGGTGTACGATTCCTGCGAGTAGAGCTGTCCCGAGCCGTAATACGCCACTGCATCGGAGCCATGGTTGGCAATGGTGTCGCGGAAGGTGCGTGCGACCAACGACATGGCCTCATCCCACGTGGCCTCCACGAACCGGTCACCTTGACGGATTTTCGGCTTGAGCAAACGTCCAGGCGCATAGGGCAATAGCGGTAGCATAGAGCCCTTGACGCAGATCACACCTCGATTGTGCGCGTCTTCATCGCCACGCACATCCGTTACTTTACCATCGCGTAGCCCCACACGGATGCCACAGCCGGTCCCACAATAGCGACATACCGACTTGTGCCAGGTCTCGGCGGTCCCCTCCGACACCATTAATTCCAATACCCCCCAACTTCCGAAAGCCATGGCGCCGACTGCTCCCAGCCCACCGACCGTTTTGAGGAAGTCGCGACGGCCTGCCTCCGGAACTGCAAAGGTTTCGTCCGCATCGTTCATAAGTTCCCCTCCACCATTCCAGGCTCTACGTGTTGGACAGTCTGTCGTCTTGCCATCTGTTGTCTAAACCGAAGTTCCCCTGGCAGAATAGGCGGAGGGTTAAGTAGATCAACAGGTTAGCCCAATTCAAAAGTCCATT
>CBCXVS010000190.1:0-15510 GCA_965178525.1 uncultured bacterium | reverse complement strand
GCTTTTCCCCTCAGCTTCACACCCCGCCGCTAGCCGCGACGCATGTGAGGGTGGCGATAGGTCCGCACACGGACCTGGATTTCCTTCAACTGGTTCAAACCACTTAAGTTAGGCGTCTTCAGGTCGCACGCTTAGATGCCCATATCGCGTTGTTGCAGGAGCGCTTTCCCCGGGAGCGCGACCATATCCAGGCCTTCTTCAAGGAGTTGTTGCGCGTCTATCGGCATTTCTACCGCGGCAAGAAAGTGAGCGCGCTCTTAGAGAGCTATCGTTGGTCCTCCTATCAAAATATGCTGGACGACTATTTTTTTGACGCCAAACTGAAGGCGATTCTCTCCGCAACCGTCGGCTATATAGGCGTTCACCCCAACCGCGCATCGGCCATCAGTATGGCGGCGATGCTGATGAGCTATTTTATGACGGAGGCTATATCGCCCGGGGTGGATCGCAAGCGCTGTCCGACAGCCTGATGCGCCGCTTCGTCTCCCTGGGCGGCGATCTGTTGCTCAAGACGGCGGTCGAGAAGATCACGCTGGCAGGGACATGTGCCAGCAACGTGGTGTTATCCTCCGGAGATGTCGTGCGCGCCGATTTTTTCGTCGCCAATACCGATGCCCGCCAAACGTTCTTGCAACTGATTGGCGAAGAGCATATCGACGAGACCTATGTGCAGCGGCTCAAAAGCGGACGCGAGAGCAACTCCTGTTTCATCCTGTATCTCGGGCTGGAATGCGGCGATGATCTGTTGCGCGGCAAGCGGGGATGGCATTGGGATTCCTACCGCATGAACGATCCCGACAATATCCCGCTCTACATCGCCATCCCCACGCTCGCAGACCGCTCTCTATGTCCGCCCGGGCACCACATCCTGACCGCGACATCGCTGTATCATAAGCCGCCCGTCGAGGGTGAGCGGTGGCACGGCGCCGAACGGTGGCTCGACTACAAGCGGCGCTCGGTCAACGAGACCTTGGCACGCCTGGAGCGGATCATCCCCGGCATCTCGAAGCGGATTGTCGTGCAGGAGGCGGCGACGCAGCACACGATTTATCGCTACTCCAGGAATTCCTACGGCGCCATGTACGGCTGGGAGACCGCTCCCGAACAATTCTGGGTCAATCGTCTGCCGGTCAAAACCCCGATTCCGAATCTCTTGCTTTGCAGCCACTGGGCCGACACGGGACCGGGCGTGATCTCCGTGGTCGCCTGTGGATTCTTGGTGGCTCGAACCGTGCAATCCCGGTTAGCGGCGCAGACGGCACAGGGATAACTGGCGGGAATTCATGTGATGCACCAAGACATTGTCATTACCGGGCTGGGGGTGGCGGCGCCCAATGGCGTTGGGCGTGAACACTTCCTACAAGCGCTGCGGCATGGGAGATCGGGGATCGATGACATTCGCTCCTTTGATACCCGTGCCTACCGGGCGCATCGTGGCGGCGAGGTCAATGACTTGCCGCTCATCGGCGGCGACCGTGACCGGCTGCCGCATCTGGGCCGGACCTCAACACTTGGCCCTGACGGCCGTGCGCGAGGCCTTGGCGGATGCGGCGCTCCGTCCCGGGACCTTTGTCCCGGAGCGCACGGGCATCATTCTGGGCACCACCTCGGGAGAAGCGCTCTGCATCGAGGAGGCGGATGCGGCCTGGCAGCTCGGGCAAGCGCCAGCCTTTCCGGCGTCGCTCTATGCGGCCTTCTCCAGTAACATCGTGGCCGCCACCATGGCGGAGTACTTCGGCTTGCGCGGACCGGTGCTCATGTTGACCAATGCCTGTTCTTCCGGCAACTTCGCCATCGATTATGGCCGGGAGATGATTTTGCAAGGGGAAGCGGACATCATCATTGCCGGCGGCGCCGAGGCCTTGTCGAAGGTGGCCTTGACCGGGTTCAGCAGCCTGCATGCGGTTGCCCCGGAGCAGTGCCAACCCTTTGACCGCAAGCGCAAAGGCATGATGGTCAGTGAGGGGGCAGGCGTGGTGGTCCTCGAAGCACAACGCCAGGCCGAACGGCGCGGCGCCCACACCTACGCGGCGATCTTGGGAAGCGGCCTGGGATGCGACGCCTTTCACCTGACTGCGCCGGACCCGCAAGGCATGGCGGACGTGATGCGGCGGGCGCTGGACGATGCCGGGCTGCCCCCCTCATGTCGCGCCATCGATTATATTAACGCGCACGGCACCGGCACCGAACTCAATGATGCGGCGGAAACCGAGGCCATCAAAATGGTATTTGGCGACGAAGCGTACCAGATTCCGGTGAGTTCCATCAAGTCCATGATTGGCCATACGCTAGGCGCTTCCAGCGCGATTGAAACGGTGGCCTGCTGTCTGGCTTTGGAACATCACTTTCTCCCTCCCACCATCAACTACCGCGATGCCGACGCGCCATGTGATCTGGATTATGTGCCGCAGCAGGCCCGTTGGCAGCGGGTCGAAGTGATCATGAACAACTCCTTTGCCTTTGGGGGCAATAACGCCTCGCTGATTCTGGGAAGGAGCGGGCGCCATCGCCAGCCAGCATAAGCGGACGGTTTCTGTGCACAAGGATCGACAATGTGAGACATCGCATTTATGTTTCGGGAATGGGCATGATGTCGCCCCTTGGCATCGGGCGAGAAGAGGTCTGGGATGCGCTGGCTGCCGGTCAGAATGGCGTGCGGGATGTCGAGCTGTTTGAGGCCCCGCCGTCGGGCTGCCGTTTGGCCGCCCCGGTGGTGGATTTTGATGCGGCGGCCCTGTTAGGCAGGAAGGGACTGCGCTCCCTCGATCGCTCCGCCCGCTTTGTCATTGGCGCCGCCAAAATGGCCTTAGAAGATGGCGGCTTGGATCTCGAGGCAAGCGATGATGGCAAGCGCGGGCTCGTCCTGGGCACCGCGTTCGGGAACCTGACCAGTCAACGGGAATTCAACGGCGAGCGCGTTCTGGAAGGCCCTGCGTGGGTGAGCCCGGGCAAATTTCCCAATGTACCGATCAACTCTCCCAGTTACCAAATTCCCATTCGCTATCGCATGCGCATGGTCAATGTCACCGTTTCCTCGGGCATCACTTCCGGATTGGATGCCATGCGCTATGCCGTGCTGACCCTGCAACGCCGCCCCGAGGCGATGCTGCTGTGTGGTGGCGTGGACGAGTTGAGCTTTTTGGCCTACCATAGCGCGCATCGCTTGCAGGAATTGGCCGGTCTGGCCGGTGAGGCGGTCAGCGCCCCGTTTTCGCGCCAGCGCAACGGCTATATTCTGGGGGAGGGTTGCGTCATGCTGGTGCTGGAATCCCAACAGGCATTAGCGCAACGCGGCGGCAAAGCGGTGGCGGAGATTTTGGGATATGGCAGCTCGTTTGCCCCGGCCCATGGCAGGCTCAGCACACGCGTCGATGCCCTTGCAGCAGCCATGACGAGCGCCTTGCAAAGCGCGGGGCTCACACCGGCGGACATTGACTGTCTTACCGCCTCCGCACATTCCGGGAAAGTCCTAGACCTCATCGAAGCACGCGCCATCGCACAGGTTTTCGGGCAGCGACTGTCAGATTTGGCCATCACCGCCGTCAAGTCGATGATGGGGGAATCCTTCGGGGCTTCCGGCCCCATGCAGTGTGTGGCAGCCATGCTGGCCATACAGCGAGGCATTATTCCCCCCACGATTAACTTGCAAGATCCGGATCCAGCGTGTGGCCTAGAATGCGTCACCGAAACCGGGTATCACAGAGATGTGCGCTATGCGCTGGTGAATTCGCTCGACCGTTTCGGGGCCGCGATCAGTGTCGTGTTGGGACGTGCGGACGAGAACGGGTTGAGACGATCAATCTGACACACATGTTGAGGGCAAAGACGGAGTGGAGGCGTGGCGTCTTGGCCAAGCCCTTGCTCCTTTGTCTACGCAAAGGTGCCGAACATGTCATTTGCAGATAAAGTTGCCATTGTGACGGGTGGGACTCGGGGGATTGGACGAGCCATCGTTTTAGAGTTAATTGCGCACGGCGCCAAGGTGGCCTTTACCTACCGGAGCCAGCAACAAGCGGCTGACCACCTGGAGAGAGACATACAAGAACAAGGCGGCGCAGCTCTGGCCTTCTGCCATGATGTCAGTAATTTTGAGGATGCCAAAGCCGTCTTCGCGCGTGTGAAAGCGCACTTCGGGCAGGTCGACATGCTGATCAACAATGCCGGCATCACGCGCGACATGGCGTTCGTGACCATGCAGGAAGCCGATTGGCAAGCGGTCATCGAGACCAACCTGTACGGCACCATCAATTTCTCACGCGCAGCGGTCTATGAATTTATGAAGCGCAAGAGCGGACGAATTGCGAATATTACCTCGGTGAGCGGCCAAACCGGGCTTCCCGGGCAGACCAATTACTCGGCCTCAAAAGCTGGCATCATTGGCTTTTCCAAAGCCTTGGCCAAAGAGGTGGCCAAGACCGGGGTGACGGTGAACGCGGTGGCCCCAGGCTTTATCGACACGGATATGGTGGCCGCCATGCCTGAGCGTCTCAGGACCCATATGCTTTCCACCATCCCGCTGCAGCGCTTCGGACAACCGGAGGAGGTGGCGCAAATGGTACGCTTTCTCCTTTCGGACGAGGCTTCCTACATCACCGGGCAGGTGTTTGCGGTAGATGGCGGACTCTATATCTAGTACGGCGTACCGCAAAGGGTTCGTCGGTTGAGTTCGCTGTATGGGTTGTCCTGGCGGCGCTCAAAGCGCCGACGGACTTCCGCCGGCGTGTGCGAGGCGTTCTGCTACCGGCGTCGGCTCCACGGTTGTCGTTTCCATCATTTCTTACCCGGAGGGTTTTATGATGTTAGGTACCCGTGTGAAGAGGAAGCCACCGCTCAGACGAGAACGTTTGCGGCTCCTGCGACGCAAAATCGTCTGGATTCCTTTGAGTCTTCTGGTCCTTCTCGCGAGCGCCGTGTGGATCACCGACGCTTGGTATCGATACCATGAAGCGATCCTGTGGGAAATAGGAAGCGGTATTCGCGCTCGCTTTGATGACTTTACGCACGATTTCCGTGACGGGGACCCGCAGGTGCTCGCCACCTACTACGCCGCCGAATTCAGCGGCCAGGGCTTCGGCTTTGAGACCCGGCGCCAACTCTCCGAAGAAGGCGGCATCCTCGTGGAAGAGTGGACGGCTCCGGCCGGCGTCAGGCGGGATCGGGAGCAGATGCTCGCCGAGTTACTCGCCTACCGGCAGCAGTTGCATGAGGCGACACAGACCAAGTTTAAGATGGTGTTTTTAAACGAGTACAGCGACAACACGGCCCACGTCTATCTGCGCTTTCAAGTCTATGCCAAGGATTCGCAAGGGCATCCGACCGAAGACCGGGGACACTTCAACATCGATCTGGTACGCCGAGATGGCCAGTGGCAGATTGTGCGGCAAGAACTGGTCAACGGTTGGCGCGTCACCGGGGTCGATTCGCGCTATTTTGTGGATGTCACCGAAGCCGTGGGGATCGATTTTAATACCGGTGCCAGTGAGATTTTTGAGCACCTACACCATAACTTTGCCATTGTCGACCGGGCGGCGGGAGGGGCGACGTCCGGCGATTATGACGGAGATGGCGATCCCGACCTGTTTCTGTGCGGTTTCCAAGGGAGCAAATTGTTCCGCAATACGGGGCAAGGCGCCTTTGAAAATGTTGCCGCCGCCGCCTTTGCCCCCTCGGATCAGGAAAAACTCAGATACGCTCAGGGCTGCCTGTTTGCCGATTACAATAATGACGGCCATTTGGATCTCTTCATCATCAAGACGCCACGGGTCACCCGGGCGTTTTTTCTGCAAGATTGGCCGCTCGAGTCGGCAGAGGCCTTATTGGCATTTTTCCACGCCTCCCCGGACAACGCTCAACGCCTGGCGCATCTCTTTGAACAGCCCCAGGAAGCGCTGGCCAGTTTGCTGCAACAATCGCCTGAAGCCTTGCCCGCACTGGTGGACGACTTGGTGGCGAGATGGCGCTCCCGGTTGAGCAATCGCTTGCTGAAAAACAACGGCGACGGCACCTTCAGCGATGTCACCGAGGCAGCGGGCCTAGCCTTTAACAGCTACAGCACCACGGCCGGATTCGCCGATATTGACAACGATGGCGATGCGGATTTATATGTGGGCGTCTACGGCCCGGCCAGGCAACATTCTCCCGACCCCCCCTTTCACGACCGCTATGGTTTGCCCAATCGTCTCTATCGCAACAACGGCGACGGCACCTTCACGGATATTAGTGCGGCAGCTGGAGTGGATGATACGGGCTGGACCCTGGGCATGACCTTCTGGGACTATGACAACGACGGCGATCAGGATCTCTACGTGGCCAATGATTTTGGCTACAATACGCTCTTCCGCAATGACGGCAGCGGGCGTTTTGACGAAGTCGCCAAAGAAGCGGGGGCGTTGGATTACGGCTTCGGGATGAGCGCGTCGCCCGGCGATTTTGATAACGATGGCGACATGGATCTGTATGTGAGCAATATCTATTCCGGCACCACGTGGTATATCCAGCATACCATCATGCAATTTCTTTGGGTGCGTTTTGTGGATCCCTCCCGCACCTGGCGGTCGTTGGGCGTAGCCGCCCAAACCTATGACAAGATGGGGGGCTTGGGCGGCATCCGTACCATCGGCAAGAAATTTGGGGAGGGCAATTCCCTCTTGGAGAACCGAGGCGATGGCACGTTCAAATCGATCGGGGTGGCGAAAGGGGTGAACATGGCCGGCTGGGCCGGGGGCTCCAACTTCTTCGATTTTGATAACGATGGTGATCTCAACATTCACAGCGTCAATGGGTGGATTACCGGGAAAAAATATACCGATTTGTGACCCGCGATCTTCCGGGGCGCAGTTGTGTCCATGAAAACTTGGGAACAGGGCGTGTTCTTCACCGACGAATTTATTGGCAACAATTCCTGGAATGGGTGGGAACATGATATTCTGATGCGCAATGACAACCGCGGCGAACGCTTCTTCGATATTGCCCATATCTCTGGCATTGACCTGCAGACCGATGGCCGGGGCATGACCTACCTAGACTACGATGGCGATGGCGATTTGGACGTCGTGGTGGTCGGGCATCGCCAGCAGGCCGTGTTTCTCCGCAACGACTACGGCCAGAAGAACAACTGGTTGCACATCGATTTGGTCGGCACCCGCAGCAATCGCCAAGGCATTGGTGCGCGGGTCACGGTCCGCCAGGGTGCGGAGAAACAAATTCGGGACGTGCGGGCGGGCGGCGGTTATCTGCAATCGCATAGCGTGCCGCAGGCCTTCGGCCTAGGGCCGGCCACCCAGGCTGAGGAAGTGACCGTGCGCTGGCCAAGCGGGATCGTGCAAACGTTCCGAGAGGTGCAGGCCAATCAAGTCTTGCGGGTCGTGGAGACGCATGAGGCGGTGAGCAAAAGGTGACAGCACAAGGGACGACCTCTATGCAGAACTTCAGGTTAATCTTTCTGCTCAGTCTACTGTTAAGCCAGTGCGCGCAGGAACCCGCCCAACCGCCGGCCGTCGGGGACCAAGCCCCCGGCTTTGCTCTCGTCAACCTGACCGGAGACAAGATGCAGTTGTCGGATTTTACACAAAAAGGCGCCGTACTGCTAAACTTTTGGGCGACCTAGTGTGCGCCCTGTAAAGAAGAAGTGCCCATGATGAATCAGCTCTATCACAAATACCGGCGCCAGGGATTCCACGTGGTCGGCATCTCGGTTGAAGAGCGGCAAGATATGGTGGCGGCTTTCTGTAAGAAATACAACGTTGACTACCCCGTGCTGTTGGATCCGAAAGGCAAGGTGGCAAAGCGCTATGGATTGCTTGGGATACCGAAGTCCTTGGTATTAAATCAACAGGGCGTGATCATGTGGAATCAACGGTCGGGAGGGACCATCAATGAAGAAAATAGAGGGGAAATTGAAAAGAAGATTGAAGCAACACTGCACCCTTAATTGGACGATACGTTCTAGGGTCTTACAACACGCCTGCACGGGGCAGACAAGAGCGCCTTGTAGACGCGGTTAGGACGCAGTCGCTTTGTGCCCTTAAGTTATCAGCAGACATAACTTACATGTGGAGGCACAATCATGAAAAGCTGTGTTAAAATCTGCTGCGATTGGTATCACAACGTGGCGCAGCAACTCACAACCTTCATTTTCACCCTTGTCAGCTCCTGTTTCTCGTCACCTCGCACTCCGTCCTACCCGCGTCCGCAACCGCCGTCAACACCGCTGCCCGCACCGCCGGTGAGCCCTCCTGACCAGAGTCAGGAAGGGAAACTGGTCAAGACCAGCCTGTGGAATCTTGCCATAGCGGTTGTGACCCTGATGCTGGGCTATCTCCTGCTGCTTCTCCCCAATTGGTTCATTCCGCCCTTCGGCTTCGAACCGACAAAAGCACCTTGGGTGCGGGTCACCGGTATGCTCTTTCTGGGCCTCTCCTACATGAATTACACCATCTACTGGTACAAGGAACCGGCCTGGGTGCTACGCATGAGCATCGTCATGCGGATCTGGGCAGCCCTGGTCTTCCTGGGTATGGGGATCATCGAATTTTCGCTCTTCTTCTTCATCTTAGCAGCTATTTTTTTGATCAGCGTGATTGGCGGCTGGCTGCGCTATAGAAGCGAGGCGGCATAGCGTCCAGTGCGTTCAGCCGGGCAAGGTGACGAAATGGAAAACACAATCAAGGTGGCCGCCTGCCAAATGCAGCCACAAGCAGGCCATATTGCGGAGAACTTACGCCAAGCGGCCGAGCTCATGGAGGCGGCTTTCGCTTAGGGTGCGACCTGGGTTGTGTTGCCGGAATTTATGACCACAGGCATGGTCTATATGCCGTCAATGATCCATACGGCCCTACCGCTCGAAGGGCCGGCGCTACAACTCCTGCGTGA
Organism: uncultured bacterium; assembly: GCA_965178525.1. Lineage (GTDB taxonomy): Bacteria > Tectomicrobia > Entotheonellia > Entotheonellales > Entotheonellaceae > CBCXVS01. The sequence goes on along the minus strand of CBCXVS010000190.1, from coordinate 6,639 downwards.
TGCCGCACAGCGCCACCAGAGATATATTGGCGGCGGTTTTATTTCCATTAAAGGTGCGGATCGCTACAATACGTATGTTTTGGCTGGACCCGACGGTACGTATGGTATGCATGATAAGGATATTCCCACATTATGGGAGAATTGTTACTATTGCGGCGGCCATGATGACGGCATCATCCATACGGATGCCGCGACGGTTGGTGTGGCGCTCTGCTGGGAATTCCTGCGCTGGCAAACCGCACGGCGCCTGCGGGGACACATTGACGTACTGATTGGGGGCTCCAGTTGGTGGGGCTACCCCCAATTACCCATCCTCCGCCGCCTTTGGGCCCGACACGAGAAAGCAGCGGTCAACATCATGCGAGACAGTCTCAGTCATATGGCCCGTATCCTTGGCATACCTGTCGTGCATGCGGCGCAGGCAGGATCGTTGATTGGGCAAACGCCAATATTCCATCTCCCGTATCGTTCCGCGTACTTGGGGGGAACCCAAATTGTCGATGCAACCGGGCGGGTGCTCGCCCGCCGTAGCGGCCCGGAAGGCGCCGGCATCATCACTGCGGAGATTGAGCTTGGGGCGATGGCGCCACCAGCCCCCTTGGCGAAGGGTTTTGGATACCCAAACTTCCCTGGTCACTGCGTCTTTCCTGGCATCTGTTCAACTGGCATGGCAGACATTTTTACCAAAAGATGAAACGCAAAGGACTTTACTAGGTTGTACCGCACCTCGTTGTGACAACCATGGAGTACACCCATCGGATGAATATCATTGAATTGCCAGGACAGTTTCGCATGGCCAACCGGCTGCGATCGATCAGCTTGGTGATGGCAAAGTACGGGCTCATCTCGACGGCCGAAAGGCTGGGGGGGATCAATCCGGTGGTATGGGTCTCCAGATTGCTCGGCCAGACCGAGGACCTACCGACAGAAGACACCCGCGCCCGCCTCATCCGAGACATTGTGGAAGATTTAGGCACGACGTACATCAAATTCGGCCAGTGGCTCAGCGTCAGGCCGGATTTTGTCCCCCCTGAAATCCTCCGAGAGTTTGAACACTTGCAAGACCGCCTGGCCCCGGTGCCTTTCAGGACGGTGAGACGCACCATCCGCCAGGAACTCGGCAAACCGCTTGAAGAGGTTTTCGCCGAATTTGATCCGATGCCGCTGTCCACTGCTTCGATTGCCCAGGTGCACCGGGCCGTGCTCCACACCGGGGAAGAGGTCGCCGTCAAGGTGCAGCATCCCAATCTCAAACGCTTGATCACGACCGATATCCGTATTCTGCGCGCCATGGCCACACGGGCCGTCAACACCTAGCCGGATCTCGCCTTGCATCGTCCCGATGAGGCCATCAATGCGTTTCGGGACACCTTGATGGATGAGATCAATTTTCTCTCAGAAGCGAAAAATCAAGAGCGGTTGGCAGCGATGTTTGCAGACACGCCTTGGGTGAAAATCCCCCAAGTCCATATGGCATTGACCACCGAACGGCTGCTGGTGATGGAATTCTTACGCGGTGCGAAACTGAACGAGCCCCAGGCTTTCCAAGACCTGCACGTCGATCCGAAGATCGTCGCCCAGCGTCTCAGCGATTCCATGTTCCGCCAGATTTTCGAGGAGGCGTTTTTTCATGCCGACCCGCACCCCGGCAATATCCTATTTATGGCGGACAATGTGGTCGGGTATGTCGATTTTGGGATTATGCTGCGGTTTAGCGATACGCTTTTGGAGCTGTTCCTGCAATGGTTCTACGCGGTCATTTACCAGGATCTCGATCTGTTTGAAGAAACGTTTTTAACGGTCGGAAAGCCCGTGAAAGCATTGGATAGAATACAGTTTCGTAACGACCTGATGGAATATATGGATGAAATACACTTTCAGCCGGCGAATCGGATCTCCTTTGCCAGACTGTTTGAAGTGATGAATCGCATCATGTACCGCCATAATATCTCGACGCCGTCCACCTTTCTGTTCTTTTTCAAGGCCATCAGTACGCTCGAAGGCGTGGCGCGCCGCCTTGATCCGGCATTTGATTGGCGGGACGTGTGGGGGCCGAGAATCAGCGAGCTGATTTATGCCCGCTACTACCCGAAGACGATTATAAAGCAATATTGGAAGACGGTGAAGGATTACGATCGTCTGATCGTCAACTTTCCTGACGATTATCGCAATCTCATCGGGCAGCTTAAAGATGGGAAACTGGAGATACAAATTACCCTACCACAGCTACAAATGATAATGAGAGAGCTGCAACGTCTGTTGAGAAAGCTCCCATCTGCTATGATCATGGCAGCGATTGTCTTTGGGCTCTTCCACATAGGGCGTGGTAAAAGCTTCCAGGATGTTCTCGACTTTTTCGAGAACGTAGATAAGCGTCCCCTGGTCATGATAATGGCGTTAATTTTATTCGTTTTACTCTATTTCCGAAGAGGCTAAAAGATCGGCATTTGAGCCAGGGTCACGCATGGTATATTTCTTACGCAATTTGCGCTTACAGTTCCAATTCATCTTAGCCCCAGTTTTCCTGTTGGGATATGGCGTCACCGGTGCCTCGCCCAATCTGTCCTTTCTGGCGCTTTTTCTCATCGTACATATCGGTCTGTATGGCGGGGCCACGGCCTACAACAGCTACTACGATCGCGACACGGGGCCAATAAGTGGTATGAAACATCCACCCACCGTTGGCGCCCTGGAACTTTACGGCGGGTTGGGACTGCAAATCCTCGCCCTCATCGGCTTGACATTGTGGGGTATGCCGATGTTTCTAGCGGGGCTCGTGATGTTCCTGCTGGGCATCGCTTATTCTCACCCGCGCTGGCGCTTGAAAGCCCGGCCCGTGCTCAGTCTTGTGATGGTGACCTGCGGTCAGGGCCTGCTGCCGTTCTTCATGGGCCTTGGAGCTGCCCAGGCAGGCATCGGCAAGGCGGGCCACGTAACGGCCGGGCTCACGGCCGGTGCCGCGGCGCTCATCATTACCGGTCTCTATCCCCTCACCCAGGTCTATCAGGTCGATGAAGACCGACAACGCGGAGACCGTTCTTTTGCCGTATACTACGGTCCTCAGGGGGTGTTTCGGTTCAGCCGTATGGTCGTCGGTGCCGGCATGGGACTCATGGCATGGCTGTTCTTCACCCGCGCGATTTTCCATCGTTTTTGGATGTGGCTCCTGCCCGTGGGTTGTGTCGTCTTTCTGGGTGTGCTCCACGTCTGGGCCCGGCGCTTTCCCCACCAAAACGTGTATCAGAACCATGACTGGTCCTTTGGCATTAGCCTGGGTATGTCCGGAATATTTTGGTGCTTTCTTTGTGTTGAATATATACTACAGCAGACGCCATATCGGTCCTGAGTCCGATGCATCATGGTGCTGGCTCCCAAGGAGGACATTGTGAGTCATGAAGGATCGGCCACCGCCCTATGGTCCATAGGTACAGCGGTGCCCACACATCGCGTCAGCCAGGAGGATGTCTGCCGCTTTATGCAGGCGTACCACCGCTCGGACGCCGCCCTCGGACGCCGTCTGCAGTTTATCTATCGCCGGTCGCAAATTGATTTCCGCTACTACGGCGGCACAGAGCTATTCCACCCAACGGCGAGACATGACGCGGACGATCGCTTCCCGTGCTATGAGCCGAGCACGCGGCAGCGTATGCAAGTGTATGAAGCCGAGGCCGTCGAACTCGCCGAGACCGCAGCCCAACACGCCTTGGGACGGCAAACGCACGTCACCGCGGCAGATATCACCCACCTCGTGGTCGTCACCTGCACTGGCTTTTTCTCGCCCGGTCCCGATCTCTTGTTGATCGACCGCTTAGGGTTGCGGCCCGATATTCGCCGTTTGCAGATCGGTTTTATGGGCTGCCATGCGGCACTGCAAGGGCTGCAAACCGCGGATGCGATCTGCCGCAGTGATCCGCAGGCAGTGGTCTTGCTCGTCTGTGTCGAACTCTGTACGTTACACCTGAAACGCACGCCGACAGAAGAAAATCTGATCATCAACAGCCTGTTCGGTGATGGCGCGGCCGCAGCCGTGCTCAGCAGCACCGGATATGCGAACGGACAATCCCTCTGTCAACTCGATCACTTCGCCTCCCATGTGTGTCGGGAAGCCCGAGATTCCATCTCCTGGCATATTGGGGATCACGGCTTCCAGATGGGTCTGGCGCTCTCCAATGCGAAGGACTTGCAGCGTCTCATCCCGGATTTCGTAGGATCGAGTCTCATGCAGTACGGATGGCGCCAAGACGAAGTGGACCTGTGGGCCGTGCATCCGGGTGGGCGCGCCATCCTCGATGCCTGCCAACGCGCTTTGGCATTGCCGCCTGAGGCCCTCGCCGGCTCGCGCGCCATCATGCGGGCTTACGGCAATATGTCGTCGCCCACCGTGCTCTTCGTCATGGACCACCTCTTGACCACCCACACAGCCCTGCCGGCGCGCGGAATGACCCTCGCCTTTGGTCCGGGGATTGCCCTGGAAGGCATGCTGTGGTGCCGGCGGAATGGCCATGATTGATTGGCGCCAGCGCAGTACTGCGCCCGAATACATGGACGATGCCTCGGCTGTTGGCGACGATGTCCTGGCCGCACTGACTGAAATCGCCTATGTGAATCGATTCCTCGGCGGCGCCCGGACCACACGGCACGCCTTACGCCGTTGTGTTGGCCCTCAGCCCGGTCAATCCCTGAGCCTCCTCGATCTCGGCACCGGGGCAGCAGATATTCCGATCGCCATCGTGCGGTGGGCGCGCGCACGGGCACTCGACGTTCGCATCGACGCCGTGGATTTCAACCCGGCGATTTGCGCCCTGGCACGGGACAACGTCGCCGCCTATCCGGAAATCACCATACACGAAGCGGATGTGTTGGCCCTCCCCTTTGCCCCGGAGTCGTTTGACTACGCACATTGCGCCATGTTTCTGCACCATTTTCCCCAAGCCGAGGCGGCGCATATCTTTCGGATCATGTATCGGTTCTGCCGCAAGGGATTCATTGTCAATGACCTGCATCGCCATCGCATGGCGTTTTATGCCATCACCTGCCTCGCTCGCCTCTTGTCGCGGAGTCCGATGTTCCAGCACGATGCCCCGGTCAGTGTGCTCCGAGGTTTCCGGCGGCAAGATTTTGCAGAGTTGGCACGCTGGAGTGATATTGACAACCTGACCATCAAGCGCCTCTGGCCCTTCCGGTTCATGGTCATCGCCCGGAAATAGAGGAGGACGGCGTGGACTGCGATGTCGTTGTCATCGGGGCCGGACCGGGCGGATGCGCCACCGCGTACCACCTGCAACAGGCGGGGTGGCAGGTGACGCTGGCCGAACGCCGGACGTATCCCGTAGACAAGCTGTGCGGCGAATTTCTCTCCCCCGAGGGCGTTGAGAGCCTGCAGCACCTCGGCTTGGGAGACGCCCTGCAGCAAGACGCCGCCCCGCACATTGGCGCCGTCTTAGTCAGCAGCGTCAGCGGTCGCACCTGGCACGCATCGCTTCCGGCTCGCGGGCGAGGGTTGAGTCGCCGCCGTATGGATCACCTTTTGGTCGAGCGTTGCCATGAAGTCGGTGTGGATGTCAGACTCGGGCTACACATTCGGGAGGTCGCCGGGAATTTTGAGCACGGCTTTCACCTCCGAGGCCATGGCCCGGATGGCGGCCAGGAACTGAAAACCCGGCTCGTTGTCGGCGCCTTTGGCAAACAGTCGGTCTTGCACCGCAAACTGCACCGGGACGTGGTGCAGCATCCCTCCCACCCTCTCATGGCGCTCAAACTCTATGCCACAGGTGATCGCGTGCCGGGGCGGGTGGAATTGCATGCCTTTCCGGGTGGCTATGCCGGGCTGTGCGAGGTGGAAGGCGGCAAAACCAACCTTTCCCTCCTCACCGAGGCGCGCGCCTTCCGTCGTGTAGGTGGCGACTACGAACGCTTTGGCGCGGAGGTGCTGGCCCACAACCCGCTGTTGCAACAACGCCTCGCGGCTCTGCGTCCGAATTGGCGCTCGGCCTTTGCGATCGCCAATCTCGTCTTTGGCTCACGCGCACGGACAGCCAAGGCCATTATGATGGTGGGCGATGCGGCCGCCTCCATCAGCCCGCTATGTGGCGATGGCATGGCGATGGCCTTGCAGACAGGAGAAATACTCGCGCCCTTAGCAAATCGTTTTTTGGCCGGCCAACTGACGGATGCCGCCATGCTGTGCGCCTACGACCGGCGTTGGCGCCAGGAATTTACACGCCGGCTTCGTGTCGGGCGCGGTTTACAACACGTCTTGCTCACACCGTCTTGGGGTACGGCTGCGATCACCCTCTTGCGGCTGTTTCCCGGCATAGGCCAGCAGCTCATTCGCTGGACACGTGGATAGCCCCGGCCGCCACTTCTGCAGCGGCCAAAGACCGCACACGCCTACCCACTTACGATGGCCCCTCACAATTGGATCAACGCTGACCCAGCTTTGTCGTACATGACCTATTTCATAAACATCCATGATGTATTTTGTGTATTGCAACAGAAATCTTTTCGTTGTATGATCACCCTTCATGTTTATCAAAATCATTATACCGAAGTTCCTCCCGTAATTCGGCGACAACTTGTTGAAATAAAAACTCAAAAGCCTGAAACGAATTGACCTTTGGTCCCATGTAAATCGCAAAA
>CBCXVS010000189.1:0-15553 GCA_965178525.1 uncultured bacterium | reverse complement strand
GAGTCAACCGCACAACGAGCCGGACCTTGATAACGGGCCTGGTATTGAAAAGCCCGCCCGAAGGGCGCTATGTCCACGTATAATCCAGTCCAGAAAATCCTTGATTTGGACCAATATCCTTTGCGCCAAAGTTGTTCGCTCAATTTATCGGGCTTGAGGGCTTCCGTAGCCGTAATGGAAAGGGGGGAAGATGGAAAAACTGATTGTTGACGCCGACGGTAAGGTCTCCATTCCGCCGGAAGTGTTGCAAAAGCGGGGCGTCCAGCCGGGTGATACTGTCGTCCTCATCGAGTCCGCTGAGGGACTGTCGTCTACCAAGGCGGCGTCGATCCGACCACCTGTGCCTGGTGGCAAACCCTCAGCGCCGAAGAGAAGCAGCAGGCCGAAGCAGAAGCGTGCGCCTATGAACAGTTGAGCGACACGGAACGAGAGGCGCTCTGGAACGAGGGGGCGGACATCCTGGACGCCGACGCTGAGGATAACAAACTTGAGTTCCCTGCCCCCTAGCGTCTTATGCGACAAAGGCGTCATCCGCCGGGTCTATGAACGCCGTGTGCGCTTCGCGCTCGGTGAGCCGCCGACGCTGTCTCAAGTCGAAGCGGCCACGATCTATGCGCAGCTCTGCACCGCCGCGCAACAACGGTGACATGACGAGAATTTCACACTCCAATTCGAGTAACAAAAAATCCTCTAACTCATTGATTTCTCGACTGGAGAATAGGGGATTCGAACCCCTGACCTCCGCCGTGCAAAGGCGGCGCTCTCCCAACTGAGCTAATTCCCCATTGCACAAACAGACTGGATTGGTGGAAGCGTAGCCAGTTTCCCAGGAAGTGTCAAGCTACGGAAGACTCTCTGAATACCCCCCTGAAGCTTGCTCTGAGCAGCATGCATCAGAGCTGACAGGGGCGACAGGTGTGAGAAAGGGAAGGACCTGAATGGGCCTGGGTAGAATCGAACTACCGACCTCACGCTTATCAGGCGTGCGCTCTGACCGGACTGAGCTACAGGCCCTAGGGAAAGACCTTAACAACCTCCCGAGGACGTGTCAAGGGGAAAAAGCCGCAGAAAGCGCCGTTCGAGATCGGACAGGCTCAGCGTCACATACGTCGGACGGCCGTGCGGACATGTGTACGGCACCTGACGGCGCCCAACCGCATCGACCAGGGTCGTGACCTGCTCCTCCGGGAGGACATCTCCCGCGCGGATGGCCGTACGGCAGGCGAAAGCGGCTCCGAGTTGTTCTCGTGCGGCTTCCGGGGTTGACTGGGCCGTGAGGCGCTGCCTCGCCTCGTGCAGGGCTTCGATAACATGGTTCGGCCCTACCCGGTCAACTAGAGGGACGGGGACAGCGCGTATGAGAATCGTCTCTTTCCCAAAGGGTTCGATCTGGAAACCCAAGGCGAGGAGCGTCGGCTGGATCCGATCGAGCCAATGTTGCTGATCGGCGCTGAGGGTCAGCACGAATGGATCGAGGAGTTCATGCCCGCCTTCGTCTGCAGCCATGAGGTGGGCATAAAGGAGGCTTTCATGCGCCGCATGCTGGTCAAGCAGGATCAATCCCTCGCTGCCACCGGCCACGATGAACGTATTGCCGACCTGTCCCATCGGACGCCATAATGGTGCGCTTGTCGTGCCGGCCTCGCCGCCATAGGGCGCGCCGCCCTCCGCCACCCCAGCCGCAGCCGCCGGCCAGGCAGGCCACGCTTGGACGGTCTCCTCCCACGGCAGTTCGTCGGCGGCGAGATGCTGTAAGGCCATCTCGACGGCTTCTTGCACGGCGGCAAAGACCGCGCGCTCGTGCAGAAACGACACCTCTTGTTTGCGCGGATGGACATTCACATCCAGGAACGAAGCGGGCAATGTGATCCCAAGGGCGGCGAGCGGATAGCGTCCCGGCAGCATGGAGGCGCCATAGGCCCGACCCACAGCAGCGCTGATCAACGCGTTACGAATGGGGCGTCCGTTGACCCAGAAATACTGCCGCTGCCGGGTCGCGCGATTGACACTCGGGGCACTCACGGCGCCGTACACCATCAGGTCGACGCTCTGCCAGCGTACGGGCAGCAGGTGCGCCGCCAGCTCACGGGCGAACAATACTGGCAAGCGTTGCGTCACATCCGGGCCGGCCGGGGCAAAAAGCAGGCGGCGGCCGTCGTGGTGCAGTTGGAACGTCACCTGAGGGTAGGCCAGGGCGTAATGCGCCACCAACTCGTGGATCACTTGGACTTCCCGCGCAATCGATTTGAGGGCGTTGAGCCGTACCGGTAGACGGGCAAAGAGACGCTGGACCTGGACGCGCGTGCCCACCGGACAGCCGATGGGACGGGCTCTTGGCGCGTCTTCGGCGCCACGCCGTACGTGTGCACCTTCCGGTTGATCCGCTGGGCGGGTCGTGATCTCCACATCAGCCATGGCCGCGATACTGGGCAACGCCTCACCTCGGAAACCCAGCGTGGTCAGTCGCGTCAGGTCATCCAGCTGCCGAATTTTGCTGGTGGTAAAGCGCTGCAATGCCAGTACGGCTTCGTCCGCCGTCATGCCACAGCCATTGTCAATCACCTGAATCAGGCGGCGGCCGCCGTTGAGCAGCGTGATCTCAATACGGCGAGCCGCCGCATCAAGGGCGTTTTCCAACAGCTCTTTGACCACGGAAGCGGGCCGTTCGATCACTTCGCCAGCGGCAATCCGGCTGGCGGTGACGGCATCGAGCCGCTGCACCTGAGCGCTCACGGCGTCTGCCCTCCGAGACGGATCGTGTCACGTGCTTGTTGTTGCAATTGATGCAACAGCGTCAGGGCTTGCAGCGGTGTCACCTGACACAGATCCAGCGCCAGCAGTTGCTGGGTCCAGACGGCCGGGGCCGCAGAGGCAGGGCCGGTCCCATTCACCGGCATCGGCGTGATGGCAGCGGACTGCCGCCCTTGCTGTTCCAAATAGTGCAACACACGTGTGCTCTCATCGAGCACTTCAGCCGGCAAACCGGCCAGGCGCGCCACATGCAACCCGTAACTCTTACTCGCCCCGCCAGGCGCCACCTGGCGTAAAAACACAATGCCTTCGGGCGTCTCGCACACGGCCATATGGAAATTGCAAATGCCCGGATACAGGGACTCTAGGGCCGTCAGTTCATGGTAATGGGTGGCAAAGAGGCCGCGTGTGTGCAAACGCCGCACGATGTAGAGCGCCACCGCCCAGGCGATGCTGAGGCCCTCGAAGGTGCTGGTTCCTTTGCCAATCTCATCCAAAATCAATAGGCTGCGCGGCGTTGCATGGTGCAAAATGTGGGCGGTCTCGGCCATTTCGACCAAAAATGTGCTACGCCCGGCAGCAATGTCATCGATCGCGCCGACCCGGGTAAAAATGCGGTCTACCAGCCCGATGCTAGCCGCCTCGGCGGGTACAAAACTGCCCATCTGCGCCAGTAATACGACCAGCGCCAGTTGCCGCAGATAGGTCGATTTGCCGGCCATGTTCGGCCCCGTGAGCACCACGAGCTGTTGATCCTCGTGGTCCAGCGTGAGATCATTGGGAACAAAGCCATCTCGTGTGCGTTCGACCACGGGATGCCGTCCTTGCTGCACGACGATACGAGACGTTTCGTCGACCGTGGGATGCACATAGTCGTAGAGCACGGCGACTTCGGCCAAGGCGGCCAACGTATCCAACTGCGCCACCGCCGCGGCGATGCGTTGCAGGCGTGTGGCCTCGGCGGCAATACGTTGCCGGATGTCAACGAAGAGGGTGTATTCCAGATCCACCCGTTGCTCAGATGCATGCAAAATGGCGACTTCGCGTTCTTTTAGGCCATCGGTGATAAAGCGCTCGCCATTGCTCAGTGTCTGCTTACGCTGATAGTCATTGGGCACGAGGCGCAGATTCGGCTTGCTGACTTCGATATAGTATCCGAAGACCTGATTAAATCCGACCTTAAGCGATTTGATGCCGGTACGCTGACGTTCACGTGCCTGCAGTCGGGCGATCCAGCGCTTGTGGCGTTCCGTCTCACGCATCAGGCCATCCAGCTCGGCATCGTACCCGGCGCGAATCAGACCGCCATCGCGAATCGTCGTTGGCGGCTCATCGACAATGGTCTGCTGCAACAACGCAACGAGTGCGTCTTCGCCGCTACCGTCTTGTCGCAGGGCTTGCAGCCGTGGCGCCTGGCAAGGCGCCAGGATCTCGCGCACCTGGGGCAGGGCCTCTAGTGCCTGCCGCAACGCCACCAGCGCCCGCGCATTGGCCGTGCCGCAGGCCATGCGCCCCACGAGGCGCTCAATATCGTAGATATGGCGCAGGACGCGGCGCAGCCGCTGCCGGCAATCCGTGTCGGCGGCGAGTTCGGCCACCGCGTCCAGTCGGGCCTGGATGGGTTCGAGTTGCAGCAGCGGTTGCTCGATCCAACGTTGCAATAGACGCGCGCCCATCGACGTCACGGTTTCATCGAGGACGCTCAGCAGGCTCCCCTGGCGCTCGCCCTGGCGCATGGTCCGAATCAGTTCGAGATTGCGGCGGGTAATGGCATCCAGCATCATGTATTGGGACAACCGATACGGGCGCAGGCCGGTCAGATGCCGCAGCATCGTCTTGTGCATGGCCTGGACGTACTGCAGAATCGCCCCGGCGGCACGCAGCGCCAGCGGCGTGTGCGCCTCGTGTTGCAGGGTCTCGGCGCCAAACTGTTGGCTGAGGTGGGCCTGCGCGTTGTCCAAAGCGAATGCCGACGCATCGTAGACGGTGCAATGCAGGTGGAGATGACCCACGACGGCACGCCAGGGCTCATGCTCCTGCCAATCCTGTGACACGAGGCATTCGGCCGGGCGCAAGCGGGCTAGTTCGGCTTGCAGTGCTTCCTGGGCCGTGGCGCCGTCAAGCGTGGTGGCGAGAAACTCGCCCGTGGAGACATCGAGCGCGGCCAGACCGTAGGCGTCTTCCGAGGCGCAGAGCGCGACTAAAAAATTGTTATCTCCCTCCGCCAGCATGGATTCTTCCACAACCGTGCCAGGCGTGACGACCCGGACGACTTCACGCCGCACCAGACCGCGGGTGAAGCGCGCGTCCTCCGTCTGCTCGCAGATGGCCACCTTATGCCCGGCGTCGATCAGCCGCGCCATGTACGATTCCACCGCATGCACCGGCACGCCGCACATGGGAATGCGCTGGCCTTTGCCCGCTTCACGCGATGTCAGCACGAGTTCTAGGAGGCGCGCACACGTCTCGGCATCCTCGGCAAACATCTCGTAGAAATCCCCCAGGCGAAATAGCACCACCGCATCCGGGTGCTCGGCCTTGGCCTGGGCATATTGCCGCATCATGGGTGTGAGCTGACGTGGTAACGGGGTCGGAGGCTGCGCCACGACGACGGACTCCCGCCTGTAAACGGTATCGTTTGAGTACGGTGTTCTGCCCCCGGTAGATTAACAGAGATTGGGTTGCGATGCGAGCAGACAATGGCCGCTGGCAGCACACGCAGCCCGGCAATTGCGCCGGTCCACAGAGTCTAGTACAGTTGTAGATCAGTTTCAGGTAATGCGCCCATGGGCTCTTATCCGACACCGCCCCCATACAGAGGAACAATGGCATCCTATGGAAAACGTATTTGACACGCTGCAAGCGCGTGGCTTCGTGCAACAGATCACGCATCCAGAAGCGCTCCGCGAGCGTCTTGAACGCGAGCAGATCACGTTCTACATCGGATATGACCCCACCGCGAGCAGCTTTCATATCGGCAGTCTGATCCCGATCATGGCGATGGTGCATATGCAGCGCGCCGGCCACCGGCCGATCGCTATTCTCGGCAGCGGCACCACCATGGTTGGCGATCCCAGTGGCCGAACGGAAATGCGCCAAATGCTCTCGCGCGAGGCCATTGATCAGAACGCCCAGGGTCTGCGGGCCCAACTCGAACGCTATCTCTCGTTCGAGGGTGACAATGGCGCGCTGTTGCTCAATAACGCCGATTGGCTCATGGATCTGCGCTACATCGATTTTCTGCGCGACATTGGCCGCCATTTCAGCGTCAATCGCATGCTGACGTTTGAAGCTTACAAGCAGCGTATGGAAACCGGCCTGTCATTCCTCGAATTCAACTACCAATTGTTGCAGGCATACGACTTTCTGGTCCTACGTCAGCGCTACAACTGCGTCCTGCAAATGGGGGGTGACGATCAGTGGGGCAACATGGTGGCGGGTGTCGATCTCATTCGGCGCAGCGATCAGAGCGAGGCCTTTTCCATGACCTTCCCCTTGATGGCCACGGCCGGCGGGCAGAAAATGGGCAAAACCGCTGCCGGGGCGATCTGGTTGGACGCCGACTTGACGTCGCCATATGAGTTTTACCAATTCTGGGTCAATGTGGATGATCGGGACGTCAAGCGCTTTTTACGCCACTACACGCTGTTGCCGCTCGATGAGTTGGCGCACCTGGATGCGCTGGAGGGCGCTGACTTGCGTCGGGCCAAAGACGTGCTGGCGTTTGAAACTACCAAATTGACTCATGGCCCTGAAGCGGCCCGCGAAGCCCAGGAGGCGGCCCACTCGATGTTCGGAGGAGAAGGCGATGCGGCGGCCATGCCGGAGACCGTGCTGACGCCAGATCGGCTGGAGGCCGGTATCCTGGCTATCGATCTTCTTGTCGAAACGGGGCTGGCGACGTCAAAAAGCGCGGCTCGCCGTCTCATTCGCCAGGGGGGAGCCAGTGTGAACGGGTCCCGCTTGGGTGATAGTGAGATCATGGTGAGCAGCGCCGACCTGCAAGACGGCAGCCTCATTCTGCGCGCCGGCAAGAAGCGGTACCACCGGGTGGTTGTTGCTTGATGCCAAGGTACACTCTAAATTTCGGGACGCTTTAGAAGCTCTGGCGCAGCACATGATGGGATATCGGCCGCAAACGTTGGAAGCCCCTATTTGTTTTGACCATAGATGATTGCGATTTGAATCCCTCTTTCTGTCCGGACGTGTTGTAGCTGCTACGGATGCGCTTTGTGCTGCGCCGTTGATCCTTGTACTCGGTGTTCCCGGCCTGCTTTTAATCTGCCGCCATCACGCCAACGCCACGCCAGCAGGAAGCAGAAGAGCCCGAAGGCCATCGCGCCTCACCGAAGGATATTCCGATTCCGACCGCTGCGCAGCTCGATATAGCCTTTGCGCGCCAAGGCTTTGAGGGGGTCTTCAACCGCGTTGGCAGACCGCACCCCCAGCATCTGGGCAATCTCCATGCGCGTTGGCAGCATCCCTTGCGCTTGCAAATAAGCCCGGATTAGATCGAGGATTTGCTGTTGGCGTTGAGTGAGTCGCTTCATAATACTGTACATATATACAGTATTTTTTCAAAAAGGCAAGCAAATTCAATATAACGAACAATCGGTCTGGCGTGTGAACATGCGGTGTAAGCACCACTAACGCTCGGAAGTTGTGCTATACTACCTGCACTCGCTTGAAAACCGCTGATAAATAGCGACGCTCAGGAACCTGACGTTACCACAACCCCAGATGCCGGAGAAAGCACGCCATGGCGCTCCCAAGTGGGGAAACCGTAACGACGATGTTACACCAATGGCGGCAGGGTGATGCCGAGGCGCTGGATCGTCTGATGCCCATTTTCTACAGAGATCTGCACCGGCTGGCCGCCGACCGGATGCAACAGGAACGACCAGGTCACACCCTACAAGCGACCGCGCTCGTCCATGAGGCCTATGTACGGCTCGCCGAACTACACGATATTGAGTGGCGCGACCGGACCCATTTCATTGCCATTGCGGCCCGCACCAGGCGTCAGGTCTGAGTCGATCACGCCCGCAGCCAGCGGGCCCACAAACGCGGTGGGGACGTCGTCCACATCACGCTCGCGGATATGGAGCAACCCGCGACCCAAGACGAGGTTAATGTGGTCGAACTCGATGCCGCCCTGACACGTCTGGGCGATGTCGATACGCAGCAGGTCCGGGTGGTCGAGCTGCGATACTTTGCGGGTCTGACGATCGACGAGATTTCCGGTGTCCCGGACATCTCAGCTGCCACTGTGAAGCGCAAATGGACCGTGGCCAGGGCTTGGTTGTGTCGGGAATTACAGGACTGATCAACGATGGAACTCTCGTTTCAAGACCGCGTCGAGACGCTCTTCGCCGACGTGCTCACGTAGCCCCCCGAGGCGCGCTCCTCGTACTTGGCCGCGGTGTGTGCCACGGATACCGAGCTGCACCGTGAGGTGGCGTCGCTGTTGGCGGCCCACGAGCAGGCCGAGGGCTTTCTGTCAAGCCCGGCGCTGGCGCCGCAACCAGTTGAGACCATGGCGCAGGGGGCGCCGCCGCTTGAGCGCCTCGGTCCCTACCGAGTGCTCAAGGAACTCGGACACGGGGGCATGGGCACGGTGTTTCTGGCTGAACGGGCCGATGGACAGTTCGAACAACAAGTAGCATTAAAGTGGTCCGCGTCGGTACCGGGGCCGAGATCATCGCCCGCCGCTTCCAGGCCGAGCGCCAAATTCTGGCCCGCCTGCACCACCCCCATATTGCCACGCTCCACGACAGCGGCACCACCGATAACGGCCGCCCCTACCTGGTGATGGCGTACATCGACGGCACCCGCATTGACACCCACTGTCGCGACTACGATCTGTCCATTGCCGACCGCACCGCACTGTTTCGCACGGTCTGTGAGGCGGTGCAATATGCCCATCAGCATTTCATTGTGCACCGCGATTTGAAGCCCGACAACATCTTGATCACGGCGGAGGGCACCGTCAAGCTGCTGGACTTTGGCACCGTCAAGCTGCTGGACTTTGGCACCGTCAAGCTGCTGGACTTTGGCACCGTCAAGCTGCTGGACTTTGGCATCGCCAAGCTGCTCGACGTCGAGCCCCAAACGGACCCGGTCCAAACCGACCTGACAAGCCCCACCACGATGGGGATGCCGGTGCTGACGCCGGAGTACGCCAGCCCGGAGCAGATTCTCGAGGGGTCGATCACCACGGCGAGCGATGTCTATAGTCTGGGGGGGTGCTCTATGAGCTGCTCAGCGGCAGTCGGCCCCACCAGATGGCAGATTGCAGCGAGCTTGCCGCCCTGCTGCAGGCGGTGTGTGAGGACGATGTGCGCCCGCCCAGCGCGGTGGCCCCGGCGCAGCGCCGCCAGCTGCGGAGCGACTTGGATGCCATCACCTTGCGGGCGTTGCACCAAGACCCAGAGCAGCGCTACGCCTCGGTTCAGCAGTTGGCCGAAGACCTGGAGCGCTACCTGGCCGGCATGCCCGTGCTGGCCACGGAATCGTCGCTGCGCTACCGCGGTGCCAAGTTTCTGCGGCGTCATTGGAAAGGGGTGCTGGCGGCAGGCTTGGTGGGTCTGGCATTGCTGGTGGGGCTGCTCACCACCACCTGGCAGATGCGTGTGGCCCAGAGCGAACGCACCCGGGCCCAGACGCGCTATCAGGAGGTGCGTCAGCTCGCCAACACCTTGTTGTTCGACCTGCACGATGCCATGAGAGGTCTGCCCGGCTCGACGCGCGTGCGCCAGACGGTGATCGAGCAGGCCCTGGGCCACCTCGACCGCCTGGCCCAGGAAGCGCCGCACGACCCGGTGTTGCTGCGCGAGATGGCGGACGGTTACGCGCGCCTGGGAAACGTGCAGGGCAATCCGTATTATCAGAATCTTGGGGACCTGGCGGGAGCCTTGCAGAGCCATCGCAAGGCGTT
Organism: uncultured bacterium; assembly: GCA_965178525.1. GTDB lineage: Bacteria > Tectomicrobia > Entotheonellia > Entotheonellales > Entotheonellaceae > CBCXVS01. Next base: position 5,865 of record CBCXVS010000189.1, on the reverse strand, counting down.
GGCGATTCGGGAGAGTTGGTGGGGTTCTATACCGCTGAGAGTCACTGGCTCATCATCCTGGGCCAGTATGAAGCCGCGCACGTCAATCTGCTCAAGGCCGCAGCGATTGTCGATGCAGCACCGAAAAAGTCTTCTACCACGTACCGCGTTTGTGAAGAACTGTCTGAGCTCATGGCCAAAACGGGCGATCCGGAGGCGGCTCTCGTGTGGCAGCAACGGGCTCACAAGTACTCTGACACCAGCTCGAAGCGCCGCCACAGCTCGCATCGCCGCCTTAGGAGCGCCCGGTCCCATAGTCGGCTGGCCAAACGCTTGGCGGCAGTTGGCAAGACGGAGCAAGCTTTAGAGTATGCCCAGGTCGAGTTGAGGATGCGCCAATCCCTCGCGGAGGCGTTCCCCGCGGATGTCAGAGCCCGTCATAAACTGGCCGGCACCTACTTGGATCTTGCCCACCTATACGACCTCATGGCGGTCGGTGCGAACGACGAGGTGGCGCAAGCGCAACACCGTCAGGAGGCCTGCCGTTTCTACCAGCAGGCGCAGCCGATCCTTGACGAAGTGCCAGACGTGGGCACGGATCGCCTCCGCGACCGCGACGACTTGAAGCGCTTACGGAAAGCCTGTGCATCGTAGGTCCCCGGCCTGCGAGCAGCGGTGAGGCAGTCATCGCAAACCCGCCAGCAGCGTTATGCTGCAACGCCAATCTCACCTCATAAGAAAAAAATGACTAAACGATCATTTTTTGTGAGCCGATCCACACCCGTTTTGCGCCTAGCTCTGTGACAGGTCGCGAAGTGATCAGAAGATCATGCATTCGCGTGATGTCCTACTACGCTATCTGAGAAATAGCGCTAACCATTGACCCATAGGAGATTAAACTATGCGCGTTTATCAATTGTTGCTCCTTGCATCGATTCTAACTATAGTCGGCGGGGCTCAGGCACAGCGTTTGCCCAGGCCATGCTCAACGAAGAATTGTGTGTCGGCTTTTCCACCCGCGGCCCAAAAGCCGGTGTACCGACCAGTGGCCGGCTTCAAAGTTGGAATGGGAACGGCCAACCTATGGTCAAGGTGGAACTGAATGACCCTGAAACAATCTGCAACGATGGCTCGCCGGGTGCGATGTATTTGCGCCCCGCCCCATCGACCGTGGCCGGCGCTTCGAACCCCGCGGCCAACCGCTGGGTGATCCACTTCAAGGGCGGCGATGGATGCCGCAACTTTGCCTCTTGCCGGGCACGCTGGTGCAACGACCCCGCCGCCGAGCTTAACGATCCGGGGCTGATGAGTACGGCAGGCACGCATCTTGAGATCAATGGGGGCGGTATCCTGTCGCGGGATCCGGCCAATCCTCTCCAGAATCCTTTCGAGAACTGGAATCATGTGCTGCTCTACTATTGCAGTTCGGATAGTTGGGCGGGCGATCAAGACATGGGGATGGCGGTCAGCTTACACCCGGACGACGCTTCTGGGGCTCACGATCACCAGATCGCCTTCAAGGGCGTGGCCATTGTCAAATGCGGTTCTCGACCGGCTGCTTTCGTCCGTTCCGGTCACTCTACCCAACACTCCCCGCACGCAAATGCCCCTCCTTCAGGAGGCCGAGCTGGTGCTGCTGTCGGGAGATTCTGCGGGCGCGAACGGCGCGCGCGTACATGCTGATCGCTTGGCGGAAAAGTTGCGAAACGCCAATACGAACCTTGGCAGTACACTGCCGGTGCTCCTGACCCTTGATGCAGGGGGTGCGCCGCTATTTAACGGCGGCGTTCTGCCTTGGAACGGCACGGGCACAGGCCTATTTCCGAGCTATCAGGACTGGATGGATATGAGCGCTCGCAACGCCCGTGCTTTTTCCGGCACCAAGCTATCGAATCTCGATCGGTCCTGCGTGGCGCTGCCCGGCGGCGACTGGGACAGTTGTTACGACCATAGGCATGTGCAGCGAAACCACATCACCACACCGATATTTCAACGCAACGATCTTCACGACCCGGTGGCGACCGGAGCGATTCAGTCCGTTGGACTTCTTGCCGCTCCACCCCCCCTCCACTCGGTATCGCCTATGAGGGCGCGACCGCGCAGGATCTGCTTGGTATCGTGCCTTCGGGGATCGAGACGCGGGATGACATCACGGTGTTTGGCCCGCTTTGCAAGAAACACGTCTCGATCCTAAACCGAAGTTCCCCTGGCAGAATAGGCGGAGGGTTAAGTAGATCAACAGGTTGGCCCAATTCAAAAGTCCATTTACATGGGAACAATCCAACCTCCTGAAACGACATGGCTTATGGTCATACGTTTGCAGACGATGTCAAGCCCATGGTGCAGAATAGGAGCGAAAATTTTGCGATTTACATGGGAACAAAGGTCAATTCGTTTCAGGCTTTTGAGTTTTTATTTCAACAAGTTGTCGCCGAATCACGGGAGGAACTTCGGCCTAGCCTCTCGCGGGGCGACTCGGGCAAGGTCTCGATCTCCAAAGCCTCCGCCACATCACCCCGCACGTCGTCCGGGTGGCCATGGCGTAACCGATGCCGCGCCCAGCCCAACCCGCGGCGAGCTGGCTTCGTGCGTCCGTCGAGCCGCGCCGCTGCCCCGTTCCACAGGTTGTGCGCCCCATGGTAAAAGTCCAAGATGCCTTGGCCATGGTAGCGGAAGCGATCGTCAGAGAGGCGCCACAACCCCCGGTCCCCATCATTCAGCCAGACCCCCTTGGCGGCGCATGGCATGCCTGGGCGCAGCACTTCGAGCCCAAGCCGTGGCTTGAACCCCTCGATGTCGCCCAACACGGCCACCAAACGACGCGGAGCCAGCCGCATGACGGGTTTGCCGTTGCGGGTCCAATGCCACGGCAAGCGGGCGAGCACCCCCACTTTGACTTCGCGCCACTGGGTCTTGCCCTCGGGACGACCCCCATGAGGCCGAAATGGCCCCATCACCCCATCGTCACCTCGGGCCAAGGGGGCATGGGCCAACTCGGGCGCCATGGGCTCGGCCTCGGGCTCCTCACCACTTTCGAGCCTCTTCCACTCGGCCTCCAGGCGGCTCATCGCCTCGGGACCGGCCGCTTGCACCCACGGCCACACGGCCCACGGGCTTACCGGCGTCGCCCGGTACCAGCTCAGCAAGGGCGCGGCCGTGGCAAAGGGCACCAACACGGCGACGGCACAGCCCAGGGCGTGCCGCTCCTGGCGGCTGCGCTGATGGGGGCTCAACCCAAGGGTCTCGTCGAAGGGCGCTACTTGGCCAATCGTACAACCGCTCGGACAACGCCCGACACGGCGACGCCACCGAATCCAGCCCACGAGACTGGTCATCTGCCGTTTCACCAACCCCTGAGTGTGAAGCCGCTGGCCACCCGGAGGGCAAGTCGGCCAACAGGTGGGCTGCTGGGCGCGCTCAGCCAGCACCGACTCGATGACCTGAACACCGATGAGGCGGACCAAGGTCCAGGCGGCGATGACCAACTCCGTAAGGGTCTGAGCTTGCCAGGTGATGGCAAGGGACGGTTGCACGTCTGGATCATCATGACGTATGCTGTCGCTAAGGCATAGCATGGCGGCGTCCTTGCCTTGTGGAACCTGATAGGAACGATTCCAAAAGGGCACTGGATTTCGACGGCTATGCCAGCCCTCCCCCAACTAAAATTTGCGTCCCCGCAATCACAAAATGGACTTTGAAGACAATGTCATCGGTGTCTGCGCTGGACTGTGGAACCTCACGCTATGTTATTAGGGAACAGCCCTTATGTCTTCAAGGGCCTTGCCGCGTTGGAGGTGCCGAAACATCTGTCTGAGCGCGGCTCGTAGGACCTCGGGCTTGAGCGGATCGAGTATCTCACGCATCGAGGTATCGCACGGCACGCGCTCGATGCCGTAGACCCGAATGTCAGGATCGCCTTGACGATGATCGGCAATGTCAGCAAAAGTGGTCCGAACCGAGTCAAACAGAGCATCGGCACACAGATGTTTTCGAGCTTTGGGAACGACGAGCCCCATAGCAACCCCCGGCATGGAATGGATAGATGGGCATGATGAGAGGGGCATTTTCGCACAGAGCTTTACGAAAAGACAAGCGTGAGAGCCTTATGGCAGCAATTCTAATTTTGGCTTTGTCGTGGCTTCGAGGTTGCTAATGGAGACTGACATCGCTTAAGGTGGGACTCCCTTTAGCCACCAGGAGGCCGCCATGCCCCAGCCCTTGAGCTTCGATCATCTCCAGGCGATTTTGCGTCAGCACACCGCTGACCTACCCGACGTTCGCAAACCCAGCCCCAATACCCGTTACACCATACAAAACGCGGCCTGAGGCGCCTTGGGCATCTTTTTCACGCCATCGCCGTCGTTTTTGGCCTACCAACGCCAGCTCCACCACCGTCAGGGACACGATAGCGCTCAGGCCCTGTTCGGCGTCGAGCCCATCCCTGGCGACCATCAAATCCGAAAGCGCCTCGATCCGGTTTCGCCAAGCCATTTCAACCCCGTCTTTTTCGAGGTCTTTGAACCGCTTGAGCCGCAGCGCCTATTGGACTCCTTGCGCGTTCTGGACCACCAGCTGTTCGTCTCACTTGATGGCACGCAGTCCTTTTCCTCCAAAGCACTCCATTGTCAAAACTCTCTCAGGCGTCAGCTCTCCAACGGTCAAACCCTTTATTACCATACGGCGATTACCCCTGTCATCGTATGCCCTGGACACTCACCGGTCATCACCTTAGCACCCGAATACAGCATGCCTCAAGATGGTCATGATAAACAGGACTGTGAGCAAGCCGCTGGCAAACGTTGGATGACTCAACATGCGACGACATTGGTCCATCATCACGTGACCTTGATGGGTGATGATCTTTGCAGCAAGGAGCCGTTTTGTTCATTGGCTCTACACCACGGTTTTAACTTTATCCTGGTGTGTAAGCCTGACTCTCATACTAAGTTTTATGAACGCTTGGCCTTTTGGCAGGCCCAGGATGCCATGATTCAATGTGAACAGCGTCGCCGGAAGGGTGCCGTGACAGAAGTGGCGATCTATCGCTTCATCCATGATATTTTGCTGCAAGACGGCAAGCAAACGCTCTCGGTCAATTGGGTTGAGATTACCATGGTCAACGCCAAAACGGGTGAACAACTCTATGACAACACCTTGATCACCCATCACCGTCTGAGGGCAGAGAACGTGGCACAGGTGGCCCAAGCCGGTCGTGGATGGTGGAAGATTGAAAACGAAAACAACAACGTGCTCAAGACCAAGGGCTATCATCTCGAGCATAACTTCGGCCATGGCAAGCCATATCTCTCGGCGACGATGCTCAGCCTCAATTGGTTGGCCTTCCTGTTCCATACGGTGCTGGAATGGAGCGATGAGCAATACGCCCTGCTCCGCCAAGTGCTGGCGCGACGCCAGACGTTTTTTGAGGATATTCGAGCCCTGACCCGTTATCTGGTGTTTGAAAGCTGGCATCACTTGATGGACTTCATGATGAGGGGACTTCAGCTCGAATCCAGGCTCGACTCGAAGCCCACTCCTAAGCTCGATCCCAAACTCGATACGTCTTGAGACCCAAAATTAGAATTGCTGGCCTTATGGATACTCGGTTTTAACGGCCTCCGGGAATTGCTGCTGGCCCAATACCTTTTTCGCTTCTCATGGACTTTGCACCCTCCATGAAGCCCATGTGGCGGCGCGCCAATCCCGATGAGGAAACTACTGACTGGAGAGCTGTGTGTGGGAGAATCGTATGCACAGTTCGGAGGGCGGGGAGGGGAAACCCTTTCCGACCCCTATCAATGCCTATTTTAAAATAGAGTTGTTCCTCAATAGCATAAGATCAGGTTCCCTAGCCCAGCCCAGATGCCCACCGAATCATCCTCAAAG
>CBCXVS010000188.1:0-15791 GCA_965178525.1 uncultured bacterium | reverse complement strand
GTTGAGTACTACAATCCCAACATTCCGGCTCAAGTGGGCAATACCGACTGTTGGGAAACGCACGACTATCTCAACCGCCTGGGCATCAACCTGCACGGATACGGTTACCGTTTTGACGACTTGGGGATTTTTGGCGTAGGCGGCTCGAACCCGACGCCGTTCTACACACCAACTGAATTCAGCGAAGAAGAGATCGCCACCGCGATCATGGCAGGCTATGCCATGATCGCAGACGCCCCCTACAAACTCTTCGTGGCCCACTGTCCGCCGTACCGGACGGTGATGGATCGCATCTTTTCTGGCTACCACGTCGGCAGTACCAGTGTGCGTCAATTCATCGAAACCTATCAGCCGGATATTTGCATCTCAGGCCACATTCACGAGGCGACAGGTGAAGACCGCCTCGGCGCCACTTATCTCCTCAATCCCGGCATGTTGGCGCAAGGGGGATATATTGCGGTGACATACAACAACGAGACGCTAACCGCGCACCGTATCCCGGGCAGTGATCCCCACCATTACAGTACGAGCCCGTTTCTTCCGCCATCGCTGTGAGGCGGGGTGGAGGACCACATCGAGGATTATGCTGTCATTGTATCCTAGCAAAATCGCAAGTAGTTAACGGAGCTACGTACCATGCAGCCCATGAGGCGTTGAGATGTGACGTACGCTTGTATCTATCGGCCCGCTGTGTTTGAATGCACGCGATCCTGACGCTGCTTATCACACAGGTAGCCCTACAAGACGTAGGGACCCGGAAGGACGAGAGACCGCGGTGATGCAGGAAAAGAAACGCTGCCTCGTGCTCATGCCTATTGGTGTCACGCGCCGCCAGGAAAGCCCGGCTTTTGAGGCGATTTATCACCATGTGCTCGTCCCCGCGTTGCGCGCTACGGGTTTTCCCTTGGCTATTTTCCGGGGAGATGAAGTGATGCGTTCGGGCATGAGTCTAGAAGAGGGGCGACGTTGGCTGCACGAGCCGCACGTGGTACTGGCCGATCTGACCACCCGGCATTCCGGCGTTCTACATGATCTCGCGCTGCGCGATTTTTTAGCCGACCGGACCATCTTGCTCAGCCAGCAGGCAGACGAGATTCCTGCGGATTTTTGCACCTATCGTCGTATCCTCTACAGCTTTTCCGAAGACGGAATCGCGCATTTGTACCAAGAGCTGACCCATCATGTCGGTGACATTCTCGCCGCGTCAGCGCTTGGCATCGACGTCAGAGAGAACCGGATGCGGAAGTAATGTTGGCATGGATCACTCCGCCCTACTCAAAAAATTTTTCTGGAATCTCCGGCAACCCTGGCACTTTCGCCATCAGCCTGACCCGGCGGCCCTTTCAGTCAGCGATACGGTCAAAGGGCTGCAAGCGCTCTTGCTCGCCGAGCAGGGCGCCTTCCTGGTGCACACGCTCCGTGCGGTATGGCGCCGTGACGTGATCTTGGAGGAATTAGAACAATTAATCATCGCTTTTTATCAGGAAGGCGCCGATCAGCGCGTCTGGCGTGTCCAGGCCACCTTGACGGATGGCAGCACCCATCCTTTCGGCATCATCGTGGCCCGGGCCCCTGGCCGCAGCAGTGAGTTGACACAGCGTGACTTTACTAACTTGCGGCAGTTGCAGGCGCAACTGCCGCGCGCCTGTGTGACGCCGCACGTCTGGGGTATGCTCGCCACGGATGTCACCGCATTTACCGTCGAATGGCTGGAGCAGTACCAAGAGCTGGTGTTCGACATCACGCGCAACGGCGGCGTCTTTCTCGTCAATGCGGTGGGTATGCGCCACGCCTTTAGCCCGCAAATGTCACGTCGGATTTGGCGCCGCATCATGGCCATTCTCTCGGCTTATCCCGGCCTGCGAGCGGTGAACATCCAGGCTGGAGACTTTGTCGGACACCCCTTGGACAACGGCGCGGATATTGACCTCAAACTGACAACAGCCCGTGAACTCCGGCCCGATTCGGGTCCGGTGGCGCGCATTCATGATATGCTTGGATATGCAATTACCGCGAGCGGGTATCTGAGCGATGGTAAGCAGCCTTTCGACCGTCACCTCAACGAAAAGGAATTTATGCATCGCATGCACGCCGTGCTGCGGCGACGCTTTGGGGAGCAAGCACACAACCGGGCGCGGCAACAATGGACCCTGTTCCAACAAGGCGCATTGGCGCGGCAGGAAGATGAGTTGAAGGACGATTGTATCCTCGCAACGTATGATCATCTCAGCACCGAGGCAGCGGCAGAACCGGCTTGGCGTGAGACGCGTCAGCGTTGGATGGCCTATGCGGCGGCCGTGCAAGCCGGCACGTTGCCGCCATCCTGGTGGTTTCCGGCTGCTGAGCTCCCACTCGTGCTCAATCGGCTCGCCAACCCCAGCGATCTCCGTTAAATCCGTTGCCACGCCTCGACGTGGCGTCTAACTGTACAGGGAGACCAGCATGGCTTATGAAAAAATCATGTATGATGTCAGCGATGGCATTGCCACCATCACCCTCAATCGTCCCGAAGCGTACAATGCCCTGGATGAGCAAATGGGGCGAGAGTTCCACGATGCCGTGATTACGTGTAGCGAAGACGCTGCCGTCCGAGTCGTGGTATTGACCGGCAGTGGGCGTGCCTTTTGCGCGGGCGGTGATGTCAAAGGCTTTTGTGACACGATTGACACCATTGGCGCACACGTCAAGCGGCTCACGACCGAACTGCACGGCGCGGTCTCCCGCATGATTCGTATGCCCAAACCGGCCATTAGTGCGGTCAACGGGGTGGCGGCAGGCGGGGGGATGAGCCTGGCGCTGGCGGGTGACCTGATTTTTGCCACTGCCTCGGCCCGCTTCACGATGGCCTATACGCAGATCGGCGCCTCGCCGGACGGCAGTTCTACGTTTACGCTGCCACGTCTCGTTGGCGTCAAACGCGCCCTGGAACTCACGCTGCTCAATCCCGTCCTCAGCGGTCAGGAAGCGATGGCGTGGGGCATTGTCAACCAGGTTTTCTCGGATGATGACTTTCAAGAAGAAGTGCGGAAAATCGCCACGCAACTGGCGCAAGGCCCGACCCAGGCTTACGGTCGTACCAAGGCGCTGTTGTATAGCAGCACGAGCGAGTCATTGGAAACCCAAATGGAGCATGAAACGCTCAACATTGCCGCCTGTGGCAAGACGGCGGATTTCCGTGAGGGGATTTTCGCGTTTGCCGAAAAGCGCACGCCGCAATTCGAAGGACGCTAGAAGAGGTATTAGCTGTTAGCTGTTAGCTGTTAGCTAAAAAAAGAGGGAAAATTTCTTTTTTCAGAGTCTTAGCTGATAGCTGATAGCTGATAGCTGATAGCTGATAGCTTTATTGCGCCCTACTCCTTGGTCAGAGCAGGGCACAGCCGCTCCGGCAGGAGCGATGACAGCTAATTCGTCGCTCCTCCTACGTTGGAAGAAGCCGTCGAACGGGATGACACGTTGCCATTACTGACCCCATCTTTCAGATAGCGGTAAAAATCGCTATCGGTCGTCATCAACAGACTCGCATTCCCTTGCATGGTCTGTTTATAGGTCTCCAGCGTCTGCAAAAACGAATAGAACTCCGGATCGGCGCCGTATGACTCGGCATAGATGCGCGCGGCGTCGGCCTCGCCGCGACCGATAATCTCCTGCGCTTCCCTATACGCCTCGGAGCTAATACGGTCCAGTTCGCGGCTCATGTCGCCCAGAATTTTGGCGCTCTCGCCATCGCCCTCGGAGCGAAAACGTGCCGCGATACGTTGCCGTTCGGAGATCATACGCTTGTAGACCTCCTCTTCCACTTTAGGGACATAATTGATGCGCTTGATGCGCACGTCGATGAGCTCGATGCCGAGATTGGGCAAAATTTCCTGCGCCCGCGCCACCATCCGTTTCGATAGCCGTTCGCGACCCAGCCGTTCTTTCAGATCGCTCTCGCGTGGGACCGGCACAGGGGCGGCGCTTTCAGTGGCGCCCTCGGTCTCTTTCTCGGCTGCGGGCGCCGCTTCCGGCGACGGGCTACCCCCCTCACCTGCGGCGCGGTCCGTAAACGTCTGCTCCGGCAGAACGCGCTGAAAGTTTCGCACGACTTGTATCAGCATATGCGCACTCACCACGTCACGCGCCGCCGACTCAATGATGTCATCTAAGCGGCTCTGGGCCGAGCGCTCATTACCGACCGACTGCAGAAACAGCAACGGTTTGACAATACGCCACCGGGCCGTGGTATCGAGTAAGATAAACCGCTTATCCAATGTCGGAATTTGCTCCGTCGATCCATCCCACTCGAGAATACGTTTGTCAAAAGACCGCACGGTCTGAATGAGCGGCACTTTGACATGGAGACCCGGGCTCGTGACGGCGCCACTCACCGGTTTACCGAATTGGGTAATAATCACCTGCTCCGCTTCGTCAACCGTATAAAACATCCCGCTCAGGATCAGAAGCACCACAAACCCGACAACAATCAGGGGAGCAATGGTACGGTTCATCTCACTTCTCCTTCGCTGGCGGCGTCAACGGCAACCCGTCACCACCACGCTTCAGGTCAAGAAACGGCAGAAGCGATGCCGGTTGGTCCGCATCGAATACATACATCTGGCCAACCTCGGGGAGAATCGTCCGCATGGTTTCGAGATAGAAGCGACGGCGGGTCACATCCGGCGCCTTGCGATATTCGGTGAGCAAGGCTGTGAAACGCGCCACATCACCTTCGGCGTTGTTGACACGCTTGATCCGAGTTCCCTCGGCCTGGGCGATCATGCCTTCCGCTTCGCCACGGGCCAGGGGCACCTTCTCATTGTACCTTTGCCGCGCCTCGTTAATCTTGCGCTGCCTTTCCTGCTGCGCCTCGTTGACTTCATTGAACGCCTGTTTGACCGTATCCGAGGGTGGGGTCACATTTTGCATTTTCACCGTGGCCACCTTGATGCCCGTGTTGTAGAGATCAAGCAGGAGTTGTAATTTCTCTTGCGCGTCATTGGCAATTTCCAGACGGCGTTCCGTCAGCACCTCGGTGACGGTGTAATCGCCCACCGTGGTCCGCATAGCGATCTGTGTCGCATCTTTCAGAGCTTGGATCGGATCGCGGTTGCCGAACAACCATGTCCTCGGATCGGCAATCTTGAACTGCACGATCCATTTCACATCGGCCACGTTGAGATCCCCGGTCAGCATCAGCGATTCGTCGTCGAAACGGCTGGGGCTGAAGCGCGTCCGCACGCCCGCTTGCTCCGTACGGAAACCGAATTCCTCCTTGAACACCCGCTGGGATTTGACCTTGCGTACGGTTTCCAAGCCAAAGGGCAGTCTGAGATGCAGTCCTGGCTCCGTCTGCCGCACGTACTTTCCAAAACGCTGGATAACGGCTACCTCATCGGGCTCGACGGTGTAAAATACCGTGAACAACATGCTCAGGCCGACCAGCACCACGACGCCACCAATCAATAATCCTTTGGGAATACGGGGGATATTGGCGTCCTGAAAGAAATCCCGTACCGGATCATTGCCGTCGCCTCGCATGGCAACACCTCCTTCTTACGTATCGAACGGTGAGGCCGTTATGCGACCCCGCGCTCCCGTTGCTGTGTTGTACCTTATCCACCCCACCCCGCTGCACCCGTTTCTGAGTACAGCCTGACTTGTGCACAGTATACAGCAAAACCCTTAGCGCGGCATATCGACAGCCGTTGTCTCTCTCGATTTTCCCTGCCAGTTGACGGCACGGCATTCCTACAGTAGGATGCACCTGGAGACAAGACACGGGAAAATCATCTGGCGGTGCAGCGATCGGCAGTACGGTTGGTTCTTGCGGATGCCATTCATGGCATCCGCAAGAACCGGCATCAACGTCCTGAACCATGCGGACAAATCTATGAGTTACGAAGAAATCGAGGTGAAATTTCTCGTTGACGATTTACACGCCTTACGGCAGCGCGTGTTGGCGATGGGCGCCACCTTGCACACGCCACGCACATATGAAGACAACTGGTGTTTTGACACGCCGGACCAACGGCTGCGGCAAGAGGGATGCTTGTTCCGCCTGCGGCGTGATCGGCGGGCGCGTCTCACCTATAAAGAACCCGCAGCGACGGCCGACACCGCGTTCAAAATCCGCCAGGAGTATGAAATTGAGGTCAGTGACTTTGCCCAGGCACGGGAAATCTTAGAGAAACTGGGGTTTACCCCGATTTTTCGCTACGAGAAGTATCGTGAGACCTATCGCTATCAGGATGCGGAAATTCTCTTTGACGATACGCCTCTGGGAATATTTATGGAGATCGAGGCCAGCCGCGAAACCATCGAAACGATTATTATCCAGCTCGACCTCGATACAGCTCCCCGGCTGACCGCCGGTTATGCCGAAATTTTTCAGGCTGTGTGCACGGCCTATGCCCTATCCGTTACGGATATGACCTTCGACAATTTTACCGGCATCACGGTCGATCTCCGGACCTGCCAGCTGGCCTAAAGCGTTTGGATGCGGGATCATGGCAACCGATCCTCAGGGCATGCAGGAAATCCTGCAACTCACACTCGCTCCTGAGACATTTAAGGAATTGTTGCGCGATTTGCTCTTTCGCGAGACGGGCAAGCCATACTTCAAACGGCTGCATATTCCGCGGCAACGCTGGCGCCGCGTACTAGGCCCATGGCAGCCCCTCCCCACGTACCAGGCTGAAAGACAACTTCTCCCGGTCGGGGGCCGCAATACCGATCAGCGCATCCGGCAGTTCTTCCTCACCTACGAACGACTGCAAGCCGAGTTTCATGAAGGTGGCATGCCGGTAACGGCCATTCATGTACTACGGCAGCGGTGCCCGGCTCTCAATGCCGCTCTGGAACATGTTCACATCCTCGAATGCATGACCGCCGCGCAGGATACCTACTCCGTCCAGCTCCTAGGCGGTCCGGCTCCCCCACCTGACCCGCACAACAAAAAGACGGACGGGGACGAAGGGGACGACTTCATCTATGTATACTCCTAGAAGTACGTCCTTCTAAACGTAACTGGGAGGAACGGGCTGGCTGGGTATCTCCCCCACCAACCCGCTGTACTCCATGCGGCGGATGCGGATGCGCTCCCTACTGCCCCCGAGGTTTCACCTCGACATCCGGAGGGGGTTCGCTGGGAAGTTGCCAGCGGATGTAGGGTTTATCTTTCAGCTCATGATAGGCGTTGGCCTGCTCAACCGCCTTGTGAAAGGCTTCATCAAAGGCGGCAAAATCTTCGTTTTCGATCGCCTTGCCGATTGGCGCCCAGTCTTCCCGCATAAACTGTTGCAGCGATTCCTCATATTTGGGGCGCGTATAACCGCCGAGTTCCATCAGCTCCGAAATTTCTTTCCACTGGAACTTCGCCAAGACCCAGTTCTGCTCTTTTGCCGCGTAATAGAGCTTCCAGGTGCGTTGCCCGATCTCCGGCATGATGCGTCCCAGGCTCGGCTGGATCGTCGCGATCTCCTGCAAGGTCATCTCTTGATTGCCACTCCAGACGCTCATTTCAGAAAACATCTCTTTGAGCTTTTCCTGCACCTCTTTGTCGTCCATCGCCGCTTTGAGTTTTTCTTTCAGTTCCTTGTCGTCCATGGTTTGCCCCTCTTCCCCCAGTATATGACGTGGGTTCGTGCGTTACGGTGGATGATCATGTGTTACTGCGAATCGTATGGTTTATACCATGGGGCGCGAAGCGAAGCAACATCGGAGTGCAGGTCTCAGACCGCCCTTTGGCGCCAGTATTGACAACCCTCGCGGCTTCACCACATAATTGCACACGCCTCACGTTGGAGGTGCGCCATCACGCAGGATATGCGGACGTAGGGATACCATCCTGGAGGAGATGCACGCATGGACGCGGCAGCCTTTGTCGAACAATTGGGCGCTAGTAATCAGGAAGTGCTCAACCGGTTGGCGCCAGCGGAGACACTGGTCGCCGAAAGCGGTGGGGATCTGCGCCTTGAAAATCTACTCAAAATCGCCCTGCGCAACGAGCTAGAGGCAACGGAAATCGCGTCTCGCTGGCTGCCGTCGACGCCGGACGTGGAGACGAAATTAGCCCTTGCTCGCCAAGCTGGGGATGAGGCGAAACACTACCGCTTGATCGAAGCCCACCTGCACGAACTCGGCGTTGATCTGACCGATTTCGACCCCTTAGCCCAGGGCTTCGGGCCACTGACAGCCTATCTCGAAACCCTCGAAGACACGGTCGCGCGGGTGGCCGCCGGACAATTTACACGCGAATCCATCGCCGTGGTGAAAAACCAACAATTCATCGATTTTTGTGAGGCCCATGGACATACGGCAACCGCCGCCCTGTACCGCGACACCATCCAAAAAGACGAGGCCTACCATCACCAGCTGGGACGGCAACTTCTGTTGCGTCTGGCCACCACTCCAGAAGCGCAAGAGCGCGCCCGGCAGGCGGCAGCGCGTACGCTGGAGCTGGCCGAAGAATTGCAGCACCTCGCCCTGACCAGGATGGGTGTGCATCACGCTCCGGGTTGCTAATCCTAGAAAGAGGACGTATGAAGGCAAAAGTCACGGAACAAGGTATCGTCATTCCAAAGGAGTTCCTTGAGGGCATCGACGAGGTGGAAATCCGGAAAGAAGCGAACCTGATTGTTATTGTTCCAACGATCAACAAGGACCCCATTCTCGGGCTTGGGCAAGACCCCGTGGCATGCGATATGCCTGACGCCTCCGAACATCATGACCGGTATCTGTATGGCCCTGCCTCATGACACCCATCTTTGTCGATACCAGTTACCTCATTGCACTGGAGACAGCAGATGACCAGTACCATGAGACAGTATTGTGGCACTGGCGGCATTTCAACACCTCATTACCCCCCTTGGTGACGACCTCGTATGTTTTTGATGAAGTCGTCACCTTCTTCAACCGCCGTAACCGCCATGCTAAAGCTGTCGAAGTTGGTAGTCGTCTACTCAGCAGCTCGATGGTCGAATTCGTGCATGTCGATCAGGCCGTGTTCTATGAGGCGTGGCAGTATTTTGCATAACGTACGGACAAGTCTTACTCGTTGACGGATTGCGTCTCTTTCGTGATGATGGCACAGCGTAGCCTCCGAACGGCGCTTACTTTTGACCGACACTTTGTCCAGGCAGGCTTCGAGAAGTTGCCCTAATGAAAACTCCCAGGACGGAGTGGGAAATGGTTAAAGCTCAGTGCATCTACGGCAAAAACGCAAGAATAAGGAGAGAAGGAACCACCCGCGTGCATGGAGAGCACTTTAGCCCCAGCGAACAAGCGATTCTCGCCCCCTATGTGACCAATCTCGACCGGCCGGTTTTCGCCTTGCGACATTTGCCCGAAGAGGTCATCGCCGTCCTGTTCGCCTATTATAGCCGTAGCCGAGGCCGTCTGCGGCGCAATCTCCTAAAGCTCATTACAGAGGGTGACCTCGATCTGATCGGGCCGCAGCCAGCGATGTCCGCCGAGCGGGACGAGCTGAACCAGGCGCAGGAAAAAGCACGCCAGTTTCATGAAAAGTGGGTCGTCGGTTATGGCCACGCGTCGGTAGCGGAGCACGCCGTGGTGCATCTGGCCATCGAACAGGTCTCGATCGTGGCGAGCAAAGTCCTTGAAGATATGCGTTTGGCGTCCTATACGGAAAAATCGACGCGCTATGTCGCCTTTGACACCAAATCTTACTACGCCCCGCCGGAACTGCGGCATACGGGCGCTGACGCCATCTACCATGATACGGCGCAGATGCTCTTGACCACATATACCTATTTGTTACCGCGTCTCATCGAGGCGATCCAACAAGACTGGCCGCGTGCACCCAAACAAACCGAACGGAGGTATCAGAGCGCCTGCCGTGCCAAGGCCCTCGATGTGCTGCGGTATCTCTTGCCAGCCAGTACCTGGACCAATCTCGGCATGACGATCAACGGCCGTGCCTTAGAACATTTACTCACCAAAATGCTCTCCCATCCTCTGCAAGAGGTGCAGCACCTCGGCACGATGATCAAAGAGGAAGCGCGGCAGGTTATCCCAACGCTGTTGAAATACGCCGAGAGGAACGCCTACATGGTGGAAACCGCTAGCGCCATGCGCACCCTGTCCGAGGCGTGCCTGGGACCGGACAGGCCGCAAGAGGAGGAATCCACCGTGCATCTGGTGCACGCTCCGGAGGAAGCCGAGGTGGCCCTCGTCGCGGCGATTCTGTATGGCTACAGCCATCATCCCTGGGCGCAAGTGCTGGCCCGTGCGCGCACGCTGTCCGAGGCGCACAAGACCCAGGTTATCGACGAGTATTTACGGCGCCGAGGGCCGCACGACCCGCCACTCCGGGCGCTCGAACACCTGACGTATACATTCGAAATTTTCGTGGATTATGGCGCCTACCGGGACATCCAACGGCATCGCCTGGCAACGCAAACGCGGCAGCTCCCCTCCCCACGCCATGGCTACAGCATGCCCGAAGCGTTCGCGCGGTACGATCTGCAGGATGTATTCGAGACCTGCATGACGCGCGCCGCGGCAGCCTATCACCACCTCGATCAGGTCCAGCCTCATCTGGCGCCGTATATCCTGCCCCTGGCGTATCGCTGCAGGGTACTGATCACCTGGAACTTGCGAGAAATTTATCACTTCGTCCAGCTTCGTTCGGCTAAACAGGGCCACACGTCATACCGGTGCATTGCCCAACACGTCTACCGCGCTATGGAACAGCGGCATCCTCTACTGGCACGCTATATGCGGGTCGATCTCGCCGATTACGCGCTAGGCCGCCTATGAAGCGGCTTGACGGCTCATACCCCACACGATCAGCACCGGACATGGCGCTTTCGACGCGTTCGCGTTCGAGATACGACCGGGAGCCCCCTGGGGCCACCAGGACCTGGTGAAACATGTTATACTTCTCCTTCATGTGACGCGAACGCGCACGTGCGCCGTATGGTTCACTCGATACCTCCGGATGTCCATACATGCAGGCATGAGGGACCATACGAGCTGGCAACCTTTAGCTATCTGAGGAGCGTGGATATGCCACTGTCCGTATCAGCCTTTCGACACGATCGCTGGGCACTTCCGTTACTGGCGGTCATCATGGGGCTGGGTCTTGCAGCCGTCACCTTCGCAGCGGAAGAGCTACCAGCCGTCGTCGCGACGGTGCAGGATCAGCCGATTGCTGCGGACGAACTCACCAGCACCCTGAGTGGTGATCTGTTACGCGTGGAAATGCAACGGTATCGCGTGCTGAAAGAGGGGCTCGATCGGCTGATTTCCGAGCGGCTGAAGCAGCTCGAAGCGGCGAAGCGACAGATATCGCCCAAGCAGCTCATCCAAGAGGAGGTGACGGCCAAAGCTACCCTCGCCACAGAGGAACAGGTGAAGCAGTTCTACGAAGCGAACAAGAAGCGGATTCGGCAACCCCTTGAGCAGATTGCGCCGCGCATTGAAAAGTATCTCAATGACCAAGCCCAGGAGAAGCGGCGAAACGCCTTCTATGGGGAGTTGCGCCAGCGCTATAAGGTTACGGTTGCCCTCGAGCCGCCCAAGGTCGATGTCAGTAGCGATGATGACCCGGCACTTGGCGCACAGGATGCCACGGTCACCATCATTGAATTTTCCGATTTTCAGTGCCCCTACTGCCGCCGTGTACAGCCGACACTGAAGCGACTTTTGGCCGATTATGAAGGCCGGGTCAAATTGGTCTTTCGGGATTTTCCGTTGCGGAATATCCACCCGCAGGCACAAAAAGCGGCAGAGGCCGCGCAATGTGCCGATGAGCAACAGCAGTTTTGGCCCTACCATGACAAACTCTTTGACAATACGGCATTCGATGACAAAGCTCTGAAAACATACGCGGGAGAACTCAGCCTTGACGTCGCACAGTTCACCGCGTGTTTAGACTCGAACAAATATGCCCAGGAAGTCGAGGCCGACTTACAGGATGGGCGGAGCGTCGGGGTCAGCTCTACGCCATCCTTCTTCATTAATGGACGGCCGCTGAGCGGCGCCGCTTCCTACGAAAGTTTTCAGGAACTCGTGGAGGCGGCTCTCGAACGCGGCAAGAGCGCCAAACGGGCCACGCCCTAAAGCAGACGAAGTACCCAAACACCATGACGACAAGTCATGGTGTTTGGGTACTTCCATCGGCGCCAGCTCCAGCCCCTACGAAAGGATCGTGCATGGAGATGCCGGAATCCCGTCGCCGTTTTGCGGCCCTGGTTGAGCGTGCGCCAGGCGACTTCCGTCTGGCCGAAGGCGCCTTGCTCATGGCGCAGGAGGAATATCCGGCCATGGACATCTCGGCCTACGTCAGTCGCCTAGATGCCATGGCTGAAACCATCAAAGTGCAGTTGGGACTCGAACTCGATCCGGTTCGCATTGTCAAAGGCATCAACGCGTATCTCTTCGAGGAGCAGGGATTCCGCGGCAATCAGGAGGATTATGACGATCCGCGTAATAGCTTCCTCAACGAGGTGTTAGAGCGCCGCCTGGGCATCCCGATTACGCTCTCCGTGATCTACATCGAGATCGGCCGGCTCGTCGGCTTGCCGATTGCGGGGGTGGGCATGCCCAGCCATTTCATCGTCCAGTATACCGCCCAACCCGAGCCGTTCTGGATCGATCCGTTCGCAGGCGGCAACGTGCTCACGCGCGAGGAATGTATCCTGTTGCTACAACACATCTTCAAAGACCGGTTGCCCTGGAACGATGCGTATCTGGCGCCTATCGGCGATCATGATATCTTGCGGCGCATGCTCAACAATTTGAAGAAAATCTATGCAGAGCGGGGCGAATATCGCCGGACCTTGAGTGTGATCGAACGGCTTCTCCTCTTCAATCCGGAGCAGCCTTTAGAGATCCGTGATCGTGGCTGGGTCCATTACCAGCTCGGCCACCTGCAAGCGGCGCTGCACGACCTGCAGCGCTACTTGGAACTGTTCCCGGAAGCCCCCGAGGCCGAGACTATCACACGGCATATCGCGGCGTTACGGCAACAGTTGGAATCCTAAACATCGCTCCGTGGTACCGCTTCGCCTATCCTGGAAGTGATGCCAGTAATTTGCTGTGCGTACGCTTTCCGGTATAATAGCCCCCAGCATATCGGGCGCCATAGGAGACGAAGCAGATTTCGACCCACGAGCGGGCCGTAAAGGAGGGCATATGGGGCTGCGAACACCGCAGGCGTACAAGGCCAGCCTGCAGGATGACCGTGTCATTTATTACAAGGGCGAACCGGTCAAAGACGTCACGACCCATCCCACGTTACGCGTGGCGGTCGAACACGCCAGCATCGATTACCGCATGGCCGAACATCCGCGCTACCATGACTTGGCCGTCGTTGACGACCCACAGACAGGCCGGCCGATCAGCCGCTATTTCCACCTGCCCCAAAACAGTGACGATCTCCTCAAGCGCAGTCAACTGATCGAAACCGCCACGCGCTTAGGCCGCACCCTCGTGGTCTTGATCAAAGAAATTGGGACGGATGCCCTCTTTGCGCTGCACATGGTGGCACGCCACATGGATGACCATCTGCACACGGACTACCTCAGCCGCGTCAAAGCCTTCTACCGGCATTGCGCCGACAACGACCTCGCGGTCGCCGTGGCCCAAACCGATGTCAAAGGGGATCGCAGTCTGGCGCCCACGGCCCAGGACCATCCCGATTACTACGTCCGTATCGTCGACGAACGGCCCGATGGGATCGTGGTACGTGGGGCCAAAATTCATACGTCGGTGTTGACCAACTGCAACGAGGTGATCGTCTTGCCAACGCGCAATATGGCGGAGACCGATCAGGACTATGCCGTGGCCTTTGCCGTCCCGGCCAATACCCCGGGGCTGAAGATGATTTGCAGTCCCTATGGCGCGCCGCGGGGGGGAAGTTTCGATCATCCGATTACGTCGCAACACAAAATGACCGAGACCATGACCGTCTTTGATGACGTCTTTGTGCCGCATGAGCGGGTCTTTTTGCAAAAAGAATGGCCATACGCCGGCATCCTGGCGAAAACGTTCGTGGAATTCCATCGGTTCACGGCCATTTCCTACAAGTTGCCGCTTACCGATGCGCTGGCGGGATCGGCGCAGCTCATCGCCGAATATAATGGCCTGACGCGGGCCAATCACATCCGCGAGAAAATTACCCGGCTGATCGCCTACACGCAAACCCTACGCGCCCTGACGAAACAGGCGGCGCTGGGCTGCAAGATCGCCGAGGAAGGTATTGCGGTACCGAATCCGCTCCTGGTCAACATCGCCAAGTTGCATTTTGCCGAGAACTATCACAAGATGGTCTCGTATCTGCAAGACATTAGTGGTGGCGTCCTGGTCACCGGGCCAAGCGAAGCGGATCTGCTCAATCCCGAAACCCGGCCCTTCATCGAAAAATACCTCGGCGGCAAAGCCGGTGTCCCGGCTGCAGACCGGCTCCGGGTGCTCAACATGATTTCGGATCTGACCGCGTCCGATTTCGGCGGGTATCAGGAGGTTCTCGCCATTCATGCCGAGGGCTCGATCGAAGCGGAGAAGATGACCATTCACCGCGAATACGATTTTCACGATAGTATCGAACTGGCCAAATACATCACGGGACTCGATCATGCAAGCGACACGCTAGAGAAATGAGACCATGATGCATGTGTGACGATCTGCTGACGTGCCTGGACACCATAGGCTATATCGTTTTTCTAGAAGCAAGCTATAGACCGGGTTGTGTTTGGGTACGGACCTTATGAGGAGAGCTACGATGCCTTTTGATTCGAACTTATTCCGTCAGGTTCTAGGCCGCTTCGCGACTGGTGTCACCGTGGTCACCACCTGTAAAGAGGACGTGAAACATGGGATGACAGCCAACGCGTTTTCGTCCGTCTCGCTCGATCCGCCGCTCGTCCTGGTGAGCATCGACAAAAAAGCGGATATGCACGAGTATATGATGGGAAGCGAGATTTTCTGCGTCAATATTCTGCCCGAGTACCGGCGCGAATGGTCGGATTGGTGGGCGGGTAAAGCGCCGAAGGACGCCGACCAATTTGCCGATATCCCACATTCCGTCAAAGCCACCGGCAGCCCGGTGTTAGATGACTGCCTCGGCTATATCGACTGCAAGGTGTGGGCGAGATACGAAGGGGGCGACCACACACTCGTTTTGGGCGAAGTGCAGGAAGCCTACGTCAATCCGGATGCCGATATTAAGCCCTTGCTCTTCTTTTCCAGCAGGTACCACAAACTGCACGAGCCGCTCTAAGACGCGATGCACAGTTGGCGGTTGGCAGACGGCACAACATCTCAGTTCCTGGACAAAATTAGCTACGTAGTTTTTCCAGAGGAAACCTATGAATTTAATTCTGTTCGGGCACTTATTGCACGCTGCTAACTGCTTCCTACCAACTACCAACTTTCCTGGCATCTGCCTGTTGTCGGCTTCTTAGGCTTCCGCTACAATGCCCTGCTCTGTTCATGACATGACACCCGGCCACGCCCAGCCGCAGGCCCAGAAAGGAAGAGGCATGTTTGAGCTGACTGAGGAGCAGCAGGCCGTGCAGGCAACTATGCGCCTGTTTTCCCGCCGCGAGGTACGCTGGAAAGCCCGGAAGTTGGACAACGCGCCCCCAGGCACGGTGGACTGGGATTTGTTACGCAAAAGCTGTGATGTTGGCCTGCTGTCAGGGCAATTACCCCCTCAGTATGACGGTACCATGGATCCGTTATGTGTGGCGCTGACGCTGGAAGAACTGGCGCATTGGGATGGGGGTATCGCCACTCTTTTCGCTGCCAATAACCAAGCGCAAGCCACCTTGGCGCTGTCGGGCAAT
>CBCXVS010000187.1:0-15808 GCA_965178525.1 uncultured bacterium | reverse complement strand
ATGGACTTTTGAATTGGGCCAACCTGTTGATCTACTTAACCCTCCGCCTATTCTGCCAGGGGAACTTCGGTCTAGCAACACGCGCCAGGACACGTAATCCACCGCCAGGTGATGGATGATGAATAATAGCCGGGCGGGCGTGTCCGGTCCGAGGTCAAACAGCGCCACTTGCAACAGCGGACCTCCGGAGATGTTCACCGCGGCGTGCAACTCCGCTCGGGTCGCGTCGAGGGTGGCCAATTGTCGGTCGGCAGGCAGCTCGGACAGGTCGAGGAAGTGAAAAGGAGCTTGTTCAGCCAGCCCGGCGTTGGTCTGTTGCCAGCCCTTGTCATCTTTCGTAAAGTGCAAGCGCAAGGCATCATGATGGCTCAGCAATTCCTGCACGGCTTGCTGCAACTGTTCCGGCTGCGTGCTTGGCGCCACGTCGAGCAGGACGTCCTGGTTGAAATGATGCACGTTGGGGTGATCATGCTCGAAGAACCACTGCTGAATGGGCGTTAAGGGCAGTGATCCGGTGACAATGCCTTGTTCCGCCTGCACTTGACTCACCGCACTGGCAGCAGCCGCTAGGCCGGCAATCGTCTGATGTTCGAACACTTGGCCGGGGGTCAGATAGAGCCCGGCTTGATTGGCCCGGCTGATGATCTGGAGACTGAGAATGGAGTCCCCGCCCCACTAAAGAAATTATCGTGACGGCCGAGCTGCTCAACCCGGAGCAGCTCAGCCCAAATCGCGGCCAGGGTCTGCTCCGCAGGTGTCTGGGGCAGCACAAATTCGGTCGTCGGCGTGAAAGCCGCCGTATCCGGGGCGGGGAGCGCCCGTTGATCCACCTTGCCGTTTGGCGTCAGCGGCAAGCTGGGCATGGGTACAAAGGCTGCCGGCACCATATAATCCGGCAACGTCTGCTGCAGATGGGCGCGAAAGTCCGGAATGAGGCGTGAAAACGCCTGCGGCTGTTCCCCGGTGACCACATACGCGGCTAAACGCTTGTACCCCGGCTGGTCCTCTCGCAGGACCACGGCCGTTTCCTGCACGGCCGGGTGCTGGCTCAAGGTCGCTTCAATTTCCCCCAATTCAATGCGGAAGCCCCGGAGTTTGACCTGGTTGTCGATGCGGCCGACGAACTCGATGTTGCCGTCTGCCCGATACCGGACTAAATCACCCGTCTTGTATAACCGTCCTGCCCCAAACGGATTGGGGACAAACCCTTCGTCGGTCAGCGCTGGCCGGTGCAAATAGCCTCGCGCCAGACCATCTCCGCCGATATACAATTCACCCAGCACGCCAATGGGCACGGGTTGGCGGTAGTCGTCGAGGACATAGAGTTGGGTATTGGCAAGCGGCATGCCAATGGGCACGGTCGTGGCGTCTTCCGCCACGCGGTCGATGGCATGCCAGGACGAGAAGGTGGTACTCTCGGTCGGGCCATACACATGGAGAAAATGTTCCGGCGGCCCGGCCTGCAGCGCCTGACGCACCGCCCCCGGATCCACCGCCTCACCGCCAAAGAGCAAATAACGCAACGTTTGAAAAGCGTTGGGTTCGAGGTTGACCACTTGATTGAACAAGGCCGTGGTTAAAAATAAGACACTGACCTGCTGTTCCCGGAGCTGCTCGACGAGTTTTGCCGGCGACAGCGCCACGTCTCGGCTCATCCCAATCAACTGCGCCCCATGCAACAACGCCCCCCAAATTTCGAAGGTCGCGGCATCGAACGATGCGTTTGAGGCTTGCGCCACCCGGTCATGCTCCGTCAGCTCGATATAGTTGGTATTGTTGACCAGGCGGTTGATCGCGCGGTGCGGAATCTCGACCCCTTTGGGGTTGCCGGTTGAACCAGAGGTGTACATCACATAGGCCAGGTTCTCCGGTTGGGTTTGATTTTCCGGGTTCGCGGCACGGCACGCGGCGATCGTCGCCCAATCCGTATCGAGGCAGACCACCTGCATGGATTGTTGCAGTTGTTGCACGTCCGGCAGTTGCTCCTGCAAGTGCTGCTGGATCAACAAGACCGGGACATGGGCATCTTGCAGCATATACGCAATGCGGGGTGGGGGATAGGACAGGTCGAGGGGGAGATAGGCGCCGCCGGACTTGAGAATACCCAACAGGCCGACGACCATGTCCACGGAACGTTCCATGTAAATACCAACCAGAGCCTCCGGGCCGACCCCCAAGGCACGTAAGTAATGGGCGAGCTGATTGCTCCGGGCGTTCAGCTCCCAGTAGGTCAAGTACTCTTCGCCAAACACCACTGCTATGTTCTCTGGGGTGCGTGCGGCCTGTGCCTCGAACAACTGGTGCACCCCCACGTCAGCCGGATACGGGCGTTGGGTTTCATTCCACTCGGCCAGCAGTTGCTGCCGTTCCGCCTCTGTCAGCATGGGCAACTCGGCAATCGGCCTATCCGGGTGGGCGGCGAAGCTATGCAGCAGCATTTCAAAATGCGCCCCGAAACGCGCCATGCTCGCTTCCGAAAAGAGGTCGGTGTTGTACTCAATGAAGCTATCGAGATGATCCCCATGATCCTCCACCACGAAGGTCATATCGAACCGGGAGACATGCGGGTCGTACTCGATCGGGATCATCTCCAGGCTCTCAAAGCCGGTGGCGGCCCCTTCGTCGCTCAGAAAGATAAAGGAGTGCTGAAACAGCGCGTTGCGGCCCCAATCCCGCGGCGCCTGCGTCACCTCTAACAACTTGGCAAAGGGCACGTCTTGATGCGCGTACGCCTCCAAAATGACGTGACGCACCCGTTTCAGCAGATCCTTGAAGGAGAGCTCACCCGACAACTCGGTGTGCAGCACGAGCATGGTGATTAAAAAGCCTACGACACGTTCCAGCTCGGTTTGGCTACGATTGGCCAGGGGTGTTCCCAACGTGATGTCGGTCTGCTACGTGTAGCGGAAAAGGATGAGGTTAATGGCCGCGGTCAACGTCATAAACAGGGTGGCATTTTCACGGCGGCTCAATTCCCTGAGTGCCGTCACCAGGTCCGGAGAGAAATGGATGGTCTGATACTGCCCGGCATCCGTTTGCACCTTGGGCCGCCGGTTGGCGATCGGCAGATCGAGTTCAAACGTCCCTCCGGCCAGGTGTTGGCGCCAGTAAGCTAGCGAGGCGTCCATATCTCGCTGCTGCAGGCGTTCCTGTTCCCACCTGACAAAATCGGCATACTGAAAAGGTTCCGGCAAGGCGGGGGAGGCGCCGGTGACGAAGGCGTCATAGCCGGTGGTCATTTCCTCAAAGACCAATTGCGATGACCACCAATCGGTGATGATGTGATGCTGCACCATGATATGGACGTGTTCGGTGGGAGACATTTTCAATAGGAGCTGGCGAATCAGAGGCCCGTGCTCCAAATCGAAGGCGAGCCGGGTTTGTTCAATGGCATAGGCATGGGCTTGCTCCTCTTGTGCTTCCGGCGTCAGATGTTGCAAATCGACAATAGGCAGCGGGATCGTCAACGTGGGCGCGATCACCTGCCTGGGTTTCCCCTCCTGCGAGATAAAGGTGGTGCGCAACACATCGTGACGCTTGACGACTTCGTTAAGACTTTTTTCTAAGAGGCTGACATCCAGAGCGCCGATGTAGCGAGCGCCCATATGGATGTTGTAAGCGGCATTGGCCGGATTAACCTGATGCATGAACCAGAGCCGCTCCTGATCGAGGGACAGCGGACAGGGCTCGGTGATCTGGCGCCGGACGATGCGTGGCGGTTCTTTCTTTTCTTGTTGGCGTTTTTGTTGTTGGAGTCGCTTCAGGCGAAGTTCGAATAACGCCCGTTGTTCGGGGGACAGGGAGGCCAGTTTTTCATCAAGCTCGCTCATTGCTCTAGGCTCCGATAGTCTGGTTGATATCGAAACGCGCGCGCAACTCGCTCACCTGCTGCAGGCTCGCTCGCACGGCGCCATGATCCACGCCAAAATCGACCAGACAAGCAATTTCATCGACGCCAACGGCCTGCAGCCGTGCGACGATGTGGTCGCATTTGTCGGGCATGCCCAGCAAACCGCCGTGCCGGAAATACCGGTCAAAGGCAAAGAGGCGTATCTCTTCTCGGTCGCGAGAACTGAGGCGTTGCACGTCGACACCGGCCTCCTCCTCCTCCGACAGGACATTGTCTTGGGCAATAAAGGTTTCCAAATACCGGCACAGAGGCGCTTTGACCTGTGCTTTGACGACATCCTCATCCGTATCGATAAAAGTGTGTTGCATGACCGAGACGATACCGTCATCCGGGTCGTGCCCGTGTTGCTGCCGGGCGTCGCGATAGCTGGCGATATCGGCTCGCAAATCCTCGGGCGCTCCCCCGACGGAGGTCAGGACATTGGCCCCGATTTCGCCCGCTTCGATCCACGACGTGGGGCGACCCGATACGGTGACCCAGACCGGCAGGTGGGGTTGCAGGGGTTTGGGTAAGAGCGTCGCTTCAAACGCCTGTCCATCGACACCCGGAAAGGCCACACGTTCTCCGGCCCAGAGCCGTTGGATCAACGCCAGATGGAGGAACGCGATCTCACGCCGTTCTGCATAGGCCTCTGGGGCCAGCGTGAAATCCCCCCGGTTCCAGCCCGTGGCCACCGAAATCGCCACCCGGCCTTTCGAGAGGTTGTCCACCAGGGCCCATTCTTCGGCCAGACGAATCGGATGGTGCAGGGGCAAGACCACACTGCCGGCCCGGATTTGCAGCCGTTGGGTGACCATGGCCAGGGCCGCGCTGAGCACGGACGGGTTGGGAAACAACCCCCCAAAGGCCTGAAAGTGCCGCTCTGGGGTCCAGATTGCCTGGAATCCGTGTGCATCGGCAAAGCGGGCGCATTCGAGCAAAAAGTCATACTTATCGTCTGTTTCTGTGGCGCCATCGCCGGAGAAAAACAACAGGCTAAACTGCATACCTTTGCTGAAATCAGGCAAAAGAGGCGCTGATGCACCGGTCTGGTAGGCTGCATGATCGTCACGTCCGGCGGCATAGCGAGCCTCAGGCGGTTTTAGGCCCTTTTTACGCAGCCGTTGGTGCAGCAATTCGCGCTGCTCGGGGGAAAGCTTTGCGAAACGTTCGGATAGATCGTTCATGGACGGGATCCTCACTCATCCTCTGGCATTTCTTCCAACAACGCCGCCTGGATTTCCTCTGCGGAGAGGCCCTCGATCTCTTGCAACAAAGCGGCCATTTCCTCCGCGGATTCTGAGGTCTGCTGCCTGTCGGCCGCCAATGCCGCTAAACCGGCCACGGTGGGGGTCTCGAACAGGCTGCTCAAGGGTAAATCGTCCAGGTGTAAAGCGTCTTGGAGGCGGCTGATCAGTTGAATGGCCAGCAGCGAATGGCCGCCGAGGTCAAAGAAGTTGTCGTCGCGTCCGACCCGCTGCAGCCCGAATATGTCTTGCCAGACCGCCGCAACCCGCTCCTCCATCTCATTGGCCGGGGCGACAAAGTCGCCCGCCGACAGGGAGTGGGTTGGCCGCATCGTATCCTGTTGGCACACCACATTGCTGGTGGTCAAGGTATTTTGTTCGTCGATGAAGGCTTGCAGGTCGCGAGTCGAGACAACAGTTTGCGGCTGACCACTGGCCAACACAAGTTCAAAAGCTGGCCCCGCTTCGTCGGGCGCGATGCCATAGATTTCACGTAGCAACTTGATGTCCGCCTGCATCTGAGGCGTCCCGGCGGCTAACTGCTCGAAGTGATCATCCCAGCGCCAGCCGGACCAATCGATGGCGATGACCGGAAACGGCAGGGCGCGCTCACGGCTGTGCGCATACGCATCCAGAAAGGCATTGGCCGCGCACTCATCGACCAATCCCAATCCGCCGGTCACGGCGACATTGGAGCCAAACAAGGCCAGGAAATCGAGCGGCATATCGTGTAGCGCCGCTTCCAGCGCCGGCGTGCCAATGACCCTGGGGGCGAGCACATGGTGAGCGTGTTCGGCTGTTTTCAGTTGCATCAGGCCGCCCCCTCGGGTGGCGGGGATATGGATGACGCCGTGCAACTGGCCAAGGCGTTGGCAAGCCTGAGCTAGAGCCGCTTGCATGTGGGCGGGATCGGTCTCGTCGGCCTGGATAACCCAAACGTCAGCACCGAGGTCTTGTAGAGCTTGGAGTTGCCCAATCTTGCGGCTGGTGGCATTCTCGGCTTCAGGCCCGGCGTCGGGAGACATCAGCCAGGCCGGCCATGCCGCTTGATCAGGGAAGGGAGCCGAATCGGTCAAAATGAGCTTGGCCTGGACGGTCTGGGCCAGATAGTGGGCCAGTATCAGGCCGGTATCGCTTAACCCGCCGGTGATCAGGTACACCCCTTGTGGGCGCAACCTGCTGCTCTTTTGTCCCAACGCCACCGGCTCAAAGGTTTGCACCCAACGATGCGGTCCCCGATACGCGACGACAGCATCCGGAGTGTCGGTGATCAGCTCGGTAAAGAGCTGGTCAACCAGCCCTTGTGTATCATGGTTCTCCGGCGGTGGCAACACCAGGTCAATACTACGGCAGGTGATATGAGGGTACTCCTGGGGAATGACCCGGCAAGGGCCGAGCAGAGTCGCTTTCTCCGCCATGAGCTGCTCCTCACCGGTCACGGCGTGCATGTGATTGGAGATGACCACCAGGTGGACCGGCTCGGTGAGATACGGTTCCCCTAAGATCTGCGCCAGGAAAAGCAAGCTATAAAAGGCCGGCAAACCTTCGGCAGCCTCTGCGGTTGGGGTCACGTTCCACAAATGGACAATGGTGTGGGGCTGCTGTTGCGCCGTGTGCAAGGCTTGGAATAGCGTCTGATAATCCGCCTTCTGCAGGGGATTCAAGGTATACGTCAGCGCATCGTGCTGGCGAAACGCCGCACCCGCGGTGACCGTGATGACGGCTTGTTCCTGCTGCTGTAAGCGTTGCGCCAATTCTGCCCCCAGGCCACAGGCATCCACCAAGACGAGCCAACACAAGCGGTGCTCGCTCAAGTCGACCTGAGGCAAAAGGGCCAACGGTTTCGAGCGTTTCCAAGAGGGAATGGAGAACCAATCGCGACCGGCTAACTTTTGCTCAAGTCGCGCCGCTGAGGGCGTGGGTTGTCCTTCAATCCAGTAACGTTGCCGTTCAAACGGATAGGTGGGTAGGGCGACCCGCCGGCGCTGTTCGGCGGCATAAAAACCAGACCAATCCACTTCGATCCCCCTGCACCACAGTTGCCCCAAGGTTTGTAATAAAATCCGCAGGGCCGGACGGGGATCATGGACGTGGGGGAGCGAGGCCAATACCGTTTGGCCTGCGTCTTTACCGGGATACTGCTGCACGAAGGTTTGCAACGTGGCGCCCGGTCCGACCTCGAGGAGAATCCAATCCGGCTCTTTGACCAGTTCGTCCAGCCCCGCGGCAAAACGGACCGGCTGGCGCACATGCTGGACCCAGTACGTGGGATCGGTGGCTTCGGCGGCCGTGATCCAGGTTCCGGTTAGATTCGAGAGGTAAGGGATGTGGGGTGGGTGGAGCGTCACGCTGGCGGCGGCGGCGGCGAAGGGTTCCAGCATGGGCGTCATCATCTCGGAATGGAGCGCGTGGGAGGTATGCAGCCGTTTGGCCGCGATACCTTGTGCCGAGAGGCGCTGCTCCAGACTCGCGACCGCGTCCGTTGGACCGGAGATGACACACTGGGTTAGCCCGTTAGTCGCTGCCAGCGATAACCCGGCATGGAGGAAAGGCTGTACGGCCTCCTCTGCCAAAGGAACGGCCAGCATGTCGCCGCCAGGCTGTTCCTGCATCAAACGGCCACGGGTTGCGACCAGCGTCAGCGCATCTTCCGGTGAGAACACGCCCGCCAAACAGGCCGCCACATATTCGCCGATGCTGTGGCCGATCGTGGCCTGCGGCGCAACGCCCCAACTCAGCCACAATTGCGCCAGGGCGTATTCGATGACAAAGAGGGCCGGCTGTGTGATCGACGTCTGTAGCAATTGTTGCGCGGCCGCGTCGTGCTGTGCGGCGTCGGGATAGACGATGTCCCGTACATCCACGCCCAGATGCGGTTCGAGATAGGCCGCGTACGTATCCACCGTGTCGCGGAAGACCGGTTCATGTTGATACAGATCCCGGCCCATGTCCGGATACTGAGAGCCTTGCCCGGAAAACATCAACACCACGGGCCGGGAGCGAGCTTCGTGATGGGTGGTGAAGACATGAGCCGACGGCAGCGTGTCCAGGGCAGCGGCGGCTTCGTCCGGGGTTTGGCAAACGAGCACACGACGATGGTCGAAGCGTTTCCGGCCCGCTTGCAAGGTGTACGCCACATCCGCCAGATGCAGCTCCGGGTGTTGCTGCAAATGGTGTCGCAAGTTGCCGGTCATCGTCTCCAAGGCGGTTTGCGTTTGCGCCGACAGAAGGAGTAACTGCCAGGGCCGCGATGACGAGCCGGACGCGGCAACCACGGGGGCTTCTTCCACAATGACATGAGCGTTGGCGCCGCCAATGCCAAACGAACTGACGCCGGCCCGGCGCGGCTGTCCACGTGTTTCCCAAGCGGTTAAGGCGGTATTCACCGTGAAGGGACTATTGGCAAAATCGATCTGCGGGTTCGGCTGTTCAAAGTGTAAAGAGGGAGGCAGGACGTGATGGCGCAGGGCAAGAGTGGTCTTGATGAGGCCGGTGACCCCGGCAGCTGTATCTAAATGCCCGATATTCGTCTTCAACGAGCCGATCTTACAGAACCCTTTTTTCTCCGTGGCCGATCGAAACGCCCGCGTTAGCGCCGCCATTTCGATCGGGTCGCCCAGCGCTGTACCCGTTCCATGGGTTTCGATATAGGTAATGGTTTCCGGATCCACGTCCGCCATGGTCAGGGCATCGGTAATGACGCCGACTTGGCCGTCGAGACCTGGGGCGGTGAAGCCCACTTTCGCGGCTCCGTCATTATTGATCGCTGTCCCTTTGATGACGGCCAGAATGGTATCGCCGTCCGTGACGGCATCGGCTAGGCGTTTGAGCACCACAATCCCTAGTCCATTACCGCTCACGGTCCCTTGGGCCTTGGCATCAAAGGCCTGGCAGTGTCTATCGGGGGAGGCAATGCCGCCCTCCACATATACGTAGCCTTCGGTGTGCAAAGCGCTAATGCTGACCCCGCCGGCCAGGGCCATATCGCATTCGTGGTTCAACAAGCTCTGACACGCCATGTGCACGGCTACCAGCGAGGTGGTGGAACACGCGGTTTGCACCGACACACTGGGGCCGGTCAGGTCGAGTTTATAGGCCACCTGGGTCGCGAGGAAATCTTTCTCATTGCCCAGCAGAATCTGCAAACCATCGAGGGAGTTGGCCGCATGGTGAGCCTGCAAGGCGGCGGCATAATCATTCGAGCCCGCTCCGGCATACACCCCGATGCGCCCCACGTCGTGTTCCGGGGCATAGCCCACGGTTTCCAGCACTTCCCAGGCCGATTCCAGAAAGAGGCGGTACTGGGGGTTAAGGATTTCGGCTTCTCTGGGATGAAAGCCAAAGAAAGTCGCATCGAAGCGGTCGATGCCGTCGAGAACCGCGCCTGCTTTGACATAATCGGGACGCTTGAGCAAGGCCGGATCGATTCCCGCCGCTTCCAACTCTTGATCCGAGAAATGTGAAATGGATTCCACGCCGTTGCAGAGGTTAGCCCAAAAAGCCTCAATCGTCTTGGCTCCCGGAAAACGTCCTGTCAGACCAATAATGGCAATGTCGTAAAAGTTCTCAGGACGATCTGCCTGTGGCATCCCTCCCTCCCTCGTTGTACGGATTTTGTGCCCTGGCTGACAGGCGCCAGACACCCTCTGCACGAGGCGGAGTTGATCCTCGTGTGCCATCTAGGAAAGCTGGAATATGAGATATCGGCTGGGCCGCCTGATGCGGCAAAATATGAGCCGTCAGATCAGGTTGGCGCCAAATACGGAGAGCTTTGGAATAACATGCCGGTCTGTTTCCCATTCTGACGCAATATTCTGCAGTTGACATAATTTACTGATATGAAATGGCTAGGTGCAATGAAAAAGTCCGGGTCTCAATCCTGTTTGACACGGCTTTGCACCTTATCTGCTATGGCGGTGTTACTCGGGTAGAAAGGCGTCATAATATATGAGAATATAAATGTTGAACACCCCAAAAACGCCCCAAAAACATTTGGACGAGGATAATTTGCGATTCCTGGCCGCGCGGAACTCAGCCGCTGGGCTCCCAAAACCCAGTTGATTGAAATGAGTTGTCGAGAGGGGCTGCCAATTTTCGGCTCTACGCAGGACGCGAAGGAACACGGAAGGTTGGTATCGACCCGTCGCGCCCTGCGTCGATCAGATGTCTTCCCAATGCCGGGCATCCATGAGTTGGACCCAGCGCTGGTAGAAACCCCGCTGGTTGTGCTCGGAAATCCGTTCTGTCGCCACGCCCGGGACGCCGTAGTCGGCGTACGCCAGTCCCAGACCCATCTCGTAGTTATACGGATACCGCCGTGCAATCACGCCTTTGCTCGCCGCCGAGGCGTAGTTCCAATTCTCCATATCGTCCTGTTCCGTGAGGCCGCCGGGGCCGGAATAGCGCATGGCGTAGTGGCGCATCACATCCTTCACTTCTTGCGGCGCGTCTTTGTCGACCAGAAACCAGCGCCAGGCTTCCGTTTGCAAGGCGCCGCGCGGCTGCCACACGTCGATGGAGCGCGGCTGCCGGGCCAGATACGACATGTTGGGAAACACGGTGCCCACGAGCCCTTGTAGGCGTGCCTCCGGCCCTAGACGCCGCTTCCGCTCCTCATAAACGTGTTGAAAATATTCCCTAATGAGGGGCGTATTTTGGTACACCGGAACGTGTGGCATGTCCTCCGGTTCGAGGATGGAGACGGCGCTATGGCCCAAATGGGGCATGGCGCTGGAAACCCGCTTCGAGAAGGTCCGCTCGGTGTTGTCCCGGCGTCCTTCGCCGCTCGGGCCGATGCCGACCATGTCAACGGACCGGTGACTGATATTGTGATACGCATCCCCGGCGAAGTTCTCGGCGGCAAATTTCCAGTTGGCTGGCAGCACCCATTTTTGCACGCCGCCAATCACCTCTGAGCCGCCCTCGCGGCCGTCCCGGCAGTCGAGTACCGTATCGAGATAGCGCTTCATCTCGCCCAGATACTGCAGAAAGGGCGGCGCCGCCTCGTCCCACGTGGCCCAAATCGCGCCCTTGTAATTGATCATCTGGGCGACTTCAATCAGGCCCCACTGTGAGACATCTAATTGCTCCCGGTAAGCTTGTTTATAATACGGACTCCTCGCCCATTGAAGCGGAAACGTAATCACCTGGCTGCGGAATCTGGCTCTCATGGCCGACGAACAACCAGGTGCGGGCGAAGATCTGCTCCTGCTCTTGCTGATAGATGTCTTCGTTGACAAAGATCTCACGGCTGATGAGACCTTGCTGCACATCCACCAGACGCCGTATCGAATGATGGTTGCCATTCGCATGCATGGCGCCACTCCTTTGTGTATGCTCTTGCCCCCGGACGTCTGCGCGATAGGTACAGTACGGGGGCGCCAACGCGTTGTCAAGGTAAGCCGCTATAGGCGGGCGCCTCTCCTGCGTATGATATGTCTTGCCTCTGAGACGTCGTGTCGTTTGGCGCCGCAACCCCATGGCCGCAATCCCGAGTGCACAGCGCCTGTCATGGCACGACTCTTGTCATGTCGGACGCGTTGGCATCAGTTTTGCTCCTGACGCTCCGGCAAGACAACTGCAACGCGTGTCGGTCGCCATATCGCCCACACAGGTCCGGAAGACCCGGATGGCTCTAAACGGCAACGCATTGTTACTGACGCCTTAGAACCGAGCAGAGACTATGACGAAGGAAGAAGCACTCCGCTGTTTAGGTACATCACTACATAGCTGCAATCATGACGAGAAATCAGAGATCGGCTATGGCAAACGGCTGTATCCGATCTGTAAGTGTTGTTTCGTCACCATGGTCGCCGCCATGCGTGTCATCGGCGCATCACAGCCGAACCATAGGGCGCTTCCCGCGTACGCGTATACCACCTACAAGGGTTGCGGCGGCTACCAGCCGGAAATTTTTCATGCCCTCGACCAAACCTCCCTCTGGGTCGGCCCATGGTGTGCGACCAAACAAGAAGCCTACGATGCGGTCCGGACGTACCTGCGTGATATGCGCCAGGCGCGTGCCCGCAAAGTCGCCAGGTAGCGTGACGTCACGGCAGAGGACCTAGCGGAGCCAATGCGCGGCCAAATCGAAGTCCAGCTCAACGCCGGGATTGCGCCGCCCAGGAGTTTCGCCCAACTGTATTCGCGGTTCACATTGAGCCCAAAGTACGCAGCTGAAAGGTCTAAGACCGCCGCTCCCGCTTTCGGCTCGGAACGGCGGTCCCATCCGGTTTCGTGCCGAGCCAGGCGATGAATTTCATGATGTCCGGGTGGCTTTGCAAGGCTTCGACCGTATTGTACTCACGCTCCAGCTCTTTATTAGTCAAGACGGTATGGATATTTTTATGACAGGGTCGACAAAGCAACACAACTCGGTCTTTCACCTCTTGCCGTGAAAATGCTTTCTTATTCTTCTTATTTTTATGCCGTGTCCGCGGAATCAGATGATGTTTGGTCGTATAACTCACCATTCTGCGGCACAATGCGCACGGTTGCATAGGATGTCGTCAGCCTTATGAAGCCGCACCGTTGGGCACGATCCGTTGTTCCCGGCACGTCCGTTCATAGGTCGCCGCCAAGGCGACGGGGAGGCAGAGGGCGCCGCGCAGCCAGAGGGGCATCGTCGGCAGGGCATGACCGACGGCCAGCGTTTCCTGCCATATGTCCAAACGTGGCGCGCCATCACGTTGCACTGGCCGATAGGCAACGGTATACAGATGGGCGTCCAAACCCGATGCGCCCGGCACGGCGGCGAGCCGCGCTAATAACGCCTGGTGCAGGTTCGCCCGGCGCCCGGTGACGACATCGACCACGACCAACCCGACACCTTGTTGTAAATAGGTTTCACATTTCGATATGAAGGCATTGCGATGGGCTGGACGATCTTTATTCGCCGGACTCACGAGTTCAATCGCGCCGACCAGAGTCGGGCCCGCATCATGGTTAAACAGCAGCACCTCAACGGCATCCGTGACGAGTTGAAAGGGCACCGTTTGCACGGGAGCGGGCGGTATCCATGTCGCACGGACATCCGCCTGTGAGGCGGCCTGTGGTATCTCCTCAAAGGTAGCTACGTCGATCTCGATACCAAAATGCACATTCGGCTCAGCAAAGTAGCCGTCGGGCAACTGCCGGTTCAAATCCGACGCCATATAAGTGGCCCACGCATTGTGAAAGGCGTGCCAATGGCGGCGCGCACTGAGGGGCGGGCGAAAATGATCCTGTAAGGTCATCGTATCCATATCCCCTAAACCCAGTGAGGTTACACGAACACGCCAGCTCGGTGCTATCGTAGCAGAAGCGATTTCAGGGACGCAAACCCTAGGTCTCCGGCTGGCGGTTGCGTTGCGCTCCAGACTCGACTATCCTGGAAAGAAATCGTAGATGGGTTGTCAGCGTCAAGAGCTGATGATCGCGCGTATGGATACCGGCGGATGTCGCCGCTATAGGGTATCGGGGAGGGACATCATGGGAGAGATACTAGGTATTGGGCTCACGCACTATCCGCCTCTCATTGCGCCGGATGAAGACTTGGCGATCCCCCTTCGGCGCACGCTGGCCAGAGACGAACGCGTGCCGCAGGAGATGAAGGATCCGCACAATTGGCCCGAGCCCATGCGGGCCGAATACGGTGAGGACGAGGGATTCACCGCGGCACAGCAGCATCGCGAACGCTTGGTCGCCGGTTTCCGGCAGCTCCGGGCCGAAATCGATGCGTTTCAGCCCGACTTCCTACTCATCTGGGGCGATGATCAGTACGAAAATTTTAAGGAAGATATCATTCCGCCA
Organism: uncultured bacterium; assembly: GCA_965178525.1. Taxonomy (GTDB): domain Bacteria; phylum Tectomicrobia; class Entotheonellia; order Entotheonellales; family Entotheonellaceae; genus CBCXVS01. The sequence goes on along the minus strand of CBCXVS010000187.1, from coordinate 1,882 downwards.
TTCTGCATCCTGGCGTATGAGGACATGGAATGCCGGCCGTTTACCAACCGAGATGGCAGTTACAGACGGAATGCCTGGCATGAGCCTGCCGACAAAATTTTCCCCTACCAGGGACATGCCGAGGCCGCGCGGTTCCTGACCAGCGAGCTCATCGAGGCCGGCTGTGACATGGCCTATGCCTACCAGCCGCTGCATCATCCGGGATTAGCCCATGCGTTTTTGAATACGCTGCTATTCCTGGATTATGACCGGCAGGGATTGAATTATCCCGTCCTGCCTTTTGCCGTGAACTGCTACGGCAGCAAGGTCATCAGCAATCGGGGTGGCATCTTGCCGGGGAAAGTTGACGGCCAATACTTGCCGGCGGATCCGCCGGGGCCGTCACCGAAGCGGTGCATGCAAATCGGCGCGGCCACGGCCAATGCCCTGCGCGAGAGTCCATGGCGCGTCGCGCTAGTGGCCTCGTCGAGCTGGTCCCATGCGTTCCTTACCGCCAAACACGCCTGGCTATGGCCGGACATCGAGGCCGATCGGCAGCGCTTTGAAGAGTTGCGCGATGGCAACTACGATGCCTGGCGGCAGGTGAGCACCGCGCAGATCGAGGATGCTGGGCAGCAAGAACTCCTCAACTGGATGTGTCTGGCAGGCGCCATGGAAGAACTCGGCCGGAAAGCGGAAATTCTCGATTACGTAGAAACCTACGTCCTCAACTCCAACAAATGCCTGGCCGTCTTCAGGCCCTAGTGCATGCGCACCAGTAGGGCACATATCATGTGCCCTACGATAAGCGATCCATCCATCGACCCTCCTAACCCCTTTGTCCGTCCCCCAAGCTATCGCGTACGCTACACTTGTAAGGTGGTGCCTCATGCTGCACGATGACGCGATATTGGGGCAAAAGGAAAACCTTGTTCTTGTAAAAGGCAGCGCACAAGGAGGAAGGTCATGAGTATCTTTGAGGTCATCGCCCTCCTGACGACACTCGCGGCAATCTTCAGCTATCTGAACCATCGCTTTATCCGGCTTCCCACCACAATCGGCCTGATGCTCATCACGCTCGTGATGTCACTCAGCCTGATCGTCGGCAGTTACCTAGGCTTCGGCTTCGAAGCCGAAGCCGAACGCATCATCACCCATATCGATTTTTCCAAAGCGCTGATGCAGGGCATGCTCAGCTTTCTCCTGTTCGCCGGCACCCTGCATGTCAATCTGGACGATTTGCTCAGGCAGAAATGGGCCATCGGCACCTTTGCCACGGTGGGTATCCTCTGTTCCACGCTGCTGATCGCCAGCGTGATGTTTTGGGTATTAACGTGGATCGGTTTTGAGGTGTCCTTTTTAGCCTGTCTGGTCTTTGGCGCCCTGATTTCGCCGACTGATCCGATCGCCGTTCTCGGACTGCTGAAACAGGCCCATGCGCCCAAATCCTTGGAAACGAAAATCGCCGGGGAATCCCTGTTTAACGACGGCATTGGCGTCGTGATCTTTCTCGTGCTCTTCGAAATGTTCACAGGCCAGCACCACTTTGAGCTGAGCCATGTCGGCGTGCTCTTGCTACAAGAAGCGCTTGGCGGCATCGTGTTGGGTCTGGCGCTGGGATGGGTCACGTACCAACTGCTCAAAAGCATCGACAATTATCAGGTGGAGGTGTTGTTGACGCTCGCCCTCGTCACCGGCGGCTATGCCCTGGCCTCGGCCCTGAACATGTCCGGGCCGTTGGCCATCGTGGCCGCCGGGTTGCTGATTGGGAATCAGGGCCGCCACCTCGCTATGTCCGACACGACGCGCGATCATCTCGACACGTTTTGGGACCTGATCGTGCGACCTGAAGACGCCTAACTTAAGTGGTTTGAACCAGTTGAAGGAAATGCAGGTCCGTGTG
>CBCXVS010000186.1:0-15842 GCA_965178525.1 uncultured bacterium | reverse complement strand
GAACAAAGGTCGATTCGTTTCAGGCTTTTGAGTTTTTATTTCAACAAGTTGCCGCCGAATCACGGGAGGAACTTCGGTCTAGGAGAGCCAGCGTCACGACCTTATCGCCACCGAGTTCTTGGGACACCCATGACGTGATATCAAAAACCGATAGCCCTTTTCGCCGCACTTGAGTTTGTGTCACGACCGGGCCGAGACGTGGCGCCTAGTTCCAGGTCAAATTGGCTTCGCTCCAGTCGTCATCGGCGACGGATACGGCCCTGACGTCCACCGTCCCCGCCGCATAGTTGGCATAGACTTTGAGATAGGCCCGCATGGCACGGGTCGCGGCCATATGACGTAGATCGAACTTGAGATAGGTCCGCCGATCTTTGCGGCCATCTCGTATAAGTAGTTTTACCTGCTTGGCAAAGTTCTTCTTCGGCTGATATTCATAGACATATCCATCCGCAACGGGATGCACCGTCTCAACGGCTCCGTCTCCGGTTGCAGCGGTCACACGAATGGTTGTCGTAGCGGTATGGGTCGTCCCCTCATCATCCGTTACGGTCAATGTGATCGTGTACGCCCCAGTGTCGTCATAGACGTAGTGCACGACATCGCCTATCGCCGTGTTCCCATCGTCCAAGTCCCAGTCATATGAGACAATACGTCCATCCGCATCGGTAGAACGGGTACCGTCGAATGTCACCTCTAGAGGCGCGATGCCGGTCACCGGCGTGGCGGTGATACGAGCGATGGGCGGCGCATTCGCCACCGGCGGCTCATCCTCGATGGGTGGTTTTCGCCCCGGCTTCCAAATGGCCTTGCTGCCCTTCTTAGCGCCATTCCTCCGATACAAGGTTGCCCGGAATGAGGTCTCGGTTATGTCAAGCACATGATAGACTTTGTCGGCCCCACCGCTTTCGACTTGCAAGATGCCTTGCGCGTTGACATACTGGTTACCGCTGCCGGAGATTAAGAACACATCGATGTGGTCTTTGCTGGCTTTCAACAGCCTCTGCAACCAGCCGTGCTTCCGAAAATTCCCATTCATGAACACGATGTTCCAGGTCGCCTGGCTCCGGGCCAAGTTTCGTGCAAACCAGTCTGCCGGAAAGTCGGCCTGACGCGCGCTATCATTGATGGCGACAAAGTGGGCCGGTCCGATATCAAAGGAATAGAACCGCTCATTGAAGCCATTCGACACATCGTTGTGCACCCAGTCATCATACGTGCTCCAGGCGCGGTCATCATGGTTCCCCTGCACGGTATAGAGCACCGTATTGGCAACGAGATCGCGGCCGCGGGAGAAAAATCGCCGATAATCCTTATTGGTCGCGTTATTACTCACATCGCCGGAGATGACGACACAATCGGGAGCAGCGGCAATGATGGAGGCCAAGGCTTCTTTGGATTTCACCTGAACGTAAGCGTTCGGACTAGATGTGTGGATGCAACGCCAGGGTCCACGCGAGGCATTTGTCGTAAAGAAATGATCCGCGCTTTGGGCATTGCCGGTGCGCACGCGATAATGATACTTCGTGTCAGGGCGTAGCTGGGTGAGTTTGACTTCGTGCAGGATAGCCGACGTATCACCCGATACCGAAGTCGCCGGTACCCGCTTGGACTTCGACGCAACGGTCTGGCCATAGGAGGCCGACCGGCCGCAGTCCACCGTTCCACTTTGCTGCCGGTCGGTTTCCCACATAATGACAATGCTGGTCTCAGTCGCAGCCTGTAACCAGGGTCCAGCAGTGATGGCCGCCGCAGAGGACGTGTATGCAGGGAGAAAAATCCATGCCAATATTCCCAGGCATATCGTACGATACTTATGGCTTATTAGCCATATTTTCAAGCTCTTCATTTTCTTTCTACTTTCTACGTTTCTATTCGATTTATTATAGTATTGCTTAATATTTAATACTCATGCCATATCGTCACTTCAAAAAACGTTCTTTAGAAAAAACCAGTCAACCGACATTAAAAAAGCATGATCCATGATGGGGTACGTCTAGGGGCTGATGTCGGGACGTTCACCTGACGTTTCGGGCGCTCCGCACCTGGACATGCCGCACACAGCTCCTGCACCGAGCTGCATACTTGTAGCGCCGTTAGGTACACTTATAGTGTTTATCGTCGTAGATCAGTAGCGGAAACACAGAAGCAGGGGACATCCATCACGGTGATCAGTACAGCCGGTGTGCACACGCTATCAACGGTGATCGGCCTTTGCATGAGCTGAGGGAAAACGCCGCCACGTGAGGAATGACAAGCATGCTGATACGCTACCGTCGAGTCCCTCCAGGTACGAGAGGCTTTACCCTGATCGAACTCATGATCATCACCGCCATTCTGGGCATCTTGGTCGTCGTTGCCCTGCCGAACTTCGCTGCATACCGTGACAAAAGTAATATCGCTGTCGGTCTACGCGTCGGCACTGCAGTGCGGGCCGCGCTGGCATCGTACGCGGCGGATAGTCCTGGGAATCTCTATCCCCTAACGATTGCCGACTATGGCGCCCTCACCACCATCGTCAATATTCACGGCGGGCAACTCAAGAATACCGAGCAGGAGATGGGGGTCGAATTTCTCCACTATAATCTTGTCGACGCAGACGGCAACGGCGACAATGAGAGTTATGCGATGAGCTTTGTTGTCAGCGGGGTGCCACGGACGCAGCTAGGGTGGTGTATTGTGGTAGCGCCGGAAGGGGTGAGCAAGTGTGAGCCGGAATAGCAGCAGGTATGCGTAGCACAATGGCACAACGGTGCACGTATCGCGTTATAACAACGTCAACAGCTCATGCAGCGCCTGTGCGGAAGCGGCATCGAGCAAACGTCGAGCGTAGTCCTGTAATTCCTCGTGTGTCCCAAAACGAAAGCTCACCTGGTACTGATGTCCATCAAAATACGGCGGCGGCTGCAGACTGACCTGTGGTGGCAGGCGTAGCTGACGCACCGCCTCCTGAAACCGTCGTTCATGCGCTTGCAGCCGGGGATAGCGTCGCGCTCGCAGCGCATGACGCATCTGCTCGATCTTTTGTGGCCCTGAAAGCGATGTATCATCGAGACGTTCCGCCATCCCCAGCTCCCGCAATAACATGGCCACCGCACAGCCGTCACGATGACACACGTCATCGATCAAGGTAACGAATTCACGCGCCCGATTGCTCCCGAGTTTAAGCTCCGTAAACAGGGTCAGCAGGGCCTGCCGGTCCGTAGCCGTCTGGCGGCCGATCCACAACGCCGTCTCCAACGGCAGGCCGCCCTCGACCGTTGCCGCCTGTAAGACCTCGTCTAATGTCGCCAGAGTGCAATACGCGTCCAGCGTGGCGGCACGTGGCGGCAGCTCCAACAGCGGGCACCAGACATCGATGAGTGTCGTCGCCGGGTACCGGAAGCGGTGCTGCAAACGCCACAATACCCGTCCTTTCTCTACCGTATTAAGCCCACGACAGCCAAGATTTTCGTGTACCGCCAGGAGGAATGCGGCTTCGTCAGAGAGTTCTTCGGCGCTATAGACCAAGGCCGGCACATGATGCTGTCCAGCCTGCTGGCAAGCCTGCAGCCGTTTCGCGCCGCTGACGATTTGTAACCCTGGCGCGTCGCCAACATGCCGGAGATGCAGGGGTGTCAGCACGCCAACGCGAGCAACAGAGTGGGCTAACGCCTGTATCTGCGGACGATAAGTCACGATACAGGTGTCATCGTCAAGCGCGATTTCCGTGCAGGCAACATGTCGAAACGTTGGCGCCATATCCACCTCACGAGGCGATACCCACGGGTACGGAGCCGACACAGGCCAGATGCCGACGGTATTGGCGTTCTTTGCCATGATAGCATGCCCAACGGGCGTCGTGGCAACGCTTAGAGGCCCCCTGAGCCACAATCGCACACTTGTGGATCAAATAGCTCAGCACAGCCCGGCGTTGCGGCACCGTTAGCGCCATCCGCAGGATTTTCTCGAGCGCGATAATGCGATACCGATCCAGAACCGGCGTCCGCCGTGAGAGTTGATCGGCATGCCCGCCGCGTTTCACAATGAGCCGCTCCGACACCAACGATACCGGCGCCTGCACCGTGAGACGCAGCCACAAATCATAATCCTCACAGGCCGTGAGCCGCTCATCAAAGCCCCCGAGCCGCTCCCATAGCGCCCGCCGCAGCAGAATCGATGAGGGGCTGATGATGCAGCGGGGTAGCGACTCAAAAAAAATCCAGCCGGCATGCTTTTGGTGAATCTGCTTCGGATTCACCCGCACCCCATGACGAATCCAGATTTCGTCCGTATAACACGCCTGTACCCACGGTTGCTGCTGCAAGAGCGCCATCTGCACCGCCACCTTGTGCGGTTGCCAGAGATCATCCGAATCCAAAAACGCCACGAACGTTCCCTGCGATACAGCCACGCCCCGGTTGCGCGCCGCACTGACCCCCGCATGCTTCTGCTTCAAATAGGTCACTGACGTGCCAAACGCCCGTACCACCTCAGCGGTGTGGTCCTCAGAGCCATCATCGGCCACAATCAACTCAGTGCACTCATACGTCTGCGCCAACACCGAGCCAATCGCCTCCCCAACCCACGCCGCCCGATTATGCGTCGGAATCACCACACTCACCAGCGGTGTTTGCACCATCCCCTTCTTTCATTCCGCATTCCGCATTCCGCATTCCGCATTCCGCATTCCTAAAGTGGTGGTAGGCGCTCGCATTCTTGAAGGCTCTCGCCGCCCGTTCAAAATTATGGAAGGCCGGAATGCCGATCTCCAACAACTCTCGACGTAGATCGACCTCCTCCTTTTCAAACGGCGAAAAGCCGACGACCGCCAGAAGGGCTTTGTCATAGCGCCCACGCATATCGGTGAAGATTGCAAAAAGACGCTCTTTAAAATCGGGGCGCAAGGCCATACGGCGGTAGAGAAAGGTGAGCGGAAGATCATTGACCACGGCATCAATGTTCGGGTCATCTAGGAGGATGCGCATAATTTCGGCAAAATTTTCGCCGGCCCAATTCATCCCCATGTCCACAGGATTTTTGTAACTGCCGCCAATGATACTAAAAAAGGCCCGGAATTGGTCATAGGACGCTTCCGCCAGTGGTGGGATCTCCAGATCGTGCTTGGCAAAGGTATCTGTCAGGACAACCGAAGGGCCCCCTGTCATGGTGATCAGGCCGAGACGGCGGCCCACGCCGGGCTTGAGAAACTGCAGGGCCTTCATGGTATCCACCATTTCTTCCAGCCCATCGATCGCAATCGCCCCCGTCTGCCGAAATAGCGCCTCCCACACGGCGCCGTCTTGCGCCAGGGAGGCCGTGTGCGACGCCGTGGCGCGGCTGCCAGCGGGCGTCTGTCCGCCACGCCAAATCAGCAGCGGCTTTTGCGGGGTGATCCGTTTCATGACCTCGAAGAGCCGCCGCCCGTCGCGAATGCCCTCAATGTACATGCCGATCATCGTCGTGTCATCGTCCTGCAACAGGTACTCAAGCAAATCCGGGCTGTCGAGAATCACCCCATTGCCATAGCTCACCACTTTGCTGACTTTTAACCCCTGGCTGGCGCCGTACAAGCTAAAGTTGATCGCATGGGTGCCGCTCTGCGACAGAAATCCCACGTTGCCCGCCTCACCAGCGGGTTGCTCGCCGTGATTCCGAATGCCCAGTTTGGGATGGTATACGCCCATGCAATTCGGGCCAATCAGCGCAATATCGCTCGCCCGCGCCAAGTCGACGAGCTTCTGCTGCAGTTGCCTGCCTTCATCTTCGGCGGTTTCGGCAAATCCTGCGGTAAACATGGCGGCCCCAGCCACACCCTTGGTAATCGCGTCCTGCAGCACAAAGGGCGCGGCGCGCCGAGGTACCGCTACGACAATAAAATCAACCGGTCCTGGAATATCGGTAAGGCTCTTGTAATTCGTAATACCCAAGGCTTCAATGCCGGGAATTTCGTTTTCGTCGATACTCACCGAATAGAGCGGTCCCGCAAACGTGCTCATGTTGCGTAGCCACGAATAATCGTCGGCTTTCCGCGCTCCCACGACCGCAATGGCACGAGGATGCAGAGCCCGGTGGAGGTTTTCTAATTGCGGAGTGCGGAATGCGGAGTGCGGAATGGAGGAATAATTCTGCATAGTTCGTGGCATAGGTGGCGATTCCCTCGGTTGTGTTTCATGCTTGCATTCGATTGCCTTTGAAGGAGATGAACCTCCCAAACGGCGAGACGCATGAGGATTCTACGACCCCGTCAACGCCATTGTGCCAGGTCCCCACGGCCAGGACAATAGCAGACTCACATATAGCAGTAGGATGCAAGCGCTTCATTCTTTCATTCCGCATTCCGCATTCCGCATTCCGCATTCCGCATTCCGCAATCGTTGCAGGCGCACTGCAGCTACCGCACTGAAGCTCCCAATGAGCACGCCCACCAGCACATCGAGCGGGAAATGGACGCCGACATAGACACGTGACAGCCCCACCGCTACCATGCCGGCACCCCACCAGGGCCAGTGGCGGGGATAGAGACAGCCCAGGTAGGTAAAGACCGAGGCAGCGGCTTGAGCATGTCCCGAGGGGAAAGAGCGGGAGCGTAATGGACGGCCAATGACGTTGATATAGACCTCGCCGGCCTCTAACAACAGGGCGAATTCACGAAGCGGCCGGGGGCGGGCAACCCCATATTTGAGGACTTGTATGACGATGCCGCCAGCGATAACAGCGAGAAGTATCCAGCCATAGTGGCGTTTGCAGGCCTGGCGATCAAAGAGCCACAACCCAAAAGCAGCACCGATGAGCAGACCGGTCCCATTGCCCAGGGCCGAAAGGGCCCAGAACAGATAATCGAGCCCGCGTGTCGAGAGCCCCTGGTTCACGGCAAAAAAGAGTTGATGGTCGAGATGCTCGAGTAGCGAAATCATAAATATCCTAGGTATCGAGTCTGCTTGTATCCGGCCTGCGTATCCCATCCGCCCGTATTGTGGCGGACCGGCGCCAAAAGCGCAATGCCGATTGTCCGATGTGAGCGGCTCTCGGGTACACGCGGGCAGCAGTCCGTGAGCCGTTTGAGCGCCGTAAGCTTAACAATATCAAGATTATCATCTGCTCCCTCATCGACGGTACGCAGTCCTAGGGACGACAACACAAAACCGTATTGACATTGACGCTTGAACACGTTATCCTCACGCCCTACATAAGAATGAATGGGCATTGTGCCTCAGGTTCAGGTCCGTGCGTCTCATTCTCGTGCTTCGAATAGGCATCCGACATCCTTGACGCCATCATCGTTATGCTTATGCAAGTTACGGTAGAGATTCCTTAAACGTTCTGATGCGTTATATAGATGTGTGGGACGATCAGGAATGTGCTCTCACTTGCACAGGGACACACGGATGTATTGGGAAAACCGTTCTTGTGTGATATGCAGAAGTATCAATCTCATGGAGGAAGCAAGCATGGTTCGGAACGGATGGATACGCTTCGGCATCGCGATGGTCGCCGTATTTGTGGTCTTTTCGATGCTGCAACCGGTCTCGGTTGATGCGGCGAAAAAGAAAATCTTGAAGATTGCTGCCAAAGAACAGGAAACCCTGGATCCCCATGCAAGCATTTTGGGGCAAACGCAACAGTCGGTGCGTTTTCTCTACCGAGGTCTGGCAAAATTTGCGACGAAGGACGGGAAGGTCACCACGGCGGAAGTCGAACCCGATCTCGCGGAGAGCTGGACCGTGTCCGACGACGGGACCGTCTGGACCTTCACCTTACGAAAGGGCGTACAGTTTCACAAGGATTTTGGCGAATTGACGGCTGAAGATGTCAAGTACAGTTTCGAACGCCAGCTCAAGCGTGTGAAGGGCATGCGCTTTGCCAAGAATCTCGATGTCATCAAAGAGATCACGATTCTCGACCCCTACACGCTCCGGATCACCCTGAAGCAGTACGACCCGGTATTTCCGTTGCGTATGGTGGGCTACCAGCAAGGATACGTCGTTAGCAAGAAGGCGGCGGAGAAATACGGCGAGCAGTATGGCTGGAATCCGGTGGGGACGGGTCCTTTTTACTTCCACCGGCATTTGCCACGGGAAAAGGTCATCTTCAAGGCGTTTAAGGATTACGATGGGGGGCGTCCACAGATCGACGAAATCCATTGGTTCGACGTACCCGAGGATGCCACCAAGCTCATTGGTCTGGAGAAGGGAACCTTTGATATCATCGTGTTCAATGTCGTGACGGCCGACGTAAAAGAGCAGGTCGAGAAAATGGGCGCCGTACTTGACATGCGTGGCCCCGGTGGGCAGTCGCGCTTCTACCTCAATTACAATAAACCGCCCTTTGACAACCTGAAAGTGCGCCAAGCATTCATGCACGCCATCGACCGCAAAGCCATTATCAACACGCTCTGGCCTGACGACTTGGCGACGCTCGCCACGAGCTGCTTACCGCCGGGGTACTTTGGTCATCTCCCCATGGAAATACCCGAGTACAACCCCGAGCTGGCGAAGACGTTGCTGGCAGAAGCGGGCCATCCGAATGGTTTCACAGTCAAAGATTACTTCATCAGTAAATCCTACTCCTACCCCAAGACTATGGTGTTGGCGCAGGAACAGCTGAAAAAGGTCGGCATCCACATTGAACTCCAAATGGTGGAGCATCCGACCTATCATAAGAACATTCGCAACAACCTCAATCCCTTTGTGTTATATGGCGGCACACGTTTGACGGATGGCGACGTCATGCTGAGCCTGTTCTTCCATTCGGACGAAGCGCCAGATCCGGCGACGGGCAATAAGGGCACCAATTTCGCCCATTATCGAGGCATCGATGACCTCCTCGAACAAGGCCGCAAAACGCGCGATCAGGAGCAGCGGGCCAAGCTGTATCATGAGGCACAGCAACGCATCGTAGACGATGCCATCTGTTTGCCCATCGCCGATCAGCCCAATATGACAGCGCGTCATCCCAAACGAGTCGAGAGTCCCTTCGACCCGGAATTTGGCGAGTTTACCCTACACTATTTCTACAATTTCCCAGAGATGCTCAAGATCGTCAACTAGTACACGCAGGCAGAAGTCCACCGCCGGTTTGAGCGCCGTAAGCCAAGCCATATCAGAGCGATCAACTGATCAACAATTTGCCGTACGCAGTACTAGGCTTCTAGTCTCCCTTCCCCAAGATTGGGGGAGAGGGCCCCTCCGGCAAGGAGCAGCACAAAGGAGGTAAGCGGTTGTTTCAGTATATTGTCAGGCGCTTGCTCATTGCGATTCCCATGCTCTTGGGCGCCATGAGTATCGTCTTTTTTGCCATGCGGATCTTGCCGGGTGACCCGTGTCTCGCCATGATGGGCGATGAGGCGACGAAGGAAGCACTGGAAGATTGCGTGCGCAATCTCGGCCTCGATCGCCCCTTAATCGTGCAGTATGCCGATTATATGTGGAAGTCACTCCATTTTGATTTTGGCCGCTCACTGGTCTTCCACTACACGGTCGCCAGCTATATTGTCCGCATGTTCCCGCACACCCTGTTGCTGGTGATCTCCAGTACCTTGGTCGCGCTCCTCATCGGTCTCCCGACCGGCGTCTTCTCGGCGCTGAAGCGGCAGAACCCGCTGGTGGATTACAGCGCCCGCATCGTCGCGCTGCTGGGCCTGTCGATGCCCGTGTTTTGGTTTGGCATTTTGATGCTCATGCTGTTTTCCCTCCGTTGGGATATCTTTCCCTTGATTGGTGGGGGCGATCTCACGACCGTACTGGAAATGATCGGCTCAGGCGAAATATTCGAATACCCGGAAGATTTCCTCGCGGCAGTGGCCGACGTTTTACACCACCTGGTCTTACCAGCTATCGCTCTGGGTTTCACGCTGGCCGCCACGGTGAGCCGGCTGTCGCGATCGGCTATGCTGGAGGTGATCAGCCAAGACTACATTCGCACGGCCCGTTCCAAAGGCCTAGCCGAACGTCTGGTGATTTATAAGCATGCGTTGCGCAACATGATGATTCCGCTGTTGACCATTATTGGCCTCTTTGTCGCCATTGCCCTAACCGGGACGGTCCTGACGGAAACCGTCTTTACCCGTCCGGGACTTGGCAAAATGCTGGTCGATGCGATCGGCGCACGGGATTATCCTCTGGCCCAGGGAGCCATCACGGTTTTTACGATGACCATCATTATGGTCAACCTCATTGTCGATGTTCTCTACGCGGTGTTTGATCCGCGTATAGCGTACCAGTAGGAGAGAGACCGGCCATGGCGCTCGCAGATAACACCGCGTCTCATCGCCAGACAGCCGCGGCATCCTTTCCAACGGAGCAAGAATGGCTCGAAGGCCTGCGAGGACGGCGGCTGCGCAAATATATCCCGATCGGGCTCGGGATGTTCATGGCGTTCCTGATGGTCTTGTGTGCCGTCGTCGCGCCACTGATCTCCCCCTTTAGCCCGTCGGCGCAATATTCCGACTATGTGCTGTCGAAGCCCGGTCCCGGAGGGCATCCGCTCGGCACGGACGAATTCGGCCGCGACCTCCTCAGCCGGATTATCTGGGGGACACGGGTATCCTTGCAAGTCGGGCTCGGCGCCGTCATCGTCGGCTTTCTCATTGGCGTACCTTTGGGCATCATGGCGGGGTTTCTGGGCGGTGGCACGGAGGCCGTGATATTGCGCTTTACCGATATGCTGTTGGCTTTTCCCACCCTGCTGCTCGCCCTGATCATCGTCACGGCTTTGGGAGGGTCGTTAATCAACGAAATCATCGCCATTGGCGTGGCCTTAACCCCCAATTTTGTTCGCCTGGCCCGTAGCATGGCGCTGACCATTCGGGAAAATGACTACATCATGGCCGCCCGCGCCATTGGTAGCAGCCCGATTCGCGTCATGGCGCGTCACGTTTTTCCCAATGCCATTTCGACACTCGTGGTCATTGCGACGCTCTATATTGCCAACGCGATTCGAACCGAAGCGGGGCTGAGCTTCCTCGGATTGGGTGTGCCACCGCCAACGCCAAGCTGGGGCAACATTCTGAGTGAAGGCCGCCAGTTCATCAAATGTTGTCCCTGGCTGACGACATTTTCCGGCCTGGCCATTATGCTCGCGATTCTCGCGTTCAATATTATGGGTGATGCCCTGCGTGATTTGCTCGATCCGCGTTTACGTGGTGAATAGCAGGGTCTGCCTCTCTAACTTCATCGCCACCCATCGAGGCAGCCCGAGTCGGACACCATTCACGAGGCACTCAGATAACCCATGCAGTTTTTCAGTAATGGGGTACGTGGGTTCGGATTTCCCTTCCAGGGTATGGCCTTTTTATGGCAGAATCGCCCGCTTTGGAAGTGGGCCTTACTCCCGGCAGCCGTCAATGTCGTCGTGTTTGCCACCGCGTTCGCCATCTTTCTCTGGACCTATCCCATCACGTACAGCCTGATAACCGGTTTCCTCCCAAGCGAGCCGCCTGATACCTGGTATGCATGGCTGTGGACGGCTCCACTCCGATTCTTAGCGTGGATGATCGGTGCGCTGCTCATTGTCGCCTCGATCATTATGATCTATCTGGCATTTCTCCTCCTGGGCACCGTGATCGCCGCGCCCTTTCTCGATGTCCTGGCCCAGCGCGTCGAAGACATCGCGACCGGCCAGGTGTCCCAAGAACGCCCCGCCCTACGCGGTATCTGGCAGTCGTTTTACGTTTCCTTCGTCTCTGAGTTGAAAAAAATCGGCTTTTTCTTCGTTGTCCAAGCCACGCTCTTTTTTCTCGGGTTGATTCCCATTCTCTCGCCGTTCACCATCATGGCGGCCACACTCTTCACCATGCTCTTTCTCCCCCTGCAATACGCCGGCTACGCCATGGACCATCGGCTCATGACCTTTGCGCAGCGGCGTACCCTGGTCTGGAAACAACGCTGGCTCATGCTCGGTTTCGGCGCCGCAGCCTCTCTCACGCTGCTGATACCCCTGTTGAATTTTGTCTGTTTACCGATATTGGTCGTGGGCGGAACTCTCCTCCTTTTAAATGCGGAATGCGGAATGCGGAATGCGGAATGAAAGAAGGGGAAGAACATGTTAAATGCGGAATGCGGAATGCGGAATAGGGAAGAAAATCTTACGGCGAGAACAAAGGCTTATGCTTTACGCGTGATTCGGTTGGTTGAATCGTTGCCGCGTCGTCGCACGGCTGAGGTGATCGGGAAGCAACTTTTGCGATCAGCTACATCTGTAGGCGCCAACTATCGAGCCGCTTGTCGAGCTAAGTCTAAAGCCGATTTTATCGCCAAGATGGGAATTGTCGAAGAAGAAGCCGACGAATGTCTCTATTGGATGGAACTACTTGTCGAGAGTCATCTCGTCCCGCAACAACGGCTCACAGATTTAATGAACGAAGGCAACGCCTTGGTCGCCATCGTCATCTCGTCCATCAAAACCGCCCGACACCGCAAATCCTAACGCATACGGAACTCCCATGTCACCCCGTCTCCCCCATTCCGCATTCCGCATTCCGCATTCCGCATTCCGCATTCCGCATCCTCCACTAATAGGCGGGACGAAATGGACCTCGCTATCGTCGTTGACGCGGTCCGTCAGGTCGAAGGACACTTCTCCATCCACAGCGACGGCGATGTCAGGGCGGATGTCACCATCCTGGAAGAGACGCTCCTTCATGCCCGGGAAGCGCTCCTCCAGGTGATTGATAATGGCGCGCACCGTCCGTCCCTCGATTTGCACCTGGGCCGTTCCATCTGTGAGGTTTTGCATCATCGTCGGGATGAAGACGAGCGCCATGGTCATTACTCCTTGCTGAGCTGGCTAAGGATGTAGCCGGGAGACATGGGCGCATCCGTCATCCGCCTCCCCGTCGCCCTGGAGATCGCGTTGGCAAGAGCCGCGACCGGCGGTACGATCGGCACCTCGCCAACCCCACGCACACCGTAGGGGTGCCCCGGATTCGGGACTTCCACTAAAACGGTGTCGATCATCGGCAGATCCAGCGTGGTCGGCATGCGATAATCCAGGAAGCTGGCATTCACCATGCTGCCATCGTCATTGTAGACGAACTCCTCGTTCAAGGCCCAGCCAATCCCCTGCACGGCGCCACCCTGTATCTGGCCTTCCACATAGCTCGGATGGATGGCCGTGCCGACATCCTGTGTCGCCGTGTAGCTCAGGATCGTGACCTTGCCCGTATCCGGATCGACCTCGACATCCACGATATGGGTGGCAAAAGCGCCACCCACCCCGCGCGGCTGCACGGTCGCACGCCCGGTGAGCGGTCCGCCCGTACGCGCCAACGTCGCGGCAACTTCCTTGAACGTCATGGTCTGTTCCGCGTCCTTGGTACACCGGAAGACCCCATCGGTATACGTCACATCCTCGGGTCCGACCGGGGTTTCATCCGAGTTCCAACGGCTGGCCGCCCGCGCCTTCATCTGGGCGACCACATCCAACGCCGCATCGTGCGCCGCATAGCCGGTGGCAAACGTGGTGCGGCTGCCACCGGTCACGTCCGTGTAGCCCACCCCATCGGTTCCGACGACCGTCGGTTTGACATCCTCATACGGGATACCCAACGCTTCCGCCGCCTGCATGGCGATGGACGCCCGTGTCCCGCCAATGTCCGTCGACCCTTCGACGAGGGAGACGGTGCCATCCGAATTCACATTGATGACCACCGTCGACGAGAAGCCGACGTTGAACCAAAAGCCCGAGGCCACGCCACGCCCACGGTTCGGGCCGGTCAGCGGTGTGGCATAGTGCTCATGCTCCAGCGCCGCATGCACCGTTTCCAAAAAGCCGATACGCGGGAACGTCGGCCCATCGACACGCCGCTCGCCTTCCTTGGTCCCATTGATCCGGCGGATCTCGAGGGGATCCAGATTCAGCTTCTCAGCGACTTCGTCAATGACCGTTTCCACCGCAAAGGCGGCATTGGTCGCGCCGGGGGCACGATAGGCCGCGGTTTTCGGCTTATTCACCAGGACGTCATAGCCGTCGACCTGCATGTTCGGAAATGCATAGGGCGCGAAGATGCACATCGCACCCGCCCCCACTGGCGAACCCGGAAAAGCGCCCGCTTCATACTTCAGGTTCGCTTGCGCCGCAACGATTGTCCCGTCGTTTTTGGCCCCCATCTTCATGGTCATGTTGGACGCTGGCGTCGGCCCTGAGCCCTCGAATTCCTCGATGCGGCTCATAATCATTTTCACCGGCCGACCGGTCTTTTTCGACAAGACCGCGGCTACCGGCTCCAGGAAGACGGCGATTTTACCCCCAAAGCCGCCGCCAATCTCGCACGGGGTCACCGTGACCTGTGCGACCGGAATGTCTAACACCTCCGACGTCTGCTTTTGTACCACAAAGGCGCCCTGCGTACTCGTCCAGATATGGAGATCGCCTTCCTCGTTCCACAGCGCCGTGGCGTTGTGCGGCTCGATGTATCCCTGATGCACGGTCGCGGTATTGAACTCACGCTCGATCACCACATCGGCTTCCTGGAAACCCTGATCCGGATCCCCCAGCTTGAACTGGAGATGGCTGGCGATATTACTCACCTTGTCGGTCTGCTGACCCAAGTCGGTGGTCTTCAAGTCATCGAGCACGATGGGCGCATCGTCCTTCATCGCGTCCAGGACGCTCAGGACCGGAGGCAACACCTCATACTCGACCTCAATCAGCCTTAGCGCCTCTTCCGCGATATGGACGTTGGTCGCCGCCACGGCCGCCACGGCATGCCCCTTGTAGAGCGCCTTGTCCTTCGCCATCACATTGTTGCTCAAATGCTGGACGTTGATCGGCATTTCACCGGCAGCGGCCATGCGCGCGCCCGGATCCGGGAGCTCTTGCCCAGTCATCACCGCCCGCACACCGGGCAGCGCCTCCGCCTTGCTGGTATCGATTGACTTAATCCGCGCATGCGCATGCGGGCTCCGCAGCACCTTGCCATGGAGCATCCCGGTCAGCCGCATGTCCCCGCCATACACAGCCCTTCCCGTCACCTTATCCGTCCCATCGGGACGAACCGGCCGGGTCCCAATGACCTTGTATTCCGCTGTTGCTTCTGCCATTACACCTACGCCTCCATGGTCTCGGCCGCATCCAAAACCGCGCGGATGATCTTATCATACCCGGTGCAGCGACACAGATTCCCCGCCAGCCAATAGCGCACCTCGTGCTCCGTCGGACGCGGGTTTGTCTCCAACAGGGCTTTGGCGGCAACGATGAAGCCTGGCGTGCAAATGCCACACTGCAACGCAGCATGCTCCAGGAACTTTTGTTGCAGCGGGTGCAACTGCGCCGGACTTGCCAGCCCTTCAATGGTGGTGACCGTTTTGCCCCCGGTTTCGACCGCCAGGACTAAACAAGAATCGACCAAGACCCCATCGAGCTGGACGCTGCAGGCGCCACAATTGCCGTTGCTGCAGCCCTCTTTGGTCCCGGTGAGCCCCAGGTCCTCCCGCAAGACTTCCAGCAGACTCTGCCGCGGCTCACAGATGAACGCGGTCTCTTCGCCATTGATTGACGTCTGCACCATAACCTTTTCTGCCATAAGTTTACGCCTCCCCTCTGGCACGAGCAATAGCGCCTTGTAACGTCCGCCGTGTCAGCACACCCGACAGATGCCGCCGTTGCTCAATCGTGCCACGCATATCATTAATCGGCCGTGCCGCCGCCGTCGCGGCCGCGGCCGCAGCATTGATCGTGTCATCCGAAATCCGTTGGCCGACCACCGCTGCGGCACACTCCTGCACCATCAGCGGGACCGGCGCTACCGCGCCCAAAGAGACTCGGGCCGACGTGATCGTCGAGCCATCATCGCTCAAGACGACCGACGATCCCGCACCCACCACGGCAATGTCCATTTCATTGCGGGGAATAAACCGCTGGTACTG
>CBCXVS010000185.1:11940-15855 GCA_965178525.1 uncultured bacterium | reverse complement strand
CTGGCGTCGGTCATCTGTTGGAGTATCATCCTGGGCAAAGCCTCCCAGTTTCGCCGCGTGCGCAAACAAAACATGGCCTTTCTGGAGACGCTTGATACGGACCATGAGCTGTCCTTCGTGGCGCTGGCGGCGCGGCGCTTACCGGATTCGCCTCTCGCCAGTGTGTTTCACGCGGTGCACCAGCAGCTCGATGCCTTGAGCGAGCGGCACCGGATGATGCTCGACCATGTCGGCCCTGAAGCGTTAGCCATGATCCACGATCACATCCGTCACCTGGCGCAACAAGTGCAGAGTGAAGAACTGCAACGTATCGAGCGCGGGTTGTCATTCCTGGCGACGACGGCGGGGGCCGCGCCGTTTGTCGGTTTGCTCGGGACAGTGTGGGGCATTATGCAATCGTTTCATGCCATTGGGCAGCGGGGCGGCGCCACCCTGGCTGTCGTCGGGCCAGGCATCTCTGAAGCTCTGGTGGCAACCGCCGCCGGACTCGCAGTCGCGATTCCCGCGCTCATTGCGTACAATCACTATTTGAATCGCTTACGGCGGCTGGAGGCGGAACTGGATAGTTTTACCGAAGAGATTACCTTACTGTTTGAGAGCTATCTCATTCAGGATGTACAGCGACCGGGCGGCCGGGCCACGGTGCATCGTTCATAGGCGCCGTCATGCCGCGGCGGTCGGCGCCCGGAAATGATGAAAAATGTCTTTTACTCAGTCCTCAGTCCTTTTTTCATAGGAACATGAGAGCGTATGGTCTCCGGGAAACGACAACGCACGACGTTGTCTGACATCAATGTCACGCCGTTAGTCGATGTCATGCTCGTGTTGTTGATTATCTTTATGATCACGGCCCCGATGTTACAACAAGGACTGGCGGTCAATCTGCCGGTCGCCACCGGCACGCCCCAACCTCCGCAAGACGAGGCGCTCATTCTGACAGTGAACCCGGAAGGGGTGATCTACCTGAACCAGACGGCGTACACGCTGGAAGCGCTGCAGCCGAAGCTCGCAGGCCTTGCCAAGAACCGTTCCCAACAGCGCCTTTTGCTGCGTGCTGATGCTGCCGTGCCCTATGGCGCTGTAGTGCAGGTGATGGATGCAGTGAAACAGGCAGGTATCGTGCAGCTTGGTATGATTACGCAACCTGAGATCATAGTGCCATGAAACGTCGCAAGGAACGACAGTTTGGGACCAGGGGGAGAGCGCCGCGTGCCACATCGCTCGTGGTGTCCGTTTTGTTCCATGGCATCGCCATTTTCGGCGTCATTAGTGGCGCCTGGCTGTGGGGGACACCGAATTTAGATAAGCTGGCATCGTATACGGTGTCCTTGATCGATGCACCGCTATCCTTGCGTAAACCGTCATCAGACACGCTCAGACCGGCGCCAGCATCCCCGCCGCCGCTTGCGCCGCTTGCGCCGCTGCAACCCGAGCCGGCCCCTGAAGCGCCGGCGCCTAAGCCGGTTCCTGTCCCTCCCAAAACGCCTAAGGTTGCCGTTGCCGAGCCTGCTGCGGCGCCAAAAGAGGCGCCTAAGGTTGCGCCGCCGCCGACACCTAAAATAGCGCCAGTGGCCAAGAAGGCGCCCGCCGTGGTCAAGCCCAAGCCAAAAAAGGCCACAACGTCTGCAAAGGCGCCAAAACCTCCGGCGGCTAAAAAGGCGCCCGCCGTGGTCAAGCCCAGGCTAAACAAGGCCGCAACGCCTGCAAAGGCGCCAAAATCTCCGGCGGCCAAAAAACCGCGTTCTGCACCCCCCAAGCAAGTGGCCAAAAAACCAACGGCAGCCATGTCAAAAGAAGCGCAAACCGCGATTCGCAAGCTGCGCAAGCGTCAAGCTCAGCGGGAAGTAGCAGGCCGCCCCGACGAGGCGGCACAGCATCAAGCGCACGTTGCGGCAGCCCGCGTCGCGGCGCTCCGCCAACAAGTCGCCCAAAACGCCACAACGGGGGCGGCAGCAGGACTGTCGCGGGTGCGCCTGGCGGCGTATCAAGAGCGGGTGCGCGCCAAGATTATTGAGGCCTGGATCCTGCCACTGCCACCGCAACAGACCCACACGTTGCAGGCCACGGCGCTTTTTCGGGTCATGCGTGATGGGCATGTGGAGCAACTCGCTCTGCTGCAACCATCGGGCAATGCGCTGTTTGATGCGTCTCTGATCCGGGCGATTAAGCGGTCCAGCCCTTTGCCCAACCTCCCCTTGGATTATTCTGGCAACTCGCTCGAAGTGGAAATGCGGTTTAGTGCGCGTGAGTCGTAGCATAGGATGAGGCGCCAGGTCCTGCTGTAGCCTGGCGCTTGATGAAGCGCCGTCAGCGCCCGCCTTTGCCTTGCACAATCGCCTCGAAGTCTTGCTGCAGAGGCGCATACCTGGTCAAGTCACGCCGGACGGATTGGGAACAGGTATCAAGGCGCCACAGACTCACCCGTTGCGCCAGATCGACCTCTTGCCACTTGGGATGCCCGGTGGCTTGTAAGGCCGCAAAGTTATCGCGGACGGCACGGCCCAAGGTCGCGAGTTGCGCACAACGCATGCGGAAATACGAGGTGTCGTTTCGGGTAAAATCAAAGCCGATCAGCACGGCCCGGACCGCCACGGTCGGGACGGTGGTGTGGACCCAGGCGTAGTCATGAGGGCCGATGGAGGAGGCGCTATATTCCTGCAGCATTTTTTCATCCTGCAAGGGGACGAAGTGCACCTCGGACAACAAATTGACATAGCGGCTATCTTGCAACAAATCTTGCATGTTCGTAAAGAGCGTCACTGGTTTTCCGGAGACATAGAACATGGCGTCGGCTTCCGCCGTCAGCACGGCGCGCACGGCTTCGGGCGGGAGGAGGTCGTGGCGTATGACCGCAGGCTGAATATCGAGCATATGGAGCAAGTTGTAGGCGGTCAGCCAGGCGCCGCTGCCTTCCGTCCCCACAATGACGCGTTTCCCTGTGAGGTCGGCGATGTGCTGGATCTCTTTGCGTGCTAGGAGGTGGACCTCTTCGTTGTAGAAGGGGAAAATCAACCGGAGCCGGGCGGCGATGCCTTGTATGACGGGATCGGCCGACCAGTTCAAAAAGCCGAGCACATCGGACTGCACCATGGCCAGGGCTGCATTCTCTGTGCTCATGAGGCGACGGATGTTGGCAATGGATCCTTCCGATTCCTTCACGAGGACTTCTAGTCCGTGCGTAATGGTCACTGCAGCGATTTCCTGGCCGAAACGGAAATACGTGCCCGTCTGTGAGCCGGTGAGCATACCGGTTTTCTGTGTCCGGGCGTGAGGGGGATATGCCAAGCTTAACAGCGCCATCATGAGCATCCAGCACCACAACCTCGGGGGAATCATAGGGCCTCCTTAGATGGGCATGGGATAGGGATTGTGACCACTATGGCACACGCTGTGCAACCCATTGCGGAGCCAGGCAAAGCGGATCCTTGGGCAGCAGGCGATCCGCGTTTTCTTGTGCGGTCACGTCGACCAGATGTTGTTCCCAGACCGAGTCCTGCAGACTCATACCCATCAACACGCGCCCATCGGGCGCCCAGGTTGGCGGGGAGTGAAAACGCCCTCCTTGGGTGAGGCGCCGCAGCTTCGTGCCATCGGCCTGGATCAGATACAGATCCAGGGTCCGCTTGGCGCTACGCCTGATGAAGGCGATCGAGTCATCGCGTGGCGACCATGCCGGCGAGGTGTTGTAGGAGCCGGTTGGCGTCAGACGCACCGGCGGCGCACCCTGCACGTCGGTGAGGTAGAGCTGAGGCGCGCCGGCCCGATCGGACGTGAAGACGATGCGGTGACTATCCGGCGCAAAACTTGGTGAGACATCAATCCTGACGTGCTGGGTCAGACGGGAATGGCCTCAAGTGAAGCTCTAACTGCATGTCGTGTCAACGGTTGACCCAACACATGAGGGGGTTTTGTCAT
>CBCXVS010000185.1:0-10947 GCA_965178525.1 uncultured bacterium | reverse complement strand
GGCCGGGCCGACTGGCCGACGCGTTCGCAGAGGTGGTCCAGCACGCCTCCAGGCAGCTGGGTAGGAGCCGGGCAGGAGGCCGAGGCACTGGAGTAGCCACCCGTTCAGTGCGGGAGATGACGGCAGGCGGCATGGCCAGGGAGAAGTTGCCCCAGAGAGGCCTGGACGGTGACGACCGGATGGAGGAGGCGGTCGCGCCACTCGGTATAGCCGACCGCCTCACACGCCGCCAGAACGGCCTCGGATGGGAGGTGGGCGGCGCAGTCGGCCTGGAGGCGTTGCAGCCGGGGGGTGATACGGGATATCCGGAGCGCTTCTCCTGTCAGTGGGGGGAATGAAGGCCCTCATCATGAGAGGAGAGTCGGTCTCAGGCAATCGGCGTAACTGCTTCATCAAGAAAGGAGTTGGCTTAACTTAAGGCCATTCGGGTCAGACGGCGCAAACGTTTGCGGCGGATATCGTAGAGAAAGATATCATTATTTCCTTCCAGGCTTTGGCTTAACGCGAGATAGCGGCTATTAGGCGACCACGTGCCCGGTAACGCGAGCCAGGGTCCGGATGTCAATTGCTCCTCTTTTCCTGACGCGAGATGGCGCAGATAGACGTTGGGCGCACCGTCACGGTACGAGGTATACGCCAGCCATTTGCCGTTGGGAGAGAGAACCGGGGACATATTCTGTGCCCCATCGGCAATGAGCCGGTGCACCCCGTTGTCCTTGTGGTCCATCAGGACAATATCACTCCCGCGCTGGCCGCCAGTCCGTGGCATGACGCATACGAGACGCGCGTGCACATCGTTTTCACCATCGGTGGCGGCTGCAAGGCCGACGTTGTCGACCGGACTTGGTGCCGGACGGGGCGGGTCTACAACTGGCAACGATGCCTGTAGCATGCCGTCCAGGAGAAGAGATGGTGCCGATGCGTTGAGCGGGGTTACGAGAGACGATTGCGGCGCTGCAGCTGCCGGCGTGAGCGTGGCTGGGTCCGGCGCTTCGGGCGTGCTGACGGTGCTGGGTCCGGCTGCCGTTGGCATACTCGCTTGCGGAGCAAGAGACGCGTCCAGCGCGGGATCATACGTCTCCACGAGCGCTGGCCGCGGCGCTCGTGGCGCGAGTGCCGTGCTTGGCGTTTCATTTAGCGGTTGTACCGGAACCGGAGGCGACGCCACCGGGGCCGCCTTCGGTACGGCTGCCTGAGGACGTGGTATCTTAGGAACTTCTTGTTTTTGCAACCTTGCCGGCGGAGGTTGGGTGGAAACTGCCGGCGGTGGCTCCGAGCGGTCCGGTGTGGTGGAGGGAAGAAGACTCCAGAGTCCTACGGCAAGTAAACACCCTGCGGCGCCAGCCAGCCCCCATCGGAGTAGGGGAGAGCGACGCTTCTGGTCCACATGGCCTATCACGTCTTGGGCCGTGTGGAAGCTAATTGGCTTTTCACCTTCTAACATGCCCGCCATCAGGATATCTGAACACATGATATTGATGACCTTAGGGATACCCTGGGCATGGTCAACGATCAGCTGCAAAGCCCGTTTCGAAAAGATAGGGGAGGTTTGCGTCGCAGCGAGTCGTAAGTGGTGGTGAATGTAGGCGAGGCTCTGTTCCGGTGTGAGCGGATCCAGGGGAGTCGACGTTGCCACAGCGGCTGAGAGTGGTTGCAACTCAGGTTGGGTGCAATGTTGTGCCAGGGGGGGGCGCCCGAAGAGCACGATGGGTAGAAGCGGTCTGGACGGACTCTGAAACAAGTCAGACAACTGGCACAGATTCACGAGCGCAGGCGCTGAGAGGCGATGGGCCTCATCAATCGCAAGCACGGTACGGCGGCCCTGTGTATCGGCTTCCGTAAAGAATTGCTGTAGGGTATAGATAAGGTCTTGGATGTCGTCTGCAACGCTGTCAAGGCCGCATAGCTGTGCCAGGTCCCCGAGCACATGGCGCAAGGGACGTGTCACATCGAGCTGGTCGATCAGTGTCATGTCCTGGGTCT
Source organism: uncultured bacterium (assembly GCA_965178525.1). Taxonomy (GTDB): domain Bacteria; phylum Tectomicrobia; class Entotheonellia; order Entotheonellales; family Entotheonellaceae; genus CBCXVS01. The sequence continues at coordinate 8,964 of CBCXVS010000185.1, read as the reverse complement.
CAGCATGGGTCCGATACGTATGGATCAGTACGGTTTTTCCCAATCTGGCTTGTCCAAGAATGACGACGAACTTCTGGTGTTGATTGATACTCGTGACCAGGTGATCCCATGCGACGTGGAAACCCTGACTCCAAAATAGCAGCTCCGGAAATTTTCGGATGAAGGGATTGTATTTAAGATGGTAAAATTGAAAATCCATGTCTACGATGTCATACATCGGTTGTGTTACGTTGCCTGAAGGCTCCATCAAAAACACCCCGCTACGCGAGAACAATACCAAGAAGACACGATGGATGCACGCGAGGAACCGGGATAGCCAGGGTGAGGCTATTCCTCATACTATGCACACCGAATGTGTGATCTGTATTTTCTCTGTCTGTTGCTGTCTGTACGATACCGTCCGTACGTGGGGGGCAGCACTCGGTTCTGTATCAGAAATGAGACAGCAGGTACGCCAATGATACGGCGATATGCCCGTATAGAACTTGATCGATAGAGCTTCGATCTATTCGATTTCTATATTGATTAAAATTTATTGGTCTTGTTTCTCTTTATTTTATGACGTGAACTTTACATAAAATACGATATATGACAGTTGCATGATTTTTTATCGTATTTGCTTTTTATATGGATACTATTCTTTGCCGACTTGATATGTAATGATATTCATGCTGTCGATCATACAACGGTCATAGAAGTTTGCACGATCAAAAAACGATTCAAAGCCGGCAAGAAATTCACTCGTATGTGTGTAATGGGGGTTTAGAAACCCTGCATATATTGCTATAATCGACACGAAAAGGCGGTATGAACGCGATGGAGCATCCGGTTCGGTCGCCATCTTGTAAGCTGCAGTGCAACTCGCCTCATGTTCCGGGGCAGGCAACCCCGTATCAGCGTTAATGGGCAGTGACGTCCGACATCCTAAGTTATTCCTATCATTGTGCCTATGACATGCAATATCGTGTCCATTTTCCATCGGCCCAGGTCGGCACACTAGCTTCACCGCGCACACAGCGGGTGAGCCACGCCCATGGCTTCGACGCCCTAACGCCCTGGGGATGGCCCAGAGGCGTGGCGCGCCATGCGGTCAGCGCGCTCACGGCCTGTAGGGGCAATGGATCGTATCCATGCGGAGGTTTAAGTTCCTGGACAAAATTAGCGATATCATTTTTCCAGAGGAAAAATATGAAATTTAATTCTGTTCGGGCACTTACCATAGGGAGTCTGAGCGGGATGGGGGTCGCGATGATGCTCGCTCTCGCGTTCGCACAGACCCGCGTCTATATCGACATTGATCAAGCCGGCGGCTATCTGCTTCCCCTCGCGTTGCCCGAACTGTTAGGGGCTGACGGTGATAGGCAGCTCGAACAACAGCTACAGGCCGTGCTGCGGCAGGATTTGGAAACGTCGGGCCTCTTCCGCATCATTGATCCTGCTACCTATATCGATGCCTTCCCCCAGGGACTTGACCGTCTACGCTATCAAAACTGGGCGGCCGTGGGTGCCCTGGGCGTTATTGCCGGACGTTTACGGCATGGCGTGGAGACATCGCAGGTGGTGATCGAGCTGGTTTTGCACGATGTGGTGCAGCAGCAGCACCGGCTCGCCGGTAAGAAATACCAGGCTGCGAAAACACGCTACCGTGAAATTGCCCATCGCTTTAGTGATCTCGTCTTTCATGCCTTTACGGGTGAGTCCGGACCGTTTGACACTCAGGTCGTCTGTGTCAGCCCTCGGGCACAGGGAGCCAGAGGGAAAGACATTCTTCTGATGGACTATGACGGCCATAACGCGCACCGCTTGATCGCAGATGGCGCCTTGAATCTGGCGCCGACATTGTCCCCGGATGGCACACGTTTGGCCTATACGTCGTATCGGGATGGCTTTCCCAATATCTATCTCCGTCATCTCCTCACGAGGACAGAGGAACGTGTGACGTCCGGTTCCGGCTTGGCCTTGCCCGGTTCCTGGTCACGTGATGGGCGGTATCTTGCCTTGAGTCAGACGCAAGAGGGGAATAACGATATCTTTCTCTACGATACCGAACGGACACGGCTCACACGCCTCACGACCTACTGGGGTATTGATATATCTCCAAGTTTTTCCCCGGATGGTAACCGCCTAGTGTTTACATCAGACCGCGGCGGCTCACCCCAGCTGTATCTCACCGATGTCCGGGGAGCTGATCCCGTTCGTCTCACCTATGCAGGAAGCTACAATACGTCCCCGGCCTGGTCGCCACGTGATGATATCATTGCCTTTACCGGACGGTCGGAAACCGGTGCGCTCGATATCTATACGATCCGTGCCGATGGCAACGGCCTCAGGCGTTTGACCGGCGGGGACGGACAGTATGAGGCGCCTACCTGGGAGCCGCATGGCCGTTTTCTCATGTATATCAGCCAGCAAGGCGACCTCTGGCAACGGCATTGGATGCGTAACGACGGACAGGGAATGCGGCCGCTGGCTCCGAATAGCCCGATATGTCTGTCACCCCAATGGGTCGGGCGCATCGTGCGTTAGCCTGGTAAGTGCTGCGCACCGCCATTAAGTGCTGCGCACCGCCATTAAGTGCTGCGCACCGCCATTAAGTGCTGCGCACCGCCATGAAGGGAACCATATTGGAGACGGTTTCCTAGACGTTTTGCAAATGGCGCCCTTTTGGACGTGGAGCGGTAGTAAGAACTGAAAGTTTGGCACGGAGAAGGAGACGTTATGACGCCACGTTTAAGGCTTGCAAGCGGAGTTTGGCTCGTACTCATGCTCGCCCTGACCCTGGCCGGATGTGCTTCCCGGCAAGCGCGCGGGAGCGGACCGGACGAGATGGCCGGCGATCCGTCTCGTCAGAGCGGCACGGAGTCGCAGGAGCAATACCAGCCGCGAGGCAGTCTACAGGAAACCGATCGCGCCATGAGCGAGGATCGTATGAGTGGTGGGACGAGCATGTCCGAGGCCGATTCACTCAAAGTGTTTCTGCGTCAGGATGTGCGGTTTGCCTATGACAGCTTTACCTTGAGTGACGACGCCAAAGCCATCTTGGCGCAGAAAGCGCAGTATATGACAGAGAATCACGATGTTACCGTGCAGATTGAGGGCCATTGTGACGAACGCGGCACCATGGCTTACAATCTGGCGCTGGGTGAGCGGCGTGCTTATGCGGTCAAACAGTATATGGACGCACTCGGTATCGGCGCATCTCGGATGACGACGATTAGTTATGGAGAAGAATTTCCCCTCGATCCCAGGCATAACGAATCGGCATGGGCCCAGAATCGGCGTGCCCATTTTGCGATTTTCCAGCCCTAGGGAGGGTGGTATATGACGATAAAACGATGGTTTCCACTCGCCAGTCTCCTCTGCGCCAGTATGGTTGCGGGTTGTGTGGCGCGAAACGATGTGCAGGCGCTCCGTGCCGATGTCGCCGCCATTGAGCGTGACCGCGTGCAACGCAACCAGGAAATCATGAAGCGCTTGGACCGGCTCGACGGACCCAACACGGATGCGCGGCGTGAGATGGCTGAGACGGGCGCAGAAATGGATGAGTTACGGGTTGACGTGCAAAACCTGCGTGGCATGGTGCAGGAACTCCAGCATTATATGGAGAACAACGCCGGGCCGACGGCCGAGGCGCGGGATATTTTTGCCACGACACTAGCGGAATTGGAGACGCGTGTGGCGGCCTTGGAGCAGCACGTTGATCCCCAGGGAAACACGGCTCTGCGTTTACCGCGTGAACCTTCCACGCCGGTGTCACGACCCGCCTCGGCCGCGCCGCCCGCGCCCAAGCCGGTCACACCCAGGCCAGCGACACGGCCGCCGGCGACGAGACCATCCGAGCGTGCGGCGCAGCCGCCGCAGACCGACGATGGCTCAGACCGTCTCTACCAGCGGGCAAGGCAGGAGTATCAGGCTGGCAATTATGAAGTGGCCATCGTACTGTTCAAGCAGCTCCTACGCCAGCATCCGAAGGCGCCGCTGGCGGGACATGCGCAGTATTGGTTAGGCGAATCGCTCTATGCGCAGCAGCAGTACGAGGCCGCCATCGTGGCGTTTGACGAAGTGGTGCAACGCTATGCCGATGATGTGAAAGTCCCCGCCGCGATTCTCAAACAAGGCTATGCGTTTGCCGCGCTGGATGATGTCCGCAATGCGCGCTTTTTTCTCGAACAGGTGCAGAGGAAATATCCCGAAAGTCCCGAGGCGAAGCAAGCGGCAAAACGGCTGCAGGAGCTGCCGTAAGGCGCGGAAAAAGCGGAACAACAGGTCGTGTTCATGGGGTCCGGATCGTCGATCAAGCGCGCGATGGCCATGGCCAGGCAGCCTGCACGGTTGCAAGCTGTCTGGCGCTTCAGGCTGGCATGAAGTACTGAGGCAAAATTAAATTCATATCTTCCCCCTGGAGAGATCTATAAAGGTCATGAGGCCCAGGCACTTAGTAGAATTTGAATCGCGTCTTTTTGGCGCCCGAAGCTTGTAGGCGCTCGAGTTTTTCCAGCTGTTCCTCATCCGGTTCCAAATTCCCATTTTCCCAGGCCACGACATCGGCAGGCCGGACACAGAAGAGCTGGGCCATTTGGACCTGGGTCATCTCCGTATATTCGCGCAGATCTTTGATTTCATCAGGAGTCAACATACCTTTTTTCCTTGTGGCGCACAGATGCGAGACGTATGGCAAGCCGCGAGGCTATCGTATAGGCGAACGACTTTATTATAGCATGGGAGCGTCTATGCTTCTCTATGATGTGACCCGGCCTTTATCCTCGACATTACCCGTCTACCCGGGTGACCCAGCTATCGAGATCACGCCCATCGCACAGCGTGCTTGGGGCGATGCGGCGAATGTGAGCCATGTGGCGCTCAGTTCGCATAGTGGGACGCATCTCGATGCGCCACGCCATTTTTTCGACGATGGCGCCTCGCTTGACGAACTCGACCTGCGTGTGCTGATGGGACCGGCTCGGGTCTACGATATGCCCGGTACGTCCCATCTCACCGCAGCCGATCTCCAGGCACTCGATCTCGAAGGGGTGACGCGTGTCCTCTTCAAAACGGCCAACTCGGCATTATGGGACCGTCCGGGCTTTCAGCCGGCGTATCTTGCGCTCACGGCTCCTGCGGCACAGGTCTTAGTTGAGCACGGCGTGCAACTGGTCGGCATTGACTATCTCTCCGTGGATGCGTTCGAGGCGCACGATTTCCCGGTGCACCGCACGCTTCTCAGCGCTGGCGTCGTCATTCTGGAAGGTCTTGACCTTCGCGCCGTACCGCCGGGCTCATACGACCTCTGCGCCTTGCCGCTTTTACTGGCCGCCGGAGACGGTGCGCCTGCCCGTGCTGTTTTACGCGCTCCGGGGTAGAGGCGCTGGGAATGGTGCGATAGGGCTAGCTCGGCGGCTCCGCCAGGGTAATCACCGCGAAGGCGACACCCTGGTCGTCAGTCAAGTGGGCCATGCGGCCAGGTGGCGTGTCCATGGGCTCGGCCATAATGCTGCCGCCGAGTTCTTTGCACCTAGTGGCAATGGCGTCACAGTCGTCAACGGCGAAGTAGACGCCCCAGCGGCTGGGGATGCCCTCCATAGGCGGGTGCATCATGCCACCAATGTCGATATCACCCTGCTTGATGATCGTGTAGGGGCCCGGAGCACCCATATCCATCTGGTGAGTGGTCCAGCCGAACACCTGGCCATAGAACGCCAGGGCGCCGTCGACGTCGGGCGTGACCAGCTCGTTCCAGCACAGTGTACCGTGCTCGTTGCGCAGCTCGGCGCCAAAGAAGCCCTTCGGCTGCCACAGGCTTGCCCACCCACCGGCCGGATCCCGGACCACCGACATGCGGCCCACACCCATGACATCCGTGGCGGGTACCAGGACGGTCCCTCCGGCCTCCTCGGCCTTGGCGGTCGTGGCATCACAGTCGTTGACGGAAATGTGGGTCAGCCAATGGAAGGGCGCGCCCATTTCGGCTTCCTCCGCGCCCTGGGTCCTCAGGCCGGCCACGTTCTTGCCGCCCTGCAGAGCCAGCGTGTAGACCTGGCCGCCGTCCTCCTCGTTCTGGAACGACCACCCGAACAGGGAACCGTAGAACGTCTTGGCCTGGGCGACGTCGCCGCAGCATACGTCCACCCAGTTAAAACACCCCTTCGTCGTATCCGGTTCGCTCAGGCATGTGTCGGGCTCCTCTTCGCTTGCTCTCGCGCTGTTTGTGCAAGTAGGTCACGCGGTCGGCCCACCCGCACCGGACACTGCCGTAGTGCGAGCCGCTCGCCGCACCAGACGACGAAGGCGGCCCAGCACAGCTCTGTGGGCAGCTTGTGCATGTGTCCAAGGTGGAAGCTCTTGTCCATTAATCCCTCGCCGCGGGGAGGGTCGGGGTCGGGGGGTTTGGACACCTCGTGGGGTCAAAACCCTTATGCAGTCGTTGATGGAAAAGTCTAGCACTTGCTATGCGGCCAATCAACTTACCGTATGCTGAATGTCAAGCTGCCGGTAAAGAGAAGCATCCCAGCCCAGCCGTTGCAAAATGTCCTGCTGCACTGATGACAGGAACAATCGGGGACAGACCACCCACACGGATCTCGTGATGGATGCGGCGGACTGGCTCGTCGCCTGGGAGTCTCAGAGAGCCGCAGGGTGAGCAGCACATGCACGTTGACAGGGTGCGGCGGCGCAGATCACCGCGTGAGCGTGACGTGCATCACAGAATAAAAGGCTTGCCACAGGCTATATTAAGCCATGACATAACCCGCAGTTTCCAGTACCTTACGTATCCTCGCACTGTGTTCACACAGGGGGTGAGGTACAACCCCCATCAATCACAGAACTGAGATGTCAACCGGTCTATGAAAATATAACAGAGCAGAAGGGAGAGACCATGCCCAACGAGAGCCTGGATGTCGCGATTGTCGGTGGGGGCGTCGCCGGCGTCTATGCGGCCTGGCGTTTCCTCACCGCCAGTGGGAACCGCACGGTGGCGGTATTCGAGGCGGACGACCATATCGGGGGGCGTTTGTTATCGGTGACGCCACCCCATATTCCCAATATGAAAGCCGAACTCGGCGGGATGCGCATCCTGCCCGAGGTGCAGCCGTGCGTGACCCAGCTCATCGCTGCGCTGAACGAGCAGGCAACGGGCGCCGACCGTATCGAGACGTTTGATTTTCCTGTGGATAAGCCGGACAATATCGCGTACCTCCGTGGCGTCCATCTGCGCCTCTCAGATTTCACCGAGCAACTGGCGCAGGTACCCTACCGCTTAACGTTCCAGGAATTTGGCAAAACTGCCGGACAGCTCGTGATCGATGCCCTCGATCAGGTGATTCCCGGCATTACCAACCCGCAGCTGAGCGAAGCGCAACGCCGCCAGATGGCACAAGAGGCAACCTTTGCAGGCGCTCCCCTGTATAAGCAGGGCTTTTGGGAAATCCTCCTGCGGGTCATGAGCGGTGAGGCCTATCAACTCGCCGTGGCCGCGGGCGGCTACCAGACGACCCTGAGCAATTGGAACGCGGCTGACGCCATCCCCTGGTTTCTCTCCGATTTTGGCGTCTCGGCCCGGTATCAGGGGTTTACCAACGGCTTTCAGCAGGTTCCGCTGCTCTTGGAAGAGTTCGTACGGGCCGCCGGCGGGGATGTACGCTTGAACACCCGGGTAACCGGCTTTGAGCAGGAGGGCGATGCCATCAAGCTGGGCGTACATGGGGGTGATCCCGTCCATGCCAAAGCGCTGATTCTGGCCATGCCTCGCCGCGCCCTGGAGCTGTTGGCCCCGAACAGTCCGCTCCTGCAAGATCCCCAGGTCGACCGGCTGGTGCGCAGCGTGACGCCACGGCCGCTGTTCAAGCTGTTTACCACCTATCTGGAGCCCTGGTGGTTGCCAGCCCAGGTCGAAGAGGGCCGCAGCACCACCGATCTGCCGGTGCGCCAGACGTACTATTGGCCCAAAGACGATGGCACGCCGGCCACGCAAGGGCGCGCCATGCTCATGGCCAGTTATGACGACGGAATCAATATTGGCTTCTGGGACGGCTTTCGTCCCAAGCGCGGACGCGGATGGCGTGACGGGGCTGATCTGCGTACCGAAGCGCGGGAGATGTTTAGGGCGGGACCACAGGACACTCACCCCATGTGTTCGACATGGTACCGCTACCAGGCGCCAGCGGCCATGGTCGCAGAGGTACAGCGGCAGTTGGGCGAGATCCATGGGTTGAAGTACACCCCCGAGCCGCAAGATGCCAGCTTCAGGGATTGGGGTGATGATCCGTTCGGCGGCGGCTGGAATTCGTGGAATATCGGTGTGCAGAGCTGGAACGTTAAGGAACAAATCCTCAAACCCGTGCCGGATATGCCGGTTTACATCTGCGGCGAAGCCTATTCCGATGCCCAAGGCTGGGTGGAAGGGGCGTTGCAAACCACTGATATGATGTTGGAGAAATACTTTCAGATTGGGCCACTGCCCTAATTGGGCGCCGTCTTACAGGGTCTGCCTGGCGTCTCTCGGCGGCCTCCTCGTATCCCTCCGGGGACCCAAGGCGCCAGTGCCATGACAATCAGGATGCCGACCGCAACACAGGCCACGGTGGCCAACGGCGCACCGTGGCTCTCGGCGACCACGCCGGAAAGCAAGGTGCCGACAAACAGCGGCGCGACGGCGAGCGAGCGCAATCCCATAATGCGGCCACGCATCTCGTCAGGCACGGTGCCAAGCAGCAGGATGGTAATATTGGTCAGCGACACCGTTTGCGCCATCCCGAGAAGGACCAAAACGCCCAGTGCCACGTCATAATTGGAGGTGAGGGCAAAAATCAGCAGCAAGAATTGCCACAGCAACGTGCCGGCCAGCATGAGCGGCCCGGCCCGCGGCACTGTGCCAATGGCCACCATGAGCCACGACCCCACGCCCAGAGCCGCCCCTAGCCATCCCAACCCTGCCGCGCCGACACTAAACCGAAGTTCCCCTGGCAG
>CBCXVS010000184.1:0-15928 GCA_965178525.1 uncultured bacterium | reverse complement strand
GATGCGTCGCTCGATCTTGTAGACGCGCCAGGCGGCCCAGGCGTGCACGGGCGGATTCACATCGTCAAAGGCCCATTCATACGCCGGGATTTGGCCGTTAGGATGCATATACCACTCGCGCAGAAACAGGACGAGCTGTGATTTGGCAAAATCAGGATCGACAAGGGCGAGGGCGATACAGTGAAACGCCAAGTCCCAGGCGGCGTACCAGGGATACTCCCACTTGTCGGGCATGGAGACGATGTCTTCATTATAGAGATGCGTCCAGTCGACATTGCGGCCCTCTTGTCGCTCAGCCGGAGGGCGCGGTCCGGCCGCATCCCCGCTGAGCCAGCGCTCGATGTCGTAATGATAGAACTGCTTGCTCCACAACAAGCCCGCCAACGCCTGACGCATGACCCCATTGGCATCGGGGGACAGGGTTTGGGGAATGACGGTGGCATAAAATGCGTCCGCTTCCTCGATCCGTTGCGTCAAGATCTGGTCAAAGGCGCGGCCAAACGGCCCACGAGCCGGCTGCACATCACACAACCGCAAGAGAACCGTTGCAGACTGCCCGGCATCAACCGTCAACCGGTAGTGTGCCGCCGCCTTGGTGCCCACGTGAGCCGGGTTCACGGCTTCTGTATGGCCGTGTACAACATAGTTGTTGATCCCATCTTTGACGAATGCCGGGGTGTTGGCAACCCCGAACAGACGTTGATGATTCGTTTCATTCTCGGTAAACAAAAGCTCCGGTGTACCGGCACAGAACAGCCAGCGCTGCCCGAGGGTGGCGTGATCAGCCTGGATCACCGCATCAGCTTGTCCCGGTGCGCCGGCGCGGAGTTCGGGCCGTATCCCACCCGGTTCCCAGGACCACGTATTGCGAAACCAGAGCGTTGGCAAGAGGTATAAATCGGCGCGCTCGGGACCTCGATTCGTGATCGTCATCCGGATCAAGATGTCGTCTGTTGTCGCCTTGGCGTACTCAACCGCAACATCGAAGTAGCGGTTGTCGTCGAAAATGCCGGTATCGAGCAGCTCATACTCTGTATCACGCCGGTTGCGGCGCCGATTTTCCGCCACCAGTTCACGGTAGGGAAAAGCCCGCTGTGGGTACTTGTAGAGATAGTGCATGTAAGAATGGGTTGGCGTCGAGTCGAGATAAAAGTAATACTCCTTGACGTCCTCTGCGTGATTGCCTTCACTGCCAGTCAGGCCGAAGAGCCGCTCTTTCAGAATCGCATCACAACCGTTCCACAGCGCGATGGCAAAGCAAAGTCGCTGATGATTGTCTGAGATCCCGGCCAGGCCATCCTCGCCCCAACGATAAGCCCGAGAGCGCGCATGGTCATGCGGGAAGAAGTCCCAGGCCGTTCCGAGGGGGCTATAGTCTTCGCGCACCGTTCCCCATTGGCGTTCTGAGAGATAAGGTCCCCACCGCCGCCAATGGGCGGTCCGTTCGCGTGCTTCTTTGAGTCTCTGCATTTCCGGCATGATCGGTCAGCCTCCTTAAACATCCGCATCGTCATGAAGAGCGTCGCGATGACGCCACCGACTATGATGGGTTCCACACATTTTGGCATGAGGCTACTCCTGGTTGCCATCCGTTCGCAACTCTTATAGAGATGAGAACCGAGGACGGAAAAAAGGACTCACGCTTCATGCCAAATCCCCTAAGTTCCTGGACAACATGAGCGACATCGTTTTTCCAGAGGAAACCGATGACGTTAGTTTTGTTCGGCCCCTTATCCACCCGTGGCGAAACCGGGATAGAGCGTCATGCCGCCATCGACGATGAGGCTGACGCCATTGACATAGTCGGCGGCATCGGACGCCATCCAAACGGCTGCTTGGGCAATGTCCTCGACTTCTCCCATACGCTTGTAGGGGACCAATGTCATCAGCGCATCGTACGCTTCAGGCGTATTCCAGGCCGCCGTATTGATCGGCGTGCGAATGGCGCCGGGCGAGATGCTGTTCACTCGGATCCGATGGGGCGCCACTTCTTGGGCCAAACTTTTCATCATCAGCATGACCCCACCTTTGGACGTGGCATAGTTGACATAACCCGCCCAGGGAATGATTTCATGTACCGAACTGATACAGATAATCTTGCCAGCGGCGCATGAGACGTCCGGAACCACGCCACGGCGCTTAAATTCTCGCACCGCCTCACGGGCGCAAAGAAATTGGCCGGTTAAGTTGACATCCAACACCGTCTGCCACTGGGCCAACGTCATCTCATCAAACGGCGCATCGCGCTGCAGACCCGCGTTATTGATTAAGATGTCGATCGTGCCAAACGCTTTCAACATCTGCTAGAACATGGCCTGGACCTGGTCCTCTTTAGACACATCCGCTCGATGTGCAAAAGCCTGATGGCCTTGGGCGCGTATGTCGTCGGCAACTTGCTGAGCGGCATCTTCGTCCGCAATATAATTCACCACGACGTCGGCGCCAGCTTGGCCCAGCGCCAGCGCAATGCCTTTGCCAATGCCCGAGCTGGCGCCCGTAACCAAGGCTTTTTGTCCCCGTAAAACGGGTGGTATCGGGGTATTTTCCCTGACGGTTTCCGGCGATGGGTTCGCCTGCTTTGGCATACCGTTATCCCCTTCTCTCACAGGTTGGTGGAGGAGTGCCGCTTTCCAACCGTATGGGCCGTTGACGGTCTCGCCTGGCTCAGTCCTGCACCACGGCCTCCACGTCGATCTCGACCAAGATGCGGGGGTTCGCAAAACCATCGACGATCAACCCAGTCCCCACCGGAAAGACGCCCTGAAGATGCCGGCCCACCACGCGATAGACCGCCTCGCGATAGGCGCGATCCGCGATATAGGTGGTGATTTGGCAAATATCGTCGAGGCCAGCGCCGGCTTCTTCGAGCAGCGTCTTGATGTTTTGCATCGCTTGCTCGGCCTGGGCTGCAGCATCGCCATAGCCGACGAACTCGCCGTCCAACGTACTACCCGTTTGACCACGCAAGTAGATACGGTTGCCAGCGCGCACCGCCATGGCGAATTTGCACCGCAAGTCCTGGCCGTCTTTGTACTGCTCGCTCGTCTGGAACTTGCGCAAGCGCTGCGGCGGCGTGCCGTGCGAGAGCGCTACCGCCATGTCAATCTCAAACAGAATTTCCGGCCGGGCAAAGCCGCGCATGATTAGACCGGTGGAGCACGGGTGCACCTCGCCCAAATGCCGGCCGAGCACCTGGTACACGGGCTCGCGATAAGCCCGATCGCCGATATAGACACGCAGCTTGCAGACATCGTCCAGGCTCGATCCCGCTTCCTCAAGTAACAGCTTCGCGTTGGCCATGGCCTGATCGGCTTGCGCCGCAGCATCCGCCGGCGTCCGCCCCAGGCCAACCATGCGACTGCCATCGAGCACCGAGCCGGTCTGGCCCCGGAGGTAGATGTCGTTCTCGGTCCGAATCACCATACACGAGTCCCGGTCGATGGATTGGTTGAACCAGTCACGGACGTTGAAGGGGCGAAAGCGCTGATGCTCGGCCGCCTGTGGAATCACCGCCTCCACATCGATCTCCATCTTCATCTCGGGCATGGCCAGGCCTTTGACAATGAGACCCGTGGCCACCGTCGGAATGCCTTTGAGATGCCGGCCGACCGTGTTGTAGACGGGCTCGCGATAGGCCCAGTCCGTGATGTACGTGGTCACTTTACAAATATGCTCCAGGCTTGACCCCGCTTCCTCGAGCAACAGCTTGACGTTGGTCATGGCCTGCTCAGCCTGAGCGGCGGCGTCATCGGGCGCCCCCATTTTCTGCTCAAGATCGAGCCCGGTCTGGCCCCGCATGAAGAGGCGATTGCCGGCTTTGACCACCATGCACATGTCATTATCCAAGGCCTGCCCCGGATACACGTCCCGTGTGTTGAACTTGCGGATGCGTTCGTGCTTCATGAGTTCGATCCCTCACTTGATCAAGGAATGGTAGACACCATATCATCGTGCCACACTTTTCTCTACGTGGCCACGCCACTCTTGTATCATCCCCCAACCACCGCGACTATGGCGCAGGGTAGAAAGGAACGCCAGCCAGGAAGACAACAAGGAGATCAGCAGAACCTGCGAAATTCAGGGTGGAGGCCAATTTGCGGGTACGGTGGATACCACTACGATCAACAACCACGACCCCCTTTTTCTCTGTGGGGCCAAAGATGCGCATCACTTGATGGAGATATGGACGGCATTCGTTCGCATCAAAATGGGGCGCGATTTTATAGAAGACGCGGGAGCTGCCATACGGCACGGCCCCCATGACATCGAGCAAGACGCCACGGGTGACGCGACTCCAGCTGTGATACTGTTGTCAGGTCTGGCGTTTGAGACGCTCTTGGGCATGGATTTGGCCTTGGCTCAACGGGCGGGTGGGCAGGAGGTATGTACTCCTCTAAGCCTCTGATTGTTCTGCTCTTCACCGAGCACCTCTTAGTGGACTCATTTCGCAACCAATTGGCGATGCCATCGGAAGAACTGATGGGCACATTCGCCGCTATGCAAGACTGGACCTACGAGCGATATTCATAGATAGAGACCCCCCTGAGAGTTTTGGACGCTTCTTACCTCTTGCATAGCGCAACCCCTGGGGTTACACTAAATGCATGATTCTCAGTTTTGCACATAAGGGGTTGAAAGAGTTTTTTTATGACGGAACAAAGCGTGGCATCCAACCTCGGCATGCGGCAAGGCTGGAAGTCATTTTGGACCGTTTGGACGCCGCACATCATGTAGAGGATATGCGTTATCCAGGCTCCAACCTGCACCAGTTGCGAGGTGATTTGGTGGGTTTCTGGTCGATTAGAGTCTCAGGCAACTGGCGTGTCATTTTTCGCTTTGAAGAAGGGAATGCCTCCGACGTTGGCTATCGGGATTACCACTAGGCTGGAAGATATTATGCGAGTACGAACACGACCGCCAGTTCATCCTGGCACCATCCTCAAGCAGCATTACCTAGACTCTTTGGACATCACCATAGCCCAAGCAGCCACGACCCTTGGGATTTCTCGTAAGACGCTATCAAAGATAGTAAATGGTCACGGAGCTGTGACGCCGGATATGGCGCTCCGGCTATCAACAGCGTTTCGTACTACACCGGAACTCTGGCTCAATTTACAGCGGAACTATGACCTGTGGCAGGCTGCTCGACAATCAAATGCTTGGCGTCAGGTTCCCCCCCTTGTCCCTGCCGAGTGATGCTACACACAACTGATATCAGCAGCGACGATATCAGATGACTCCCCAATGACAGGCTGCGACACCTGCATCCCGTTGAAAAAATGCTTCTCTTTTCAGCGGTCGTAGGAAGGGAGAAAAAAGGAGTCAGGTAACTGACTATCGCACCATGAAAAAGCCTGCTGGAATCACATCATCAGGCTTTCTTTTAGTGAGCACCCCCTGCAGGACTCGAACCTGCGACCCTCGGATTAGAAGTCCGATGCTCTATCCAGCTGAGCTAAGGGGGCAACGTTGTTTTGCAACTACTTATCGGAACTACTACCGCACTGTGACCGCCTTATGGCGCCAATTGCTGTGAATCGGAGCCAAGCCCCACCAGTTTCTCCACCGCCTCTTGTTTGTGGTCACTGGCGCTATGCCGATATGGCGAGATCAGGCTGACATCCTGATGTCCCATCCGTTCTTTCACTTCCGGCAGATCAACCCCTGCCATATGTACGCGACTCGCGAACATGTGCCGCAGAGCTTGGAAGATGAAGCTGGAAATGGCGGCTACCTGCCCTGCCTGCTCACACGCCATGCAGAGAGAGCGATACGGCATGCCTACACAGCTACAAAAGACGGGATCCGTTGCTGTTGAGTTGATTCTAACCTCCTCTAAAGAGGCGTGCAACACGTGATGCACGGTTGCACGCCGGCGATTCACGCCGTGCCTGCTGTTTCGTTCCGTACATCCTCGAACACCTGGCTTGCCGTCAGCAGCGCCTCGCGAATGAGCGGGACGCCAACATAGCCGGACATATGCAGCAGCACCTCCGTCAGTTCCTCTTCCGTCCAGCCCTGACGCAGCGCCATGCGCACATGCAGGGCCAACTCCGGATCGCGCCCCGTGGCCGTGTCAGAAACCACGCATACCAGCGCCCGTGTCTTCAGATCGAGCCCCGGCCGTGTCCACAGCGCGTCAAACACCGTCTCCGCAGCGACATCACGAAATTTCTGCATGAAGTACCGTAAGGCCGCCGCGTACGTGAGGATGGTGACGGGATGGCTCATCTTTCCAATCTTGCAAGTTCCTACTAGAAGGTGTAAATAGGATGACAGAAAAAACTTACATATTTTTGATCGAATACTTACAAGCAATATCATGGAGGGTAGATCGGCGTGGAAACGTGAGGGTGAGAGGACCTATCGCAGCCGTCCGTCTGAGGCATCGTGTCAACCACACTGGGGAGATACGACATGCCGATGCAAACCATCTGGCGATATATCATCCCTGCCACGTTTCCCAAAATTCACAAGGTGGAGTCAACACACAGCGCCAACAGCTTATGAACGGCTCGTTCGATCTACGGCAGAAAATTCTTTTGACTCTTGTCGTTGAGGTCATTGTTCTCACCAGCAGTCTCTTGTTCATGGTGGAAAGCCGGCAGCGGGCGTCGATTATTCGCCATATGGAGAATCGCGGTGTGATCATCGCGACGCAACTGGCCGCGGTCAGTACGATACCCCTGATGGCGTCCGATTTCGTCACTCTGGAACAAGATGTCGAAAAGGTGAGCCGGACCTTGGATGTGCTCTATGCCATTATTCTCGACCATGCCGGGCAAGTGGCGGCCTATAGCGGCCATGATGAGAAACAGGGGACGGTGCTGACCGATGCGGTGAGCCAGCAGGCCGCGGCAACGCGTCAGACCCTCATTCAACGCGTCAGGGGGCCGCACGACGGGAGGAGCTACTACGATATTACTGTGCCGGTATTCAGGCCGGGTCATCCCAAAAAGTGGGGCGCCGTCCGGGTGGGCTTGTCCCTGCGCGACATGTGGGCGGAGATCCACCGGACGCGACTGCAAGTACTCCTCGGCGGCGTGGCCGGTATCGTGCTTGCCACCGTTGTATCGGCATGCCTCGCCCACCGGATTGCAGCGCCGATTCGGGACCTGACGGCAACGACGGCCGTCGTTGCCCGTGGGGTGTTGTGTCAGGTTACGCCCGTGCGCAGCCGGGATGAAATCGCGGTGCTGGCGGCGAATTTCAATCATATGACCAGTGAGCTGGCGCAGCCTCGCGCGGCGCTCGAAAGGACCCAGCGCGAGCTTGACGCAAAGGTGCAAGCACTCTCGATTGCGGCCAATTATAATGCCAACATTCTGGCGTCCATGCACAGCGGGCTATTGACGTTGGAACTCGCTGGCCGATTCGAGACCGTCAATACCATGGCGGAACGGATTTTAGACATGTGTGGCACAGACGTGCGCGGACAACGCTACCAACAGGTGTTGGCCCCGTATACACCGTTCTTGCACGTGATTGAGACGTCATATCAAAGTGGCACGCCACGGTTTGTCTCGCGTATGGACTTGGACCGGCCCGATGGCCAGCAGATGCCCATCAACCTCCGCACTGCGATGTTACAGGACAGCGAGGCGCGCACGGTTGGCCTCGTGGCGATCTTTGAGGATGTCTCGCCCTTGCAAACGCTGGAGCACCGCTTGCGCTAGGCCGACCGCCTCGCCACCGTGGGGTATATGGCGGCCGGGCTGGCCCACGAGGTCAAAAATCCGCTCTCGTCGGTCCACGCCTTTGTCCAACTCCTGAGCCGGAAACATGACGACCGCCATTTCATCGAGCAGTTCAACCGTGTCGTCTTGCGCGAAGTGGACCGGATCAACGCCATCGTCGAAGAACTCCTCGATCTGGCCCGGCCCGCACCATTGCATAGCGCACCGCTGGATGTGATGCTGCTCCTGCAGCGGGTCACAGAGACCTACGCCGAACAGATGCGCCAACCGCACGTCCATTTACAGACCGAATGGCCTACCACTATGCCGACATTAGAGGCTGATGCCGAACAACTCCACCGTGCCTTTGGCAATATTGTCCTCAATACGCTGGAAGCCATGCCAGAGGGTGGCGTGTTGCGCGTCACGTGTCGTGTGGCGACCACATCGCCGGGTGACGTGCTATTGCCAGCCCAGGCAACACGCCCAGGCAGCGCCGCCTTGAACCGGGAGAGCCTATCAGCCAGCGTTGAAATCGTGTTTCACGACACCGGCGTGGGCATCCCAGCGGAGCAGCTCGATGCCCTGTTTACACCCTTCTATACCACGAAAAGACGCGGGACGGGGCTGGGATTGGCGTTGACGCACAAGATTATCGAAGAGCATGGCGGCAGTATCCATATAACCAGCGAAGTAGACCGCGGCACGGCCGTCACGGTGACCCTGCCCATGTCCTCAGGACATCTGCCAACCGTTACCCAGGTCACGTGAAGGCTTGCACAATACCTCGCCCCAGGAGATGCCGCCCCGGTTGCGAGAGGTCGCGCCCATAGCGGTGGGTTCCGGAAATGATGAAAAAGGGAGCCGCTAAGGATGCGAAGGGGACAGAAGGGCAAAGCCTGTATCAATCGCAGCAGCGAACCGTTTCTACCGAGACGTCCAAGAGCCCACAACTTTGCGATATGGATAAAGACATTCGATATGGAACCTGGCTTGCTCCTTGTCCGGAAAGGTGACCGTAAAGAACTCGCTGTGCAGCGGGCGGGAGCACCAGGCGCATTGCCGTGAGGACTTGCCCTGAAACCGACGAGTAGACTCTGCCTTCGCCATATGGTGTTTCCTATACGATCCTGCGGCTCACGGCATGTCCGGACGGACTGTCAGAGCCTTGATCGGCGGCCGAGGCTCACGCTTTGCCTGGGAACGCCGGAAACTATGCCGCGTCCACCGGCTGCGTGGCAATGCCGTAAGTCCCATAGAAGAAGTGGGCATAGTGGGTCGACCCGCCGGAGACGAAGAGGAGGTACTGTTCCGGGCTTTCCAGTGCCGGAATCGTGGCCTCGGAGTCGTGCGCCAGATGTTGCCATTCCGGATGGGTCAGCCACGTGCCGTTCGCATCTGTGGGTATGCCTCGCGTGCCCAGGACGGATTGCAGAGAGACGCGGCAGGTGCGGTGCAGCCAAGCCTGGGCGTCCTGCTTGCTCATGCCAGCCTCAGCCATGAGGACGGCCCGCGACGGGCTGAGGAGGATGGGGTGGTAGGGGCCCTGATACGAGACCCGTTTGTTGCTGTGACCGACCTGGGCGGATTGCCATCCCCTGATCCAACCGCCGGCGCCAGCATTCCGGTAAAACATCATCGAGGCGATGTTATCCAGAGTGTCCTCGGGCGTCTTGGAGCCGGCATCGATGATCGTTGTCGCGCCGGTCACGGAGACCACGGTGACGGCGCTGTCGTCCCGCTTGAACCCCTGGTCCATATGGTAGGGCGTCCAGGGACTGGCGTCCTCGTTTTCGGCGATGCACATGCCGAATTTGGTCGGCAGGCCGATGCAGTTGGGATCGCCCGCGCCGGCTTTGCAATAGCCGATATTGATCAGGCACAGGCGCAGCGCCCGGCCAATGGCGGTGTTGGCGCGATTGATGACGCCGGGGCCCATCGCCGTGGTGCCGCAGTTGATCCCGGCCGTCGTGGCGATGGGGCCGTTGACCAGAATGATGGGCGCTTCCGTATGGCCGGAGACCTGCATGTCCCGGTGGTTCATCTCGGGTTGGGCCAGGCAGTCGATGGCGGCGAGGAGCACGGGGAATTGCGCCGGGCGACATCCCGCCATGACGGCGTTGATGGCGATCTTTTCGACCGTCGCCAAGCCGAAGCCGGGCTCCATCACTATGAGCACGTCCTGGGGGGCGCGCGAGGTCCCCTGCAGCATCTGCTCGACTGCCGCCGGCGTCGGCGGGATCACTGGGAGGCCATCGCTCCAATCTCGCTCCGCTAGGAAACGGTTCACCGCGTCTAGTCCCATGGGCGTGGCATCCATCTCGACCGTGAAGATCTCGGTCGTCTTGCTGACGGCCTGAGCGCCTCGGTCCGTCCCCGTAGCAGCGGGAAGCGCGGTGAGACCCTGGATGATGGCGTCGATCTGCTCATCCACCATCGAGCGGATGAAACCCGCCTGTTGGCCGGTGGTAGCGTGGGGGATCGTGACAAAGGCGGTACGGGGCTGGCCCCAGCTATCGGCACAGGACTGCCACGCCTTTGTAAAGCTGCGGGCGACGATGCCGACGGCCGGAATGCCCGCCGCTTCCACGGCGACCATGTCGTGGGCAAGCCACGACGTGCATCCGCCTCAATGGGCCGTGGCGCCAATGACGGCATCCACCTCTGCGGCGATCCGGGCCGCCTCTTCGGCATCGATATGGTTTCCGCGGCTGAGCGCCGGCCGGCCGGGTCTACGGTCGCCGCCATAGCGCTCGAATGTGACGTTGGGGTAGCGCTGGCCGAGATGCTCGGCCACCCGGTCCACGGCGATATCCGAACCGCCTGTCATGTTGTTGTACAGGCCAATGGTCTTGCCTTCCAGGCTGCTCAGGCGAGGGGCGGGAGGCACTTTGAAATCCACTCGGTCAGCGGCGGGGGACAGGATCTGCACGTTCATACCGTTTCTCCTTTTGGGGCGTGACATATCGAGACAGAATTCGAGAGCGTCTGTTATGGGCCTGTACGTGCTGGCAGCCGATAGACCTGCGCGGCGGTGTCATGAAATAACGCCGCACGCTGTTCCGTGGAAAAATCTTTGGAAAGGCGTTTCAACGCATTCCACAGAACCGTGTACGAATAGGAGACTTTGTCCACCGGGAAGTTACTCTCAAACATGCAGCGATCGGCCCCGAACTGCTCAATGCAAAAGAGATAGTAGGGCGCCGCGGTATCGGCGAGCTCGGACGAGGTCGGAGGCGCGGCTCGCTGGTGCCAGTCGAAGCCGCTGATCGGGTTGCCCAGTCCGCCTACTTTCGCCACCACATTGGGACAGGCGGCAACCGCACGGATGCTTTGCTGCCACGCTTCAAACACCGCCTCACGTTTCCCGGCATAGGGTCCAATGCCCAGCAGGCGCCCAACATGATTTAAGATGATCGTCACCTCCGGGAACGCGTTCGCCAGGTCCACAAGCTCCGGTAATTGTGTGTGGTACAGGACGGCATCGAAACTCAAACCATACGTCTGCAAGCAGGCGAAGCCCTCGCGGAATTTCGCATCCATCAGCAGCCCTGGCGCCTGGGACTTGGCGACGGTGAGGGTGGGACTGGGGTCCCAGCCGGCGCTTTGCCGGATGCCGCGAAAACGCTCCGGGCTAGTGGCGGCATGCGCCTCGAGCACCGGCGCGACCGCAGCGCCTAGACGGAGATCGGCATGCGCCACGATCCCGGCGGCCGCAGCAGTTGGCTGGGACGCACTGCGGGTGGCGATATCCTCGACAAATTCGGTCTCACCCACAGGTTGCATCTCCGCAGGACCCTCGGTCCGATACTTGGAATGACATTCGACAAATACGGTGTGAACGATGCGGTGCCCGCCGTTCGTATCCCGGAACAAATCGTCCAACAGGTAGGGGTCGTGACCCTCTCGATATTCCCAGAAATGATGGTGCGGGTCACAAATCGGGATATCAGGCTCCAGGGGTTCCTCGATGATCTGGGCCAGCCAGGTTTCAAGTGCCGTTGGCATATCGTCTCCCTATGCTTGCGCACGTTCGAGTATGACGTGCCTGAACCTGTCGACAGGCAGCCTGTGGCTGATCAGGCATTATCCACGGATTGCACGCCCCCGTCCAGTGTGACTTGCTGGCTTCATGCGCCCCTCACGCAATGGGAGATATGAGTCGCAGCCACGCACAAGGACCTTGAGACGAACGGATTATATGGATTAAAGGGTTGCTCATCCCGACACCTGTCCACGATGTCGTGCCGAAACGCAGCAGCATTACGCTAACTTTATTTACGCCACTCAGAAGGCGTCACGCGTGATGTTTGCACCGGCAGGCTATTTTTGTACTGCATGCCCTACTGTCATCATTGATCAAGCGATGCTCAAGCAGGGCGTCAGCGCCACATTTGCAGTGGTTGAACATGATACCGGATGCTTGTGCCCTATCGTGTCAGTCTCGATAAACGGCGATCGCGCGGTGAAAATGATCGACCGCTCGGGCATTGCGGCGATTTCTCTGCTTCATGACCCCCGAAATCCCCCCCATCCCCCTTTGCGAAAGGGGGGAGTGGAAAACACATCTTTTGCGCATCACCGGTAGTGTAAACGCTCAGTCTTTGCAACAGAACCCCCGCCCAGGCTTGGTGGCGCCGGACTATTGTGTGCGTCATTTAATTCAGCCAAAGTTGCGCCATTTAATTCAGTAATTTATATACAGCTTGTTATTATCGAATAAGAAGTAGTAAATTATTTCAATATCGATTTTATATTAAATAAAGTTTTTGCTTTTATATAAACAATATTTTTCGTAAAAAATCGCTGAAAAAATTTGATTTAGTCAATTAAGTATGTATATACTATTTACATAATTTATTTAATAATAATGATTTTTATTTGAAAAAGTATGACGACAAAACGTCTTGATTTATCAAGATATAATTTGTCGTATAGGAATTTTTATTTTATCTAATGGTTTGCAGATTTCATTCGAGCAACATTTAAGCTCTCTATGGTCTCGAAACGTGGGCAAAAGCTGGGAGCTTTGTCCTGGGGTAGTGGGCGACCTAGGCGGACTTGGACGCCGACCGGCGATGTGAGAACTTTACATGAAGGAAAACAAAATGAGCGACAAAAACACTCCCAATTATGTAAAACTATTCGGAGATATCGATTTTCGTGAAGGCAATGAAGCCCGATCCGTTTATTCACCTGCGGCTTATCTGGCCGATCTTCTGCAACTTATTGAAGATGAAATGCATTTACCAAACAGTTTCGATCCCGACTACGCTAAACGGCTCGACGAGCGGCACAAAGACATTTAGTCCATACTATTGAATTCGGAGAATACATTTGAACTGCTCCCTTATCTAGATATTGTTAATGAACTATTAGAGACAAAGATCGCGGGGGGTGAACCCGGAAGCGCCGCGTACGTCAAACTTAAAGAAGCTCTCTACCCATTTAACCTGCCCTTCGATCTTCAAAATGAACGGGTCAAGCTCTATCTAAAATACCTGTCCATCCCCGCTGAAAAGCTGCATAAAACGTTTGCGGCCGATTATGATCGCCAGGTTGTCGCGCGGGAATTTCTGGGCTTATCCGAAGCGGATGTATCCCTTTTCACCACCAGCGCGTCGGGTAACGATCTAAACCATCGTTATGGCAATCTCTTGCCCGGCATTGGCGGGTCGAATCCGATTCCGGTACGGGATTTTCTGGTGGCAACCGGCCTCCAGCATATTGAGCTTGATGAATTGATCAAGCAAAATCTGGGTGAGATTGAACTCGGCCTGGATGACGGCAAAAATTTCTATGTCAATGCCGGTCTCAATGGGCTGGTTCAATTCGATGCCGAAGAAGAGCATATCCTCTGGTCTCCCCTAGACGCGTCCGGCGCCACGGCTATTCCGGAGGAATGGTTTGATCGAGCCTTACGCTTTATACGTCTTGGGAAAAAGACCGGTTTGTCCTTTAGAGATCTGGATATCATACTTCGCTCTTGCTGTCACGCCACCATTGATCACACGGCCAGTAATCGTATCGCTGTCATCACATTCATTCAGTCAAAGTTTGATTTGAAAATCGACGAAACCTGTGCGCTTTTCAGTCCCATCAACCATATGGGTCACGGCGAGGGCGAAGATCCCGAGGATCTGTTCAACCGCGTATTCAACGGTCAGTATGCGGCTATTGATAAGACTTATATCGGCCAGGATCAAGCGCAACCGATGCCGTATCAGGGCTATGAGTTGCTGAAGTTTTCAGGAGATGTGCTGGCGCTGGAGAATAAGACTTACCGCAACCGAATTGCCCATGGCTTGGGTATTTCCGAAAAAATCTTACAGAACGTGATTCGCGGATTTCGCTCCAGGAATAACCAGGATATCGACGACGAAGATCTCCACGACAGCTTATGGAGCAGCTCAGCGTCCGAGACGGAGATGCTTCCCGCCCTTTACAGAACGCGAAAGCTGGTGGAGTTACTCGATATCTCCTTTGAAGACTTGTTTATGCTTCTGGATGTACTCGAAAGGGATCCCCTGGTCAGAATGTCGACGCACCAGGGCGCCCTGATTGATATCCAGATTCACGAGCGGAACGCTTATAAAATGCTTCGAGAGGGATCCGTCGAGGAACGGCTCTGGTTGGTTCAGGTTTTGTCCGGTGTAAGCGCTTGGTTGGCGGCACATGACCTGCGCGCGAAAGAGTTGGGCAGGATCTCCGCCGGGCTTTTCCCGCGCCGTTTAAAACCGGTCCGCGAACGGAAAGGCCATACCACGCCGACCGCGGAGGATGCGGCTAGGGCTGAAAAAATCAATCTTCTGGACCAGCTTTATCAGAACTTCAAACCGCGACTGTTGAGCGAAAAATCTTTTGTCTTCGGCGCCTTTGATGATCGTTTTGCCCGCATCGTCCACGCCATGATCACGCAGCAAGAGGATGTGCTGGTGGCGAAGGCCGACCCACGCCTTGTCCGATTCGATCAAGATGCCCTGGTATCGGCGGCGCACGAAGCCATCGAACATGCGGATCAAATCACGCGCGACGATTTTCTGGGTCTGGGCCTTGAGGACAGGATTGCCGACAAGATTTTTAAGAATCTCGTATTCATGGGATATCTAACCCCAGAAGGCACGCTGCAAGAAGAAAAACTGCCCAAATCACCCGAGGATTTTCATATCGAGACCGATTTTACCCAGGTTCAGGAAAGCTTGTTTGAGACCGTCGCCCAACTGCATAAAGACTATGTCGATACGGCCATCTATCCAGCCGATCTGGAGTTCCTCGGACTGCCGAAAAACGAACAGGATGAGTTGTATGACAATCTGATTTTCAACGGCTTTTTAAGCGAAGAGGGAACGCTTTTACAAAACGACGCCTTCGAGTCGTCCGAACATCGGGATCTGTTCGAAGTCCATGCACGAATCAGCGCCTATGCCGGAGATATCCACGAGCTTCTTCAGCAAAACCTTGAACAGTTCAAGACCGCCAAAATCCGTATTACCAGAGACTTGTTCTCCGACCTGCCCCTTTCGGAAGTTGAAGCCGGCGATTTGATCGAAAATCTTCGCTTCAATCGAAAATCTTCGCTTCAATGGATATATCGACGACCACGATATCCTGATAGACCATACCTCACTCTTGCACATAGACGCCAAAACGCTGCTCCTGGCGCTCCCGTTCTACCCCCATCGCCGCGGCATTCTGGCAGCCCTGCAAACTCAGATCCAGCGGTACAAAGCCACATTCCGCACGATTCAAAAAACGTTCTTTCTCGATGTGGCCGGCCAGCTGGTGGCGGACTGGACTTTTGAGGCGATCGACGAAACATATCTGCAAGACGGCCGTCTTTTAGAATCTGCGAAGCGCTATTTCAGAGAGCCGGAAAATGCGGCAAACCTGGATATCAACTGGCCTTTGACGCCCAATGACAACCGGGTTGTGTTTCAGCGAATCCAATCCATTCAGCAGACGGCCGATCTCTATCTTTTTACCCAGGGGCCGCTGGAAGACCTGAATTTCAATCCATCGGAAATAGACGAACTCATTGAGGTGCTCCAGTCCTTGGGCGAACTCACCTGGGACCGCAAGTTGCCGCCAGACAGGCTGCCTTTCTTTCTCAACATCGATAACGCGCTGGTGTTTAATGGGAGCATTCGGTGATTCTTACACCCCATAGGGATGCCTTCTATAATAGAGTTGTTCCTCAATAGCATAAGATCAGGTTCCCTAGCCCAGCCCAGATGCCCACCGAATCATCCTCA
>CBCXVS010000183.1:10565-15963 GCA_965178525.1 uncultured bacterium | reverse complement strand
GCTCATTGACAGGCTCTTAGAAATGGTAAGAAAGGCGGCGATGAAAGTCAACGCGCCTGCTACTAGCCGCATACCGAGCCGTAATCGGCAAGATCGCGTGCAGGAGAAAACGGTTTCCAATTGCATGGGTGCCGGGGGCAGGCTATAATTCGGGAGATTATGAGCATCAACAACTATAAGTGTTTGTATATGTTTCCCTACCCAAGCTCCTGACAAGCATGGCATCGGAATCTGCCGTACACTCATCGAAATATTTCCGTTCCTTTGCCGAGCGCTCGTGGCTCGAACGCCAGTGGTTCCGGCTTTCACAGCGGACCATTACGCAATTTTTCCGTGTCTGGTGCCGCCTGCGCGTGGCAGGTGAAGCGCATATACCCGCACAGGGCGGGATATTATTGGCCAGTAATCATATCTCGATGTTTGACACCGTGCTCATCCCCGCCACGGTCATAAAGGCTCGGGGGCTGCAGATCGTATGGGCTCCGGCCAAGGAGGAACTCTTTCGGGTGCCTGTGTTGCGCCATATTCTCTTGTCTTGGGGGTCATTTCCCGTCCGCCGGGGCCAGAGCGACCTACGTGCGATGCGGCGTATCTTGAGCCTCCTGCGTACGGAAAAAGTGATGATCTTTCCGGAGGGGACACGGAGTTCGGATGGCCGTTTAGGCCCGGGGAACCGTACGGTGGGAAAGTTTATCTATCATACACGGCCGGTGGTGATTCCAACGGTGATCAGGGGCACGGATCGCATCCTGTCCAAAGGGGCCCGCATCCCCCGCTTTCGTCAGCCGGTCTCTGTGCACTACGGGCCGCCGTTGGATTTGCAGCGTTATTATGAGTTGCCGGATTCCAAACAGACTTCGGAAGCCATTATCCAGGAAGTCATGCGGGCGATTGCCGCGTTACAGCGGGCGTCGTCATGATCCAATCGTGGTGCTGCCTCAGCACTGATAAGGTTGCGTTATGAGTCAACCGCGCACCGCAGATGGGACGCTCCAGCCGCTTGCTCCGCTCGTGGCCCGGACGTTATATCGGGCTGGCTTAGGACGGGTCGTATTATTGAGCCGGCTGACACGTCACTGGGAAGAGATTGTCGGCTCCCAGCTGGCCGCTGTAGCCCAGCCCGAAAACGTGCGTTCACACGTGTTGTTTGTCACCGTGACGCACCCGATATGGCAGCAAGAGCTGCTGTTTTATCAATCGAAATTGCTCCGGAATATCCATAACGTGCTGGGTGAGGTGCCCATCACTCGGCTCCATGTGTCCCTGGCGTCCTCCGCACCTCCAGCACCGGCACGTGAGTTGCCGCCTGTGGCGCGGCCCTTGCCGTTAACGGCAGCTGAGGAGCAACAGGTGCATGCAGGTACCGATGGTATAGCTGATCCTGATCTGCGGGAGCTGGTGAGACGGGTATGGCGTAAAGGATGGCAAGCAGGAAGGCCAAAGGCATGAAAAGGTATCCGGGTGCATCAGTACGTGTCGGTGGTGTGTGGACATGTCTACGCCTGTGCCTAGGCGTTGTCGGCTTCCTCCTCTTTAGTGGTTGCGCCATGGCGAATCCGCAGATTGGATCTGACATTGACGACACCATGATGGGCGGGGCCTCTTGGGAACGCGAGGATATTGTCCAACGGGGCCAGGCGTACTACTATTTTATTCTGAGCTATGCCTACCAGCTACGCCATACGGTTCCGCAGCATCTGGCGAAAGCCTCTGACGAATTGCAGAACGCCCTGCGTTCTCGGCCTGATTCCGCCTTTCTGTACACCGAGCTGGCCCGTGTACATCTACGGCGCGATGACTTGGAAGCCGCATTGCAAGCGGGCCAGGCGGCGGCTGACTTAGCGCCGGCGTACCAACCCGCACACCTCCTGTTGGGTAAAATTCAGGCCCGTTTACAACAGCATAAGGCCGCGCAAGTTGCCTTACAAAAAGCGATTGAGCTACGGCCCAAGGAAGAGGACGCCTATCTGGATTTAAGCGCCTTGCAGATGAAAGTGGAACAGCCGGAGAAAGCGGTAGAGACCCTGCGGCAATTGCTCCGGCAACAGCCTGACTCGTTGCGTGGCCTCTATGCCCTTGGGCGCCTGCACGCGGAGCATGGCGCCTATGATGATGCGGAAACGGTGCTCAAACGCGCGATTAGGCAACAGCCACGTTTCGAGCGGGCGTTGAGCATTCTCGGAACCGTCTATGAGTTACAAAAGCGATATGCAGATGCGATCGCGACCTATCAGCGCGTCGCACAGCTCAATCCGTATCACAAGGTCGTGCGGCATCGGCTGGCGGAACTCTATATTCGGCAACGGCAGCTGGACAAGGCCCTCGTGGTCTATGACGCCTTGCAGCGTTTGGAGCCACAGAACGTGCGGCTGCGCTTGCGCGTGGGCCTGATTTATCTCGAACAAGCAGAGCTTGACCGCGCCCTAGACGTCTTCCAGCGTGTGGTCGCCACTGACCCGAGGAATGCCGATGCGTATTACTACGTGGCCCTTGTGCACGAGGAGATGGAACACTACAATGAGGCCCTGCAAGCATTGCGCCATGCGGTCGAGCTGAAACCCAAGACGGTGGATTACTACTTGCACATGGGGCATGTCTATGAACGCCTGGGAGAGCGGGTGCAGGCGCTCGATGTGTTAACGGAGGCCGTCGCACTCGAGCCGGAAAACGCCCGCGCCTACTTTTATCTCGGACTGGTCCAATCGGCAATGGAAGCGTATCCGACTGCGGCTGAGAGCCTACGGAAAGCCGTTGAATTCGAACGTGAAAACGCCACTTACCATTTCAATCTGGGTGTGGTGTACGAGAGACTCAATAACTTTGAAGCCTCGGTGCTGCATATGAAGCGGACGATCGACCTCGATCCAAAGCATGCCAGCGCCCTGAATTATCTCGGCTATATGTACGCAGAACGGGGTATGCATCTGGATGAGTCGATTGATGCGATCCAGCGGGCCTTGGTACTTGAACCGGACAATGGCTACTTTCTCGACAGTTTGGGTTGGGCCTACTTTCAGAAGGGATGGTACAAAAAAGCTTTGGAAGAATTACAGCGAGCGATTGCGTTAGTCCCGGATGATCCAGTGATTCAGGAGCACCTGGGCGATACGTACTTTCGTCTCCGACGCTTTGGAGAGGCGGACCGGGCGTGGAAACGGTCGCTCACGTTGAAACCGGAGAATATCACGGTCGAGGAAAAGCTCCGCGAAATCCGCTTCCTCCTCGAGGACACGGCGCATGATACGCTGCTGTTACAGCGCCCTTAGCTTCGGGGTGATGTTGCTACTCTTGGGGGGATGTCAAGGTTTTCTCTCAACCCGGCTCCCGCCGTCCCCGGTCTTGTCGAGCGCAGCGCCGATTTGGCAGCATCTCCGAGTGCGGCGTCAGGCCTATGCGAATCTAAAGGGGCTCGCTCGGCTGCGGTTTCGCTCCCCCGAGAGAAGGGGAACGCTCGATACGACGGTGGTCGCGCTTGAGCGCTTCGACCGTGTGCGTCTCGAAGGAATTGGCCCTTTGGGTCAACCGCTTTTTTTGCTGATCTCGGCGGCGCAGCAGTTTGCCTTGTATTTGCCGCAGGAGCGCCGTGTGTTTGCAGGCCCCGCTTCATCTCAACAGTTCGTACGTCTTTTTGGGCTTGCCATCGAGCCCGGCGTGTTACCGTATGTGTTTATTGGAGATGTCCCGTTCCTAAACTGGCCCGATGCCGGGCCGATCACGTATCTAGCGGATGACGATTTGTATTTCTGGGAGGGCCAGGCGCCGCGGCAGCCCTGGCGCTATCGCATTTGGTTTGATCCGGACCGTTTACTCCCCGTGCGTTTCGATATGCTGCAAGCCCCGGAACGCATCGTATTGCAGGTCATGTATCAGGGATTTCGCCGTCTCAACGGTTTTACCATGCCCTATCGCATTACGATGACCCAGCCCGCTACCGAGCGGCGTGTGATCTGGCATTATCATGAGGTACAGCTCAACGTGGGCGTGGAGCCCACGCTATTTCACCTTCGCGTGCCGCCCGGCACCGAACGGGTAGAACTCGACTAAAGAAGTACCGAAACAAAACTAAATTTATATTTTTCCCCTGGAGACATGTATAAAGGTCATTCTGTCCAGGTCTTTATATGTACCGCGATGGGGCGGTCGAGGTGGCAAAAGCGATGTTAATCCGTCAAGCGCCGGCAAAGGTGAATCTCGGTTTGGCCGTGCAGGCTCGGCGCGCGGATGGCTATCATGATATCTCGACGATCTTTTTGAAGATTTCCTTGGCCGATACCCTCCGCTTCGAAACGACGGCGGGTGAGATTGTGATCCACTGTGATCACCCGGAGGTGCCATGCGATGAACGGAATCTCATCCATCAGGCGGCAGCGGCCCTGCAAGCCTTGGGGCCGGAACGAGGCGTCCGTGTGCATGTGCAGAAACGGATTCCGGTAGCAGCGGGTTTAGGAGGAGGCAGCAGTGACGCAGCCGCGACGCTGCTGGGTCTCAATACGTTGTGGGGATTGCAGTTGAGGCGGTCCGAGTTGCTCCCATATGCAGCGCGTCTCGGAGCCGATGTGCCATTTTTTTTGTCGCCCAGTGCCGCCGCACTCGGTTCGGGGCGTGGCGATGAGTTGATACCGCTGGCCTGCCCGCAGGCCTTGTTTCTCGTGCTGGTGAAGCCGCCGATTGCGGTCTCGACGGCCTCGGTGTATGGCCAATTCAGATTTGAGTTGACAGAAAGGCCGAAGGATACTACCATCCTTAAGCAATATCTTGAATCTGGGGATATTGCGGGTTTGGGCGCCGTCTGCTGGAACGATTTGGAAACCGTAGTCACATCCCAGTTTCCCGTCGTCCAGGAGGTTAAGCAGGCCCTCGACCAACCTGGGACATACGGTGTTTGTATGTCCGGCAGCGGACCGACAGTATATGCCCTCTGTCCTTCGCAAGAAGTGGCACAGCGTGTCGCCATGTCGGTGCAATCTAAAGGGTGGAACACCTGGGTGTGTCGGCCATGGCCGGATGGTACCCTCATGACGGGTGCATAACGTGCTGGTAGCTCTTATGCATCCTGCAGCTCTGCGACATATAACCTGTTTTGCATGGGGCGTCGTCAAGCGGTAAGACACAGGTCTTTGGAACCTGCATTCGGAGGTTCGAATCCTCCCGCCCCAGTCTCTCCTTTCCCTCTATTCCGTTCCTGTGCTATGCTGGCCCTCGATGCTGGTGTGAAGGTCTTGATAGGCTTTACAGAGAGCAAGGTTATGGAGCTACGACTTTTTACCGGACGTGCGAATCCCCATTTGGCCGACGGTATCTGCCGATACCTCGGTCTCGAAATGGGGCATATTGAGGTCTCCGATTTCAG
Organism: uncultured bacterium; assembly: GCA_965178525.1. Taxonomy (GTDB): domain Bacteria; phylum Tectomicrobia; class Entotheonellia; order Entotheonellales; family Entotheonellaceae; genus CBCXVS01. The sequence continues at coordinate 10,613 of CBCXVS010000183.1, read as the reverse complement.
TGATGGCGAGATCTTTGTTCAGGTACAGGAGAATATTCGGGGGCAGGA
>CBCXVS010000183.1:0-10555 GCA_965178525.1 uncultured bacterium | reverse complement strand
TCTGGTGCAATCGACCTGTCCACCCGTTAATCAGAATCTGATGGAACTCCTGATCATGGCCGACGCCTGTAAACGGGCCTCGGCAGCCCGCATCACCGCGGTCATTCCGTACTACGGCTACGGCCGCCAGGATCGGAAGGACCGTCCCCGTGTGCCGATCACGGCCAAGCTCGTGGCGGATCTCATTACGACCGCCGGGGTCGATCGGGTCTTGGCCATTGACCTGCATGCCGGCCAGTTGCAAGGCTACTTCAATGTGCCGGTGGACAATCTTTTTGCCACCCCGGTGTTGGTGGAATATTTTCAACAGCGGGCGTATGAGGATCTCATCATCTTTTCACCGGATGCGGGTGGGGTCGAGCGGGCGCGTGCGTTTGCCAAACACTTGGATGTCTCCTTGGGTATTATTGACAAGCGGCGTGAGAGTGAGACCAAAAATGTCGCCCAAGTCATGCATATCATTGGGGATGTCGTTGGCCGTGACGTGCTGATCGTAGACGACATGGTTGACACGGCCGGGACCTTGGTCGAGGCGACCGAGGCGCTGATGGCAGAGGGCGCCAGACGCGTTTTTGCCGGTGCAACCCATGCCGTGCTCTCTGGGCCAGCTATGGAGCGTATCGAGGCGTCGAGCTTGCAGGAACTCGTGGTCACCAATACGATTCCGCTTGGCAGCAAGGAGCAGCGCTGGGACCGTATATGCGTTTTGCCCATTGCGCCCTTATTGGGCGAAGCGATTCGGCGCATTCACTGCGACGAATCGGTCAGTTCGCTGTTTGTTTAGCCGGACTGACGTTGGTGTTTAGCTACTGCGGAGGAGGGATATGGATACGGTCAAGCTCATCGCGCACAAGCGTCAGGAGACCGGCAAGGGGCCGGCGCGCCGGTTGCGGCGGGCCGGCAAAGTGCCGGCAGCGCTCTATGGGCGTGGAAAAAGTGAGGCCCTGGCGGTCGATGCCAAGGAGCTATTGCTGATTCGCCAGTCCGAAGCTGGCGTCAATACGGTCATCGATCTGGTCATCGGCGGTGAGAATCCGGAAACGTGCAGTGTCATCCTGCGGGAGGTCCAGATTGATCCTATCGACCGGACCCTGGTCCATGCGGATTTTTATCGTGTCGCTCTGGATGAGCCGATCACGGTGGCCGTTCCTCTAGAGTTGATCAACGTGCCGGAAGACCGTTTCAAAGCCGCACAGGCTGAGTTGGCCACCCTGCTGTATGAACTGCAAATACAATGCCTACCGCGTGAGATCCCCTCGGTGATCACCGCTGACTTGCAAGATATGCAAGTTGGGGACGTCATCCATGCGGGGAGCCTCACGTTGCCACCAGGCGTCACGCTGGTTTCCAACGCCGACGAGGCCGTGGCAACGGCTGCCGTGACGGCCGCACCCAGTGAGGCTGAGGCTGAGGCTGACGCCGAGATGACCGAGCCTGAAGGCGTTGCCGCAGCGGAAGAGGCGCCTGACAGCTAGGTGGCTTGCGCGCCGTGTTGGTCTCTCGGACTTCCCAAGTCGCATTTCTGTGGAAACTGACCCTATTAACCGCATCCGATCATGCCGGTGAGCGCAAGTCGCAACGATCGTACGAGGTGTACTGAGAAGAAAGGAGCCAGCACGGCATGGAACAGACGGTATCGTCGTTTGCCAATGTCGCCCCGATTTTGGCCATCATTCTTGGCGTGATCGGCTTGGCCATTGCCTTGGTTATATACCGTTATGTGGCGAAGCAATCCGCCGGCAATACCTTGATGATCGAGATTTCCGACGCTATTCATGAAGGCGCGATGGTTTTTTTACGCAAGGAATATCAGATTCTGGTCATTTTTGTTGCGGTGGTGTTTTTATTGCTACTCGTGTTTATTAGCCCGAAGACGGCCATCGCCTTTCTCTGTGGCGCCGCGTGCTCGATGTTCGCCGGATTTTTGGGCATGAAGGCGGCGACACGCGCCAATGTCCGCACGTCGCAGGCCGCGGCGGAGAGCGGCCAGGCGAAGGCATTAAGGATTGCCTTCTCAGGGGGCGCGGTGATGGGGCTGGCCGTGGCGAGCCTGGGGCTCGTCGGCTTAGGCGTTTTTTTCCTGATCTTTGCCAAAACGCAGGCGAGTGTCATCAGCGGGTTTGCCATGGGGGCCAGTTCGATTGCGCTTTTCGCCCGTGTCGGGGGCGGCATCTATACGAAATCCGCGGATGTCGGAGCGGATTTGGTAGGCAAAGTCGAGGCCGGCATTCCGGAGGACGATCCGCGTAATCCAGGGGTGATTGCGGATAATGTTGGCGACTGTGTGGGGGATACGGCTGGCATGGGGGCCGACATTTTTGAATCCTATGTCGGCTCTATTGTTGCCACCATTGCGCTGGGAGCCGGTTTGGGGGCACTTGCGTTTAGCTATATGGCACTGCCCATACTCATCGTGGTGTTGGGGCTGGTGGCCTCCCTCATCGGCATTGCCTCGATGCAGGTGTTGCAAAACTATAATCCCGCCTCGGCTTTACGCTATGCCACGTTTATTAGTGCAGCGATCCTGCTGATCGGTAGCATTTTTATCGTCCCCGCAATCGGATTGCCTTTCAGCACGTACTGGGCCATTCTCGTGGGATGCCTGGCCGGTATTCTCATTGGTCTAATAACCGAGTATTATACGGCGGCGGGTCCCATCCGCCGAATCGCGCAGGCTTCCGAGACCGGGAGTGCCACCAATATTATTACCGGGCTGGCCGTGGCCATGGAGAGCACGGCGCTGCCCATCCTCGTTCTGTGTGTGGCGATTGGGGTTGCCTCGGCCGCAGCCGGGCTCTATGGTATCGGTATCGCGGCGGTCGGGATGCTCAGCACCGTCGGGATTACGATGTCGGTCGATGCCTATGGTCCCATTGCCGACAACGCCGGGGGCATTTCCGAAATGGCTGAACTCGGACCCGATGTTCGCGCCATTACGGATGGCCTCGATGCCCTGGGTAATACGACGGCGGCGATTGGCAAAGGCTTTGCCATTGGCTCTGCGGGGCTCACGGCATTGGCGCTCTATTCCGCCTATACGAATGCCGTCGGGTTGGAACAAATTGACCTGACCCGTACCGGTGTGGTCACCGGCTTGTTTATCGGCGGCATCATGCCGTTTATGATCGGGGCGTTGACTATGACATCGGTGGGAAAAGCCGCGTTTCAAATGGTCACCGAAATCCGGCGGCAATTTCGTGAAATTCCCGGCTTGATGGAAGGCACGGCCAAGCCGGATTCCGCGCGCTGCGTCGAGATTAGTACCACGGCCGCTCTCCGGGAAATGGTGCTGCCAGGCTTACTAGCGGTGTTGTTGCCGGTGCTCGTGGGGGGGATACTCGGCAAAGAGGCACTCGGCGGCATGCTGGCTGGGGCCACGCTCTCGGGTGTGCTGCTGGCCTTGATGATGTCGAATGGCGGTGGCGCGTGGGATAATGCCAAAAAGTACATCGAGGCCGGAAACCTCGGTGGCAAAGGCTCGGAAGCGCATCATGCTGCGGTCGTCGGTGATACGGTAGGTGATCCGTTCAAGGACACTTCCGGTCCGTCCATGAATATTTTGATCAAGTTAATGTCGGTCGTGTCCTTGGTAATGGCGCCGTTATTCGTGTAGCCTACGCGGCCTTGCGGGTGCCGTTGTGAGGACTCCTTGCTCGCTATGGCGGGCTATAAACCATGAGGAGTGTGCATGAGCACAACACGTATTTATGAGACGATTTTTGTCTTGCATCCTGAATTGAGCGATGAAGATGTCGAAAGCAATGTGCAGTCGACGATCGCATTGCTCGAAGGCAAAGGCGCCAATATTATCCGCACCGAACGCGGGGGCAAACGTCGCCTAGCGTACATCGTGCAGAAACAGCACTATGGGTTCTACAATCTCATCCATTTTCACGGCAATGCCGAAGCCCTGGCGGAATTGGAACGTATGTATCGTCTGAGCGATCGTGTCTTACGCTATCTCACCGTCCGCTTCGAGAAAGAGGAACAGTTGACAGGATTAACGCGTATGGGTGACGATGAGGGCCGTGATGACGAGCGCGATGAGCGTCGCCGCGGTGGCCGTAGAGGCGATTTTCCGTCTCGAGGTCCCCGCGACCGCGACCGCGACCGCGATGGGGCACGATCTGTTCCTCCTGCCGTTATCGAGGAAGAGGTGGAGCGGCTGGAGCAAGAGTCTGAGGTATCTATGGGCGCGGATGTCGATGCTGAGGACGAACTTACGAACGTGAGGGAGTCGATCTCAGAGGAGTCCCACTGATGGCAAGTCTAAACAAAGTCATCTTACTGGGGAATCTGACGCGTGATCCGGAACTGCGCTATACGCCGAATGGCACACCCGTGTCGACCTTTGGCTTGGCCGTGAATCGGCGGTATCGTCAAGGTGATGAGTGGCGTGAGGACGTCTGTTATGTCGATATCGTGACGTTCGGACGCCGGGCGGAAACCGTGGGAGAGTATCTCAATAAAGGGAATCTCGCGATGGTCGAAGGACGTCTCCAATGGCGCAGTTGGGAGACAGAAGACGGCCAAAAGCGGAGCAAGCACGAGGTTGTGGCCAATAACGTGCAGTTTATGCCACGAGCACGGGATGACGGGATGGGACGGGCAGAACCGGCATATCCGTCCAGCGCTAGCACGATGCCATCCGGCCCGAGAAGTATGCCGTCCGGTCCAGGGGGCATGCCATCCGGCCCGAGAAGCATGCCGTCCGGTCCGGGAGGAGGCATGCCGTCCGGTCCCATGCCGGATGAATTCCCTATGCCTGAAGACGACGATATTCCCTTTTAGATCGACGCCGAGCCCGAAGTAGGCGTGGCGTGCGGCGGACGGCAAGAGGAGTGATAGAATGCCACCACCCTTGAGTGCGAGAAAAAAGGCGGCCTTACGGCGGCGGAGACGGTTTTTACGCAAGAAAATTTGCCGGTTCTGCGCGGATAAAATTACCCTGATCGACTATAAAGACGGTCGGCGTTTGCGTAATCTCATTACCGAGCGCGGCAAGATTTTGCCACGGCGGATTTCAGGCAATTGTGCGATCCATCAACGTCAACTGACGGTGTCGATCAAACGCGCCCGGCATCTTGCTTTGATGCCTTTCACGGTCGAATAATGTGGCGGAGCCGAGTCAACACGTCTCAACGAATTCACATACCCTGCGCTCTCGAAGACGTGTAGGCCAAGGCACGTTGCGGGATAGGCCGGGAATCGAAGGCGCAAAACCAAGTGCGAGAGGGAAATGGGGTGAAAGCGGTGGCGCGTAACCCGGAAGCGTGTGCCCTGGCGCTCTTGTCATGTCTCTTGACGTTTTTGCCCATGGTGGCTCCCAGGAGCGGATTGCTGCTGAGCGTCCTCGCCCCCTTTCCGCTCATCGTTTTGGGGCTAAAATATCCGTGGCATTATGCCGTGAGCGTATTGGGCCTGGAGGCGGGCATTTTATTCTTGCTGGAGGGGCAGGCAACTTTTTTCCTGCTCACATATTATGGTGTGGTGCCACTCGTGATGGCTGCCGCCCTACGCCGGGAGCATACCATATCACAGACGATATCCTGGAGTGTGGTCGTGCCCTTTGGGCTCAGCCTGTTTCTGCTCGGTGTGTCGAGTGTGATACTTGGCCAATCTCCCCGCGCCTTTTTGGCGGACGTTATCGAACAAGCATTTCAGGTGGCGCAGGGGCAGGCCCCCCTGGCGGAGCCAGAACTCGCAGGGCAAGACGAGCGTCTCTCAGTCGCGAAAGAGACCTTGTCACAGCTCGTGCTCACCCTTTTGCCGGCCATGCTGGTCATCAATTATTTATTTACCAATGTGGTGAATTATATGGTCGTGCGGCGGTATTGCAAGTGGGGGCGTCCGCCGCTTCACCTCCATCCGGAAGATATCGCCCTGTGGCAATCCACCGATTATCTCGTGTGGGTTTTTCTCGCGGGTGGCGTGCTACTGCTGCTGCCATTGGGGTCGCTTAGCAGTGTCGGGCTGAACGTTTTTGTGCTAACCTTGGCTATCTATTTTTTGCAAGGGGTCGCCATTGCCGTGTTCTGGATTCGGCGTCTGCCGCTGCCGCTTGGCGGACGCTGGCTTCTGGTGTTGTTGGCGTTGCTCCTCGCTGGCCCGCTTTGCATTGTGGCCTGCACGGCGGCAGGCTTGTTTGACCTATGGGTGGATTTCCGGCGTCAACGTCAACAGCCATTGATCTCCTGAATACAGAAAGTTGACGAGAGAACTGGGGGCTCAAGAGTAGGAAAGGGAGTCAGGTATGAAAATTATCTTGATGCAGGATGTCGAGAATCTCGGGGAAGTTGGCGAAGTCGTTGAAGTCGCTGATGGCTACGGCCGGAATTACCTGCTCCCGCGTGGTTTGGCCGTCGCCGCGACGGCGAAAAATAAACGCCAACTTGAGCACCAGCAGCATCTTCGGGAGCATCGTATGGCCCGGGCCAGAAAAGAGGCGGAGACGTTAGCAGAGCGGTTGCTGTCCGTATCGTGCCGCTTTGCCCGCAAGACGGCGGAGGAAGGCCGGCTCTTCGGTTCGGTGACGACAATAGACATTGCGGCACAGTTAGAGGAAGCAGGAATCGGGTTGGACCGCCGCCGTCTCCAGCTCGACCAGCCCATTAAAAGCGTCGGAAATTTTACCGTGCCGGTGCGCCTACCCGGAGATGTGACGTCGGCAGTGAAAGTGACGGTAGTCGCTGAAGACTAAGGAGGTGCTGCTGTGGCTCGGATGCCGGATGCGCTGCAGAAACTTTCGCCCCAGAGCGTCGAGTTGGAGCAAAGTATCCTGGGGGCGATTTTACTCAATCACGAGGCTCTCGCACGGGTGCTGGAAGTGATTCATGAGCGAGATTTCTATCAGGATGCGCATCGCTGGATTTTCCAAGCTATGGTGGAACTCTATGAAGACAATGTGCCGATCGATATGCTCACGGTCGCCGAGCAGTTGCGGAAGCGAGAGCGCCTGGACAGGGTCGGTGGGTCAGTATACCTAGCGGAATTGGCGGAGATGATCCCCACGGCAGCGCACGTGTGGCATCATGCCCAGATCGTACGCGAGAAAGCCATTTTGCGCATGCTGATTCATTCGGCGACCACGATTGTCGCCGAGAGCTATGAAGATACGGAAGATGTTGACCTGCTGCTCGACCGTGCCGAGCAGATGATCTTTGAGATCGGTCAGCGCCGTAATACGGCGGGTTTTAACCATATCAATGCGATCTTGAAAGGGAGCTTCAAGCGCATTGAGCAGTTGTACGAACGCAAAGAACTCGTGACCGGCGTGCCCACGGGTTTTACCGATTTTGACAAGCGCACCGCTGGTTTGCAGCCGGCTGATTTAATTATTGTTGCCGGTCGGCCGGGCATGGGAAAAACCGCGTTTAGTCTCAATATCGCGCAGCATGTTGGGGTGCGGGTGGGGCGCCCTGTGGCCGTGTTTAGTCTGGAAATGTCCAAAGAACAACTCGTCACGCGCATGTTATGTGCGGAATCCCGAGTCGATTCCAATAACTTGCGCACCGGCTATTTGCGCCCGAATGATTGGCCCTTGTTGACCCGGGCAGCTGGAGCGCTTTCCGAGGCCCAGATTTACATCGATGATGCGCCGGCCCAAACGTCGTTGGATATCCGTTCTAAAACGCGGCGTTTGCGGGCCGAACTGGGCGATCTGGCGCTGGTCATCGTCGATTACCTGCAACTGATGCAGGGGCGGAGCCGGGCGGAGAATCGCCAGCAAGAGGTCTCGGAAATGACGCGGGCTCTCAAAGCTCTCGCCAAGGAACTAGAGGTTCCGGTGATGGCGTTGTCCCAGCTCAGCCGTGCCGTGGAGCAGAGAAAACCCCCGCGGCCGCAGCTCTCGGATCTGCGGGAATCCGGCGCCATCGAGCAGGATGCGGATGTCGTGGCCCTCATCTATCGCGATGATGTCTACGATGAGGAGAGCCTGGACAAGGGTACGGCGGAAATCATTATCGCCAAGCAACGGAACGGTCCGACTGGGGTCATCAAGCTTGCCTTTCAGGGCCAGCATACACGATTTGAAAATCTTGCCGACCGGGCGTTTTATGCTGATGCCCCAACGGGCAACTCGTTCTAGTGCAGCTTCACGTTTGATGGGATGGATGTCTCTTCCACTCCCCCCTTGGCGAAAGGGGGAACCGGACGGGAACGCGATCCATCAACTTACACTCGGTGGATCACTCGGTTTTTGGCAAACGATGGTTGTACGAATCCTCTGGAGCATGCCGTAAGGAACCGCATACATGGGCACAAGCCCTGTGGCGTCCCCCACCGTTGTGACATCAATGTTGCCGCGTTTGCGCACAATGTGCGTGCCGTACGAGCTTGCCTGGCGTCCTCGTGTGAGTTAATGGCGGTGGTGAAGGCGAACGCTTATGGCCATGGGGCCGTGCCACTGGCTGCCGTAGCCTTACGGGAGGGGGCGACTGGGTTGGCGGTGACGCACTGCCAAGAGGGTATCGACCTACGCCAACACGGCGTCGATGCGCCCATCCTGGTGTTGGGTCCGGTGTGGCCCGAGGCGGTGGATACGCTAATTGCCTATCGGTTGACATCGGTGTTGAGTTCTCTCAACGATGTCAACCGGCTGCAAGGGGCGGCGCGTCGGCGTGGCGTTTGCTATCCGATTCATGTGAATATCGATACGGGAATGGGCCGCCTCGGGGCGATGCCGGAGGGGGTATCGACGTTGCTGGATCGACTCCGCACGTGCACGTCTCTGCACCTGGAGGGGTTGATGACGCATTTGGCCACCGCCGATCAAGCAGATGATCGGACAGCGCGGGAGCAATTGGATCGTTTTTGCCGCGTGGTGCAAATGTGCGCGGCCCGAGGGATGGCGCCGCGCTACGTGCATGCGGCCAACAGTGCGGCGTTATACCGCTACCCGGACAGTCATGGCACGTTGGTGCGGGCAGGTTTGGCCCTGTATGGCTCGCATCCATTCGATGCGCCTGCTGCTGCGTTACAGCCGATCTTGACGTGGAAGACGCGTATTGCGCGTCTTCAGGACGTCCCGGTCGGGCACGGCATTAGTTATGGCCATACCTTTATCACGTCGCGGCCGAGTCGCATTGCCACGCTTCCCGTTGGCTATGCCGATGGACTCTGCCGCCAGTTGTCGAATGTGGGAGACGTCTTGGTGCACGGGCAACGGGCGCCGTTGGTCGGCCACATTACGATGGATATGTGTATGATCGACCTCACGGATATCCCAGCGGCGCGGGTGGGAGACGAGGTCGTATTGATCGGGGACCAGGGCACGGATTGTCTCACGGCTGACGATGTGGCGGCACGCTGTGGACGGATTCCATACGAAATATTTTGCGCCATTAGCCCCCGTGTCCCGCGCCGGTACATCATGTGAGTGGGTCATGGCTCTCGCATTCACGCTGTTGCAAACCGATCCCCATAGCCAGGCGCGCCTCGGGCAACTGCATACTCCGCATGGCGTGATCGATACACCGGTCTTTATGCCCATTGGCACCCAAGGCGCCGTGAAGACCTTGCGCACGGACGATCTGGAACGCTGCGGGGCGGAGATCATTCTCGGGAACACCTATCACCTCTACTTGCGGCCTGGACATGAACTGATCCGAGACTTTGGCGGGTTGCACGGCTTTATGGCATGGCCCCACGCATTGCTCACGGATAGCGGCGGATTTCAGGTGTTCAGTCTGGGGAAGCTGGCTCGGGTTACGGAAGAAGGCGTGCGGTTCCAATCGCACGTGGATGGGTCACGGCATCTCATGACGCCGGAGAAAGCGGTTGCCATTCAGGTGGCGTTAGGCTCTGACGTCATGATGGTGTTGGATGAGTGCACGCCGTACCCGGTCACGTACGATACGGCCCGATTATCCATGGAGATGACCTGCCGCTGGGCGGCGCGCTGCCTGGACGTAGCAAACGGCCGGCCCGGAGGATTGTTTGGTATTGTGCAGGGCAGTGTGTATAAAACCTTGCGTGATGCCTGCGTGCGCACCCTATGTGCGGAGGATTTTGATGGCTATGCCATTGGTGGCCTAGGCGTGGGGGAACCGCGAGACATCATGTACGATCTCACCGGCCATACCGCACAACAGCTTCCGGTACAGCAACCGCGCTATCTGATGGGGGTCGGTAAACCGTACGATTTGCTCCAGTGTGTCCGCTTAGGCATTGATATGTTCGATTGTGTGTTGCCGACACGGAATGCGCGCAATGGTTTTGTGTTTACCTCGGAAGGCCGTGTCGTCATTAAAAATGCAAAGTACCGTGCGGATGAGCGTCCCCTCGACCCAGCGTGTGACTGCTATACGTGTCAACACCACTCGCGTGCCTACTTGCGGCATCTTTTCATGACTGGTGAAATCCTGGGTTTACATCTCAATACACTGCATAATGTGACGTATTACCTGCGTCTGATAGCGCAAATTCGGCAGGCGATTCGGGATGGGACACTGAACGCATTTACGGTTCCCGATATCTAGTCCGAAGTTCCCCTGGCAGAATAGGCGGAGGGTTAAGTAGATCAACAGGTTAGCCCAATTCAAAAGTCCATTTA
>CBCXVS010000182.1:0-16067 GCA_965178525.1 uncultured bacterium | reverse complement strand
ATTAACACGTGCCTAGCCTAGCAAACACCGCCCAATCTCTCAACCCGAATCCTCGCGATCTCAACGCTCTCAAATTTCAAACTCAACCTGCCACCGCGAACGGCGCCCAAACGCTTACCCCGCGTTCTCCGTGTCGAGCAGCTCGAGCGCCTCTTTGCCACCCTTTCCAATCCCAAACACCGAACTTTACTGATGACAACCTACAGTGTAACGGGAGCGTATGCCGTAACCCATACGCGGCGTCGAGACCAGTCAAACTCTGGATGAAACGCCTTCTGGATGAGGCGCCACCAGGATGTTCGAAAGGTTTTATACGAGCCATGATGACGTCTCCGAACCGTTCGATCGAAGGTTGAGGAGGGCAGGCGTATACGAGTCCGTACTCGTCAGCCAGCAGGATTTGTTCAGCTGCTTTCACAAGCGATTGATTAACTGCTTTCTTGAGTCTAGCGTTAACTTATTGTGATCTGAAAAGCAGTTAATCAATCGCTATAGAAAAAACTTTAACAATTGGATGAGAACGAAAATCGTGCTCCTCTATTACTGGCCTATCGGGGGTCTCATAGTAAGAACGTGGCATGCGTTGTTATTATCTTCAGCCCACACCATTGCACCCTCAGAGACATTAAGTGCTCCGGCGGCTGGTCTATCTGTTTGTGTCACCGTGTAGGGCCCTGGAAATTGTACCACTATGGGTTGTAAGGAAAGCGGCGTTAACGGGTCAGTAGTGTGGTAAAGAATCTCCCATCAGGTCCAGATATGGTAATCTGTATCGTATCGTGACTCGTATTGACTGTTATTATTGGCATCTTATCTCTCCTGTACTGAAACCTGTTCGTTCATAAACCTTTTTGATGCACTCGCGTCAGCACTCTCGCTTTAATTTGCCTGACCTTGTCCCTCCTATTCTCCTCGATTTTTCGCCCATTGCCGAGCGCCTTTCCTGCTACGTTTAGCTTCTCTTTCCGGCCTCTCGCGGGCTTGAGATGCATTTGTTAGCCAACTTCCGCAGTGTTTCCTTTCGTACACATCTCCTCTACCTCGGTGGTTACGGATAACCATACAACTCCTTTTCTCCTCGCTCGACGTAAAAAAATGGGCTCTTCGCCATCATTGAGGCCGAGTCTAAGTGCGGCTTCAAATAAATGCTTAGACATCGGCCACCTGGGATTTCGCCTCAGTTGTAGGGTGCATTCGATGCACCGTGCAGCACTTCGTTGGTTCTCCTCATGGATCCGATGCTCGAAATGATCGAGCCCATGCCCCGACGTCCCCGGCTCAACCTTGCATCAGCAGCGTATCACCAAAAGCAAGGAAGACCCAGGGGCCGGGGTGGGGTTGGCTTTCTAGGAGGCGGGCCACACAGGATCACCGTGCTGATAACCGTAGAGGGCGACCTTGCTATCTGCTATTGCTATATTGGCGGCGATATCCTGGGCGAACGAGGTGACCGAGGGCGAATCCCATCCCATGACGCCGCCATACCACCCATTGGGACTGCCAGCCTGTTCGATGGCGTCATTGATAGCCATACCGATGGCTGCGGGGTCACGAATGTCGGTGATCCCGTTGCTTAGGCCCGGCCCCTCGGCTGCAACGCCTACGAAGGTTTGAGGTTTCTGATCCCCGGTGCTGGTTTCCAGTACCGCGCATTGACACAGGCGAGAAGGAAAGTTCGGCTCGGTGGGAAACTCCAGGGCTGCTCCTTCGAAAAGGTTTACGTTCGAGGCCGACAAGAGGAAGTCACCGTCTACAGGGTCGCTGATGTTACCACAGGTCTCAAAAGCCCCGCCTGGAAACGGAACGCCATAAGGACTATTCGCACCCTCATTGTAAAGGTACGGAGACTGAGGCGCAGCCGTGAGCAGAGATTCAGGTGCGTAAGACTTGATCGACTGCGCAAAGGTTACCCACACGGACTCGGGAACCCCTGACGTTAACGGGCCAGCAGACTGCTCCAGATCCAGATCGATGCCATCGAAGTGGAAGTCAGAAAACACTGGCGTCCAATTGGCGAACTCGCCGGACGGCGCCTGGGTTCCGCGCAGAAAGCTGAACGCAATAGCCTTGGCAAGGTCGTCGACGTTCTGGGCTGTGACGACGACGCCGGGGGCAAAACTCGAGCCGCCGAACGACACCAGAACCTTTGCGCCCTGCCCTTGAAGTTCCTTGAATTTAGCTTCCAGTTGTGGGACATTGGCGTTTTCCCAACCGGGCCCGGGCGTCCAAATCCCGACACTTGACAGATTCAGCCCCCAGATTGGACCTCTGCTGTCTACCGGATTGGTCAGGAAGGCGACCAGGTAATACTGGGTTTCTGGCGTGGGGTTTATCATGTCTCTCTTTCCCCCTTGGGCTTTCACGTTAGCGCCCTTTGGGCGAACTTTATTTCTGTATCTCCTCAATATGCATCATGGGCTCGTGTTCACGATGGGATGCAGAGATGTGGTTTCCGTTCTCCAACATCTCACACGTTTCTTTCCATCGAGTCCTCCTCTTCTGTCGTGCTGTCGTTCCCCTTGGCGCATACCATCTCCCGGCGCTACCCGGGGATGGCCTCCGCACCTCCTACCTATGGGGTACTGGCTCACGGTATGCCAGGGACGCCTGGACGGGCTTCGCATCATTCTCTTCTCTCTTGACGGGTGGCCTCAACTGCTCCCTGACACGTCCGTAACTTTACGTCGCCACCGCGAGAAAGTCGTGACCGAAACGTGACTCTTTTCGGACCAATTTCCGACCATGCCCGGGCGTCATGCTGCACGGTATACAACTCGGCGGAAACTGGACTTGACCGGACTACATCAGTGGTGTAGAAGAGGCCATACTCGTCGACGCCAAGAACGCCGGGCCAGCTCACGGTGAGTTCCCAGAGGCCGCTGGCGACCCGGCCCGACTCAGACCGACCGCACTCTGAAAGACCACCCATGACCCTCATCACCAACCGCAGCGGGATCGGCGCGCCTGTCAGGGCAACACCGGCCTCGAGCGTCCGGGTCCCCGACCGGCTCGATGTCAAAGCCCTGCGCCAGCGCCTGGGGCTGACCCAGATGGAATTGGCCCGGCGCGACGGCTTGAGCCTCGGCTCCATCCACAACGGGGAGCCGGGCTGCCGCCAGCCCGACGGCCCGGCCTGGATAGGGTGACGCATCATGGAACGCAAGCCCGAGGCCGTGCCGCGGGCCCTGGCGCCATCGTTACACGACTCTCCCTCTGGCGGGAGAGCCGTCATGCATGAGGCAGATCATGATCTATCACTTTGATGACTACGCCCTGGACGAGGACCGTCATGAACTGCGCCGCGCCGGCGAGGCCGTGCCCATTGAACCCCGCGTGTTTCAGGTTCTGCTCTACCTGCTGGAGCACCGCGGCCGCGTCGTGTCCAAAGCGGAACTCCTGGAGCAGTGCTGGCCCGACACCTTTGTCAGCGAGTCGGCCCTGACCCGCTGTGTGACGAAACTTCGGCGCGCCGTCCGCCCTCACCCGGGGGCCCCGTCGGTGATCCAAACGGTGCACCGGCAGGGCTATCGCTGGGTGGCTGACGTCCGCGTCGCGCTCCCTGAGGACCCGCCCCCCGCCGTCGTCACCGACGCCCTGGCCACTCCGCCGCCTGGGCCCCCCGAGCCCTCCGGGGTGGCGCTAGTGACGCCCGATCGCGTCGCGCCTAGCGTCGAGGCCCTTGCCGTGTCGGAGCGGCGGCAACTGACGGTGCTCAGTTGCGCCCTGATCGGCGCGGCCCCGCTGGCGGCGCACCTCGATCCCGAGGACCTGCACGACGTCCTGCGCACCTTTCATCGCACCTGCACGGAGATCGTGGCGCCCTTTGACGGCCAGATCGCGCAGCGCCTCGACGATGGGCTACTGGTGTATTTTGGCTACCCGCAGGCGCATGAAGACGATGCGCAGCGCGCCGTCCGCAGTGGCTTGGCGCTGGCCGAGGCCATGCGACGGGGTGCGATGGCCACCTGGGCTTTGCCCGGGACACATCTGGCCCTACGGGTGGGGATTGCCACTGGGATGATGATCGTGACGTCGGGCGCCACTGCCGATTCGCCGCTCGCCCTGGGCGTGGGCCGTGCCTCGAGTCTGGCGGTGCGTCTGGGTGCTTTGGCGCCACCCGGCACGGTGGTGATCAGTGAGGCCACGGCGAAGTTGGTGGCGGGCTACTTTGAGTGCAAAGTGCTGGAGGAAGCGGAGCCTTCCGGGTCGCCTGAGTGGCTACGGGGGTACGAGGTACTGGGTCAGAGCCCATTGCGGACGCGTCTGGAGGTGGAATCGGCCTCCGGGTTGACCCCGTTTGTGGGCCGAGAGGCTGAGGTCGCCCTCTTGCAGGAACGCTGGACCTATGTGCAAGAGGGCTTGGGTCAGGTGATCCTGGTTCAGGGTGAAGCCGGCACGGGCAAATCTCGCCTAGTGCAGGTGTTGAAAGAGCAGGTGGTAGATCAGCTGCCCCTGGCGTTGGAATGCCGCTGTTCACCGTATCATCGGAATACAGCACTCTATCCCCTCATCGATCTGACCCAACGAGTGTTGCAAGGCCCGTCTGTGACCGCGCTCGTGGAGCGCCTGGAGAGGCTCGAGGACTTGCTGGCCCAATACGACGTCACCCTCGAGGAGGCGGTACCGCTGCTGGCCGACCTGTTATCCCTGCCGCTGCCCGAAGGGCGCTATATGCCCTTGAACTTAACGCCGCAACGTCAGCATAAGCGCACCTTGGACGTGCTGTCGTCCTTCTTCCTGGTGCAAGCTTCTGGATCGCCGTTGTGGTTTGTGGTTGAAGACGTGCATTGGGCGGACCCCTCGACCCTGGAATTTCTGCACCTTCTGACGGAACAGGTGGCCACGGCGCCGCTGCTGCTGGTGTTGACCAGTCGTCCTGGATTTGAGCCGCCCTGGGGCCAGCGCACCGAGGTGACGCGGGTAGCGCTGGGTCGCCTGACGCGGGCGCAGACGGCCGACATGATCACGCAGGTGGCGGCGGGCCAGGCGTTACCCGCGGCGGTGATGCAGCAGTTGGTGGAGAAAACCGACGGGGTGCCGCTGTTTGTCGAGGAGCTGACCCGCATGGTGTTGGAAGAGGGTCCGCTGGTACAGCCGGAGGGCCATGAGGAACGCAGCGGCGAGCCGGCGGCGTTGACGATCCCAGTGACCTTGCACGATTCGTTGATGGCGCGTCTGGATCGCTTGGGGGCGGCGAAGGAGGTGGCGCAATGGGGATCGGTACTGGGTCGGGAGTTCAGCTATGAGATGATCGAGGCGGTGACGCCCTACGACGCGGCGGGGTTCCAGGCGGGGTTGGCGCAGTTGGTGGCGGCGGGCCTGCTGTATCAGCGAGGCCGGCCGCTACAGGCCACCTACCTCTTCAAGCATGCCTTGATCCAGGACGCGGCCTATGGGTCGTTGCTGCGCAGCACGCGGCAGCAGGCGCACCACCAGATTGCCGAACACTTGGAGGGCGCTTCCCTGGACGACGTGGACGCGGTGGTCGAGCTGCTCGCCCACCACTTTACCCAGGGCCGAGATGTGCCGCGTGCGCTCGCGTATCTGCACCGTGCCAGCGCCAAAGCCTTGCGCCGTTTCGCCGCCACCGAGGCGATGGCGCACTTAAGCCAAGCGCTCGAGCTCTTACCGACCCTACCGGCGGCGCATGATCGGGAGCAGGTGGAATACGACCTCCAGAGCACCCTGGGCACGGCCATCATCTCGGCCAGGGGCGCGAGAGTGCCGGAGGCCCAGGCGGCTTATCAGCGCGCCTACCAACTGGGCGTGGCCCTCGGCGATGTCGAGCGCTTGTTTCCCACCCTGGCCGGTCTGGAAGGTATCGCCTCTGAGGGAGCGGACTACGTTCAATCGCAACACCTTGGCGGTGAGCTGCTCAACTATGCCCAGCTCAGTCAGGACCCCCTGCACCTGGCGTACGCCTACTGCGCCCTGAGCCTCAACTATGCGATGCAGGGCCGTTACTTAATCGCCCAGCACTATGCCGAAGCGTGCCAGCGCCTGCCGCTGCCGGCCTCTCGCTTGCGGCGTCACGCCTTGTACACCATCGACCCGGCTCTCTTTTGCCAACGCTGGCATGCGGTGATCTTGGTGGAACTGGGTTACCCGGCGCAAGCGCTGGCGCTGAGCCGAGCCGTGTTGGCCCGAGCCCGTGAACTGGGCGACCCCTTGAGTGTGGGGCAAGGTTTGATGGTGGTGACGCAAGTGAGCTTCTATTGTCTTGCGCCAACGGCGACGTACGAGGCCGCCCAAGCCCTGCTCACCTATGCGCAGCAGCAGGGGCACAGGAGACGGGAGCAGACCGCGAAGTACTTCTTCGTTTGGGCTCGCGCCCGGCTTGGCGACGCCACCGGCTGCCTGGCTGAGCTTGAGGCGACGCGGGCTAGCTTTGGGGCCAACGGGGGGCGCCAATCGTATTCGCTCATCCTGTGTGGAGCGGCTGATGCGTGCTATTACGCCGGTCACCTCGAGGCCGGGTTGGCCTTCTTAGAAGAAGCCGAGGCGTGGATTGAGGAGACCGGCGAGCGCATCGCTGAACCGGCCCTGTATTGGTGTCGTGGCAAGCTGTTGCAGCGCCGTGGCGATGTGGCTCAGGCGGAGGTCAGTTTGGTTCGCGCCCTGACCCTGAGCCGCCAACTCGGCGCCAAGGGCACGGAGTTACGAGTGGCGACGGTTCTGAGCCGTCTGTGGCAGGAACAGGGTGAGGGGGAAAAAGCCCGTCACCTGCTCCTGCCGATCTACAACGGGTTTACCGAGGGCTTTGAGACGGCGGAACTGCAGGCGGCCAAAGCGCTCCTGGATCAGTTGGCCTAAGGCCGATCGGAGTTGCGCGCAAAATCGAGGAACTTTGCAAGCGGTACAGCCGAGCCTTGAGGCGCCACGTTGACGACACTGTCGTGGATAGTTGAACCTTGACACCGCACTGATTGATACTTGGCCATCGGTATCAAATATTTGATCGTCTATCAAACGGCTCTTGTGAGAACGCTCTGTTGATCGATATCTATAATGATTCGGTGCGCAATCTGTCTATACGATCAAAATGACGACGATTGTTGCTGAGAAGGGTTAAATCGTATTGAAGTGCGGTTGCAGCAATCAAGAGATCGATATCGCCGATGATTTGACCGGATTGCCGCAGCCGACCCCGCTCGCGGCCAAATATCCTGCTGGTCTCTTCATCAATGCCTAAGCCGGTCACCCCTCGAAGGAAGTCATGGAGGCCTTGCTCATCTGTTTCCGGCTCCCGAGAATAGTAAACGCCCTCGTAGAGTTCTGCGAGGGCAACGACAGACAGCCCGAGTCCGGCTGGTCTCAGGGCGTGGAGGCGATTCACAATGTCAACACGACCGTTGAGATAGTGGATCACCCAGTCCGTGTCAATCAGGTACTGAGGGGTCATAGGCGGGGTACAGGGCGGTCTGAAGGACGGTCGCGGTCCGCATAGACTTGTTCAATCCATGCATCGGCGTCGACGGCGCCCTTCCAACTGCCCGCTGCGCGATTAAAAGCTGCTATATCCTCTGTTTCTGACGTATCAATGATGGTGACCGACACTTCCCGCCCCTCGGGTAGGTCGACTTTGTCAAGCAGCTCTAAATGACCGCGCTTCATCCGGGCGCGTACGGTCCCACTCATGGTTGCCTTCCTGTTGTCGTTCGCGTGGACATAGATAGGTACATGTATCAATCGAGCACGAGGGATGAGACACCGGCATACTGATTCGCCAATATGGGCAACCCCATGTTGCCATGCAGGGTGTCGGCCTCGTACTCCGTCCGAAATAACCCGCGCGCTTTCAAAATCGGCAAGACATCGTCAATAAAATCCGTCAAGCCATCCGGCAAGACAGCCCCGCTGAGCATAAAGCCGTCCGCCGCGCCGGTCTCAAACCAGGCTTGCATCATATCCGCAATGTGGGTGGGCGTGCCGATAAACGGGTGTTTCGGCGTCGTGGAGCGCAGCGCCATCTCACGCAGCGTCAAGTTCTCCTCTTTGACCAGTTGTTTGATCCGGTCCGTGGTGCTCTCCCAGCCGTTGCGGCCGAAGTCTCCGAGATCGGGAAACGGCGCATCCAATTCGAACTGCGTAAAGTCGAGGTCATTAAAATACCGGCCCAGGTAATTCAAGGCCGCTTCCATGTCAACGAGATTGGCGATCTCCTGATACTTCTGCTCGGCTTCCTCCGGCGTTTGGCCCACAATGGGGCTACACCCCGGCATAATCAAAATCTCATCCGGACTCCGTCCGTACGTTGCCGCCCGCTGTTTGACGTCTTGATAGAACTGCGCGCCGTCCCGCCCGGACCCTTGTCCGGTAAAGACGGCATCGGCGTGCTTCGCCGCAAATTCCTTGCCCGCTTCCGATGAGCCCGCCTGAATGAGCACGGGCCGCCCTTGCCGCGATCTCGATATATTGAGCGGCCCTTGCACCGAGAAAAATTCACCGTGAAAGTTGACGCGGTGCATTTTGCTCGGATCGATGAAGATGCCGGCGGCTTTATCACGGACGAAGGCATCGTCTTCCCAGGAATCCCACAATCCCTTTGTGATTTGCAAATATTCATCGGCCATGCGATAGCGCAAATCGTGTTCCGGATGGGCCGGCTTGTTGTAATTGAGGGCCGATCCTTCGAGCGGCGAGGTGACGATGTTCCAGCCCGCCCGCCCGTTGCTAATGTGGTCGATCGAGGCAAACTGCCGGGCGACGGTATAGGGATCGCTGTAGGTGGTCGACAACGTGGCCGCCAAGCCAATATGGGTGGTGTCCATGGCCAGCGCGGCAAGCAACGTCAAGGGTTCGAATCGATTGAGAAAGTTGGGGTGCGATTTTTCGCTGATGTATAACCCGTCACCAAAAAACACGAAGTCCAACTTCGCTGCTTCGGCTTTTCGGGTCAGGTTTCGATAGTAATCCAGATTAATGGCGCCGTCGGCCACGGCGTGGGGATGGCGCCAAGACGCCATGTTGCTACCGGTGCCAGCGAGAAAGGAGCCTAACCGCATCTTGCGTGGCGTTGTCATCATCAATCCCACCCTTGATTGGAGTGTCATCCATCATGCCACAGCGGCGTGCGTCAGGACGTCGCTGAGCAACTCGTAGGAATGGAGGCGCTTTTGAAAATCCTTAATGTTCGTGACGATCATGAACTCGTCAACGTGATATAAACTCTGCAGATCAACCAATTTCTTCCGCACCGTTTCCAGAGAGCCATGAATAATGTCGGTCTTTGGCATTTCAATCGTGTAGTTTTCCTGCGACTGCCGGCCGAACTCCGCCGCCGCCTCCACCGTGCCAAGACTGAAGGTCCGGCCGCTTTCCAAGCGAATGCGCACCATTTGCATATCCGGCGCCAAACGCTGGGCTTCCTCGTCGGTATCCGCCGCAATCACGGGGAGCGCCAGTATCGTCTGCGGCGGGGTGTGCTTGGCGGTGTCAAATCGGCTGCGGTACCGGGCAACCGCTTCGGACATCACGGTTTCATCCTGATTGAGAAACAGGGCAAAGACGTATGGCATGCCCAGATCAGCCGCCAACTCGGCGCTCGACGGGGTCGTGCCGAGCAAATACAAATCGGCGGGATGCGGGGTCGCGGGGCTGGCTTGCAAGCCGTAGTGCGGATGCGTTTCCTCAAGTTGATTGTGCAGGAATTGCTGCAGGTCGATGAGTTTCTCGGCGAGTGGCGTGGGCGCCTTTCCCATTTCCTGCTGCAAGGCGCGGGTCGATCGCGGCTGGCCGCCGGGTCCCCGTCCAATGCCCAGGTCGACTCTGCCGGGGGCCAGCGATGCTAAGACGTTAAAATTCTCAGCTACTTTATAGGGGCTGTAATGTTGTAACATCACCCCGCCCGATCCGACGCGAATGCGCGTTGTTTTCGCCAAGAGGTGAGACACCAACACTTCTGGAGACGACCCCACGACGCGGCTGGAGCCATGGTGCTCGGTCACCCAAAATCGGTAATATCCCCACGCCTCCGCCTTTTTGGCAAGTTCAATGGTATGTTGAAACGCTTCCGTGGCGGTTTCGGTCTCGCTCACCGGACTTTGGTCCAGAATGCTCAGCTTGACACGCACATTATTCCCTCCAGTCCAACGTCTTTCCTCATCTCTGCCCCCTTCTCAGCAATCGTATCATATGTCGGAAGGCGTGAAATTCCAAACCCAGTTTTAGCGCCCCTCTCCCCCAAGGGGGCGAGGAAACCTGAAAACTGAATGACTCTGGTCTGGCATGGCTGCAATTGTAACCAAGCGTTGCGAGATGATAAAATAACTCGCACTTGCTATCAACGGTGAGGCGGTGCGAACCTCTCCACCGCTTCCACACAAGATCGTCTGCAAAAGGAGATCGACACCATGGCGGACGCCTATCGCATTCCCGCGAACCGGCCCGTTTCCACGCTGGAGGTGGATGCGCGAGCCACGTTTGTGACACGAACCTACACCCATCTGTTTGGGGCCATCATCGGGTTTACCCTCATTGAGATGTTCCTGTTCAACTCCGGCCTGGCCTATAGTATTGCCCGGGCAATCTTCAGCACCTCCTGGCTGCTGGCCCTGGGCGGCTTTATGGTTGTCGGCTGGTTTGCCAGCCGGGTCGCGCACAGCGCAGAATCGATGGGCGCTCAATACGGCGCTCTGACCCTATTCGTCTGTGCCGAAGCGGTCCTCTTCGCGCCTCTGCTCGTCGTTGCCGAAAACTACGCTCCCGGCGCCATCCAAAGTGCCGCTTCCGTCACTTTGCTCGGCTTTGCCGGACTCACCACCGTGGCCTTTGTCAGCCGGAAGGATTTTTCTTTTCTCGGGAGTGTATTGAAGTGGGGGTTTCTCGTGGCGTTGGTTTTGATTGTGGCCGGGGTGCTTTTCGGCTTCCAGCTGGGGACGTTTTTCACGGTGGCCATGATCGCGCTGGCCGGCGGGGCGATCCTGTATGACACCTCCAACGTGCTGCACCACTACCCGGAAGACCGTTATGTAGCGGCCTCCTTGGAGCTATTCGCCTCGGTGGCGCTGCTGTTCTGGTACGTCTTGAGTTTCTTTATCGGCTCCCGCGATTAAGGTTGTAGCAACCCATCCCCCTCTCGGCAGGGTGCATCGGATGCACCCTGCCTCTGCCTCGACGGACTTCTGCCAGCGTGTCCTAGGCGCCTTGCGCCAGAGCCTCATCAATAAACCTCTGCCAAGTCGCATTGGGTTCCCAGATTTGACTCATGTCAGCACGCGCCTCGTCCACAGGCACGCCTTGCCGCAGCACCCGAGAGAGGAGGACAAACGCCGAGACCCTGGCGTTGGCGATACAGTGGACGAAACATTTCTGGTCCTGATGGGCCTCCATGGCCTCAAAAAAGCGCGTCAAATCCGCCGCGGTCGGTTGCTCAAACACCACGGGAATGTGGATATAAGGAATCCCATGCGCCGCGAGCAATTGCGCTTCGTTGGGCAGGTCGCGCGGTGTGTTCCCCATGGCGAGGTTGATGACCACGTTATAACCGGCGGCTTTCACTGCATCGAACTGTTCGGCGGTGGGCTGTCCGGCCGTGCCGAGACGATCGGAAACGGCCATAAAATTGAAGATGTCGGACAGTTGGGGTGACGTCATAACCGCATCCCTCTAGAAGTTGTCGTGCTTAGCGCATGGCTCGGACCTTTTCCAGCATGACAGGGGGTAGCGGAAAAAGCCAACCGCGCTGGCGGATAATCGCCTGCGCCAAGGCCGGCGGGATGGCCACAATCAACTCCGGTTCAATGGAGAATCGGCCATCAAACCCACCGATCGCACTGCGGGCATGCACGCCGGCAAAGCCGCCCGCATCCACCCCGTCGGTGGCAACGTCACTCCGGCCGCCGCCAAAGACCGAATGCCACCGGAATGAAAAGCCATTCATGACCGCTGGCGCCGCGCTGCTGACGCCGCCACCGGGTGACACCACCATGCCCAGCGCCTTCACGGTATAGAGCACATCGTTCAGATCGCCCTCGCCGCCGCAACTCAAGGCCCAATGCAATCGCCGGATGTGAACATCCGCGGCCTGTTGCGCCGCCTCTTGACCGTGCCAGATGCGCGCCTCGTCATCATTCATGGGATAGGTGTCGGACGTGGTCCCGGACAGGTAGACCAAGCCGCTTTCGTGGATCACTGCGCCGGCGATATTGGTGCCGGCGAGCGAGACGACATTCTCCTCAAAGCTGCCTAGCGAGAGGCCGAGCTGGTCAATGCGCTCGTACACATCAAAATGGCGCCGCATCTCATCTGGGATGATAGCTTCATCATAATACTTGCTCACAGGCACATTCTCCGGATACAGGGGGTGGGTGCTGGGCGGTTCGATCACGCCGCCTCGTAGCTTAACCGCCGGACATTGTCCATGTTCGTGCCTTCAAACCGGATCAGCTTCGTAGCCGACTCACGCCGGGGCGAGTGCAGATCGCCGACGTTGTAGACATACGCCGCGCCGGGGGTGAGGGTGTAGGTTTTGACGCGGCGCACTTTGCCCGGCTTGTCCTCACTGGCGGGCTCGACCAGCTCCCAGTCCGTCATCTCGGTCTCGCCAGCGGCTTGCCCATAAATCGCCCAGGAGGGGCCATGGTCGTGTGGCGGGCTCTCTTTGGCGCCGTGATTGACATGGGCAAGGATGCAAAAGCCAAGCTCTGGGTCTTCGTAGAGAATCTTGCGTTCGGGCACATCATCGCCCAGGTGTGTGGCGACAAATGCCTCGTCTTGCAGCACATCTTGCAACAGCGTACACACTTTCTGCCGCCCCTCCAGTCCGGGTTCGGCCTTGAGGAGACGGCGACACTCGGCGGAAAAGGCTTCCAATGTATAACCCATGATCATTTTCCTATGCATGATGACATGTCGCTTTCACGATGATGCCGACAGGTGGCGCGCCTGCCGCGCCAAGCAGCGGCTGGTGCTCATTGTACGGAGTCAGCGCCGCCAGTTCAATTCAATTATCGCCATCACGCCGTAATGAGGTCTGCAGGCCATCGCTGTAGCACGCGATGGCGTCAGCATTTCTACCGAATCGTATAACACACAGAATCTCCAGGAAATCCCCATACAACGCTCATATTTTCTTTTTGTTTCTTATTCTATCTATGACATATTACGGCCCCTGGGATCGGCAGCAGCTTCGCTCATGATCAGTTGAGGTGACGAAACAGTGCTGTGAATAGCATGAGAACGGATATGTGATGCATGCATATATTACCGCATGCGAGGCATGGTACGGAACTGACTAAGGAGGATACAGAAGTGATACGACGCATGCCGATGTGGGGAATCATAGGTATTGTACTCCTGGCGAGCGGGCTCATCCTCGGACCCAATGTGGCCCAGGCGCAATTTGATAACAGTGACCTGGAAGGGGTGTGGGTATTATCGGCCTCGGGAACGATCACGATGGCAGGCGGGCCGGCCCCGGTCGGAACGCCGCTTATTGCCGTGGGCCTTTTTGAGTTCGATGGGGCGGGCGCATGTAGGGGCATTGATCAGTTAAATATAGGCGGGATGGTATTGCCGGATCCCAACAACTTCCGCACTACGGCGGGGGATGGATCGTGTCGGTATATCGTCAATTCGAACGGTACCGGCTTTATGGAGGTGGTGTTCGGTCCCTCCCAACCGCTTCCCGGTACCATTCAGCTCACATTTGGACTGATCGAAAATGAGGAGTTCAAATTCATTACCACCATCACGCCTGGCTTCTCGGCGATCGGGACCTTCACGAAGCAAGTCGATGATGATGACTAAACGACTTGCCGCTCTCACCGCCTAGCCCAGCAATGTCTGCTGTTGGACGCACATGAACGTGGGTTCTGACACGGGCGGTTCATGAGCGAAGCTGCTACGGCCGGCCACTCGGATTTCCGGCTGAGGATGCTTGCCGCATCGCAGGCGTCCTCAGTCGGTCGTGGCTGCCAACAAGTCTTGCAAGAGTGCGGTGTAGCGCTCAACTCCACCTTCTTCCCAAGCTTCGAGCAGAGCCGTCCCGACAATCCCGATGTCCACTAAGTCTCGCACCCGGCGCAAATCATCGCCGCAGCGCAAGCCGAATCCCAGCGCCAAAGGGATCGCCGTGACCTGGCGGCACCGGGTCACGAAGGCTTCGAGGCTTTGATCGATATCGGTCCGCGCCCCCGTCACGCCCTTGCGCGCCACACAGTAGACCAAGCCACGGGCATATTGGGCGAGTTGCTGCAGGCGCTCCGGGCTATTCGTCGGCGTCATCAGAATCACGGGCGCGAGGTCTAATATATCGGCATGCGTGAAGAGATCGCCCGCCTCCTCAGGCGGGAGATCGGCGACGATAAACCCGCTGCCGCCATGCTCGGCGACACAGGCGCAAAACGCCTCGTGGCCCATGCGGAACACGCTGTTGTAGTAGCCCATCATGAGCACTTTGAAATCGAACGCGCGCGCCGCCCGCTGCATGAACTGAAAATACAGCTCCCACGTCATACCCGCATCCAGGGCGCCCTGATTGGCCCGCAGAAACACCGGGCCATCGGCGATCGGCTCGCTAAACGGCAATTGTAGCTCGACCACATCGGCATCGGCGCGCTGCATGGCCTCGAGCATGCGCATGTTGTCGTCAAACGATGGATAGCCCACCACGGCATGGGTCATCAGCAGCATCTTTTTGCGCTGCAACCGTTCTCGGACATAGGCTTCCAGAGCCGAGGTCACCGTGGTGTCTCGGCTCATGACGCCGCCTCCCAAGACGCCACCTTATCGCGCAAGAAGGCGCGCCAGCCATCATCGCCCAGCGCGTCGGCAATGGTGAAAATGTCCTTGTCGCCCCGTCCTGATTGATTGATCAAGACGATCTCGTGCGGCGACATTAGCGGCGCTTCCTGCAGCGCCGTGACAAAGGCATGGGCGCTTTCCAGAGCCGGGATAAGACCCTCGTGGCGCATCACCTGTTGCATCACGACCAGCACCTCGGCATCCGTGGCGGCCTCCATGCGGATGCGGCCGAGGTCGTGCAGATACGCCAGGATCGGCCCGACGCCAATATAATCCAGCCCGGGCGCAACCGAATGCGTATCGCACATTTGCCCCTGAGCGTTTTGCAGGAAACGGGTTTTGTACCCCTGCGCCACGCCCGTGCTGCCCTTGTGCTGCGCCAGGCGCGTGGCATGCTGCTCGGTATCGAGTCCATGCCCGCCAGCCTCGACGCCAATCAGCTCGACGTCAGGATCGTCGAGAAAACCGGAAAAAATCCCCGACGCATTCGAGCCCCCGCCCACACAGGCATACACCCGCGTCGGCAGATGGCTGGCGAGCTGCACGATCTGCCCCCGCGCTTCGCGTCCGATGAGCGACTGGAAATAGGTCACCATCTGCGGAAACGGATGCGGGCCGCAAACCGTGCCCAAGACGTAGTGCGTGCTGGCCATCGAGGCCGACCAGTCCCGCATGGCGGCATTGATCGCATCCTTCAGCGTCCGCGTGCCGTCTTCGACCGAGATGACGTCGGCGCCCAGTTGTTCCATCCAAAACACATTGGGCCGCTGCCGCGCCACGTCCTCGGCGCCCATGTAGATGGTGCACGCCAAGCCCATGCGGGCCGCCATCGTTGCCGTGGCCACGCCGTGCTGGCCCGCCCCGGTTTCGGCAATGACGCGGCTTTTGCCCATGCGCTTCACCAGCAACCCTTGGCCCATGACATTGTTCGCTTTGTGAGCGCCGGTATGATTCAGGTCTTCGCGCTTCACGTAGAGCTGAGCGCCACCGAGTTGCTGGCTCAGATTCTCTAGATAAGTCACCGGGGTGGGGCGTCCGGAATACTGTTGCATCAAGGTGACATAGTCGTTCCAAAACGTTTCGTCGGCTCGGCAGGCGTCGAAAGCAGCCGTCAATTCCCGGATGGTCTCGTGCAAGACTTCCGGGATAAAGGCGCCACCGTAATCGCCATAGTAGCCTTCTCGGCCTGGGGCAAAGTGGAACAATTCGTCGTACATGGGCTCTGGCATCCTCTGTGTCGTGCTCTAATCCGAAGTTCCCCTGGCAGAATAGGCGGAGGGTTAAGTAGATCAACAGGTTGGCCCAATTCAAAAGTCCATTTA
>CBCXVS010000181.1:0-16215 GCA_965178525.1 uncultured bacterium | reverse complement strand
CCTCATGACAAAACCCCCTCATGTGTTGCGTCAACCGTTGACACGACCAGCAGTTAGAGCTTCACTTAAGGCCATTCTGGTTCAACGGAGGAATTTCAGCAATTCATCCAAGAGCATCTCGACCTCATGGAACGCGCCCTACACGAAGATGACGCGGTCATCATCTCGCTCGTTGACGATTTTATGAAGCGTTGCCGAGCCTGTCAAAGCCAGTTGCAGAGACCCGAGGAGGCCCAACGCCTAGCGGGACATCTTCAATACTGGGAAACATTCCTCAACACCCTGAAGCAGTCCCACTAAGTGTTGCGCACCGCAAATTTTGAAGAGCTGTTAGCTGTTAGCTGTTAGCTAAAATAGAAGATGCAAGCTAAGAAGCACGCCGCTTGGCGCGAGCCTTCTCCAAGCTTTCTCGCAGGCTTGCGGCCGCGCGTTGTACATCCTCGGCCGCCACGATAGCCGAACACACGGCGACGTGATCGGCGCCTGCGGCCACGACCTGCGCCATATTGGCCGGCGAAATCCCGCCCAAAACGACCACGGGTATGGGGACCGCCTGCAACACCTCGGGCAGCATGTCAAGCCCCCGCGGTGACGCCGCCGTCTGTTTCGTCGTCGTGGCATACAGCGGGCCAAAACCAATGTAGTCCGCACCCTGCTGACACGCCCGTTGGGCCATCGTCACCGTAGACGTTGACACGCCGAGAATGCCTGGCGTCGGCCACACCCGCCGGGCCATGGTTGCCGGCAGATCTGTCTGGCCCACATGAGCCCCTTCCGCCTCCAGAGCCAGTGCGACGTCGATACGGTCATTGATAATCAGAGGCACATTGGCGCGCGCGGTCAGGTCATGGACACGCAAACCGTCCTCCACCATCAACGCCGTGTCCACCTCTTTGTCACGTAACTGCACGACATTCACACCGCCTGCCAAGGCCGCCCGCACCACATCCACCGTTGACCGGCCCCGTGCGAGGTGGCGGTCCGTAATCAAATAGAGTGAACAATCGGCAAATGCCATAGCACGATAGTCCTATTCGAGAGCCGAGCGAGGGAGCAAAATGGTCACGGCCTGTCGATCACGCGTCACCCGCAAGACATGCTGAGGCACAGACGCGTTGGTCAAGGTCGACAGGACATCGTCGACGGTCTTGATCCTCTGGCCATTCACACTGGTAATGACATCTCCACGGCGAATGCCATGCTGCGCCGTCTTGCTGCCCTTTTCAACGAACGCCACCAACACCCCATCCGTATTGGACAGATGAAACGCATGCGCCAAGTCATCATTGAGACTCTGCAGATGCATACCGAATGTTTTGGCCAACGGCTGTCCCGACTCCTGGTCAGACAAGCGTACCGTACGTACCTCCGCGAGCACATTGGGGGCAACGAAAATCGGCGCTTTGGCGCCGAGCGCCAGCGCAATGGCATCACTCGGGCGTGCATCGATCGTGTGAATCTTGGGACCCTGCTGCAGCAGGATAGAGGCATAAAACGTATTCTCACGCAAAGCATGGATCACAATGCGCACGACTTTGACATCCAAATCCGTCAGAACATTCTGCAACAACACGTGTGTTAACGGCCGGGGGGGCACGACCTCTTCCATTTCGATGTAAATCGCTTGGGCTTCTTGCTGGCCAATCCATATCGGAAACGCTTTGTGGTTGGCACGCGCCTCGAGAATGACAATGGACACGTTCCCATCCGGGTCCAACGCAATCCCCTTGACCTGCAATTCCAACAGGTCCGGGGGAAGTTCGGGAGCGGCAAAGCTGAGGCGAGGCACACAGAGACTACACAGGACCAGAAGGAGGAGCGGGATACGGCGTTGCATCATGACATCTCCTTTCGCGTCACCCGAGACACGTAGCTGTATGCTACCATTTCAGTGGGATGAAAGTCAAAAAGATACTGTGGCCTAGCAGGAAGTATGCTATGTTCACCAAGCGTTGACCCGTATCGGTGGTGCGTAACCTCTGGAGGAGCTGCAAAGGTATGTCTGTAGCCGTCAGCAAGATGTGCCAGTTCAGTGGATTCCTGCTGTTGGTGAGTACGCTCTTTCTCGCCCTCAGCGTCTGTTCCTATTCGCCGGACGACCCGGCCTGGAACTACTATGTCAGCCATGGAGGACAAGTGGTCCGGAATCTAGGCGGCGCCGTTGGGGCCAGCCTGGCTGATTGGGGCTTACAGATGTTCGGCAGTACGATCATCCTGCTGGCGGGCATCAGCGCCATCGAGGCGTGGTACCTGATGCGCCAACGGTTGCACTGCACGCTGGCCGTGGCGTGGCGCGGACTCGTATTGCTTGCGGCCGTGAGTACTGCAGCCCAGATCGGACTTGGCCGTGACCCCTTTTTCGGGTCGCATATGTCTGCCGGGGGCGTGGGAGGACAATGGCTGGCGAGTGTCAGCCTGAAATATTTGGATACACTCGGGACGTATTTGGTGGTGTGCGCCGCCGTCATTTTGGCCCTGTTTATTGGCGTGGACCCTCACGGCTTCTACCACAAGGGCTGGCGCCGCATCATGGCCGCAGTGGCCTGGGGACAGCGGCGGGGCGCCAGTCTCTATCTTGGGTTCAGTACCTTGGCCGATGCTGGCGCTCGGTTGCAGACCGCATGGCATCGGGCTTGGTCATGGCCGTGGCGTCGTGCCGAACCGCCCGCAGACGTGCAAGCGGCAGCGTCGTATGGCGTCGCGGATGCCCCAGGTGCGCCGCTGGCAAACGAGCCGGAAGACGGCAGCGAGGCGTTCTTCAACGAGGCGAGCTGGGATGAGGAAGATGCGGACACCATGACCGCCGCCCAGGCACGTATCGCGGCGCCGGTAACGGAAACCGTACCGGCACCGGCGCGACGCCGAAGTGGCCGACGCCGCCGCCGACAGGACACAGGCGCCTTACCGGCCCTCGATCTGCTTGAAATGCCTGAAAAGCCAACGCAGCGGCAACAGCCTGAGGAACTCGAAACCCAGGCGCGTTTTTTGGAACAGAAATTACGAGACTTCGGCGTCGAAGGGGAAGTGGTCGAGGTCCTGCCGGGACCGGTCATCACGATGTACGAATATGCTCCGGCGTCGGGCGTGAAAGTCAGTAAAATCGTCAATCTGCAGGACGACCTGGCCTTGGTCATGCGCGCCATGAGTGTGCGGGTCGTCGCCCCCATTCCGGGCAAGGCGGTGGTCGGCATCGAGATTCCCAACCCGCACCGGGAAACCGTGCGCTTGCGGGATATCATGGATTCCGATGCCTTCCCGGCTTCCGCCCCGAAGTTAAGTTTGGCCTTGGGCAAAGACATCATGGGCGCACCGATGGCGACGGACTTGGCCTTGTCCCGCATTTGCTGATTGCCGGGGCGACGGGTTCGGGAAAGAGCGTTGGGCTCAACAGCATGATCTGTAGTATGTTGTTTCGCGCCACGCCAGCGGAAGTGAAACTCATCATGATCGATCCGAAAATGCTAGAATTATCGATCTATGAAGGCATTCCGCATCTTCTTGTACCGGTGGTCACCAATCCCAAAAAAGCGGCTTTGGCACTGCGCCGCGTCGTGGAAGAGATGGAGCGGCGCTATCAACTGCTGGCGGCCAAAGGCGTGCGCAGCATTGCCCAATACAATCAGACGATTGAAGAGGAACGCCCGCAACCGCGACCGCCTGAGCATGCGGAGGACGATGCCCTCCCGGAAGAAAAGCTGCCCTATTTGGTGGTGGTCATTGATGAGTTGTCGGACTTGATGATAGTGTCGTCGCGTGAGCGCGTGAGGTGGAAGATGCGCTCACCCGTATCGCCCAGATGGCGCGTGCCGCTGGTATCCACTTGATCGTCGCGACGCAGCGCCCGTCTGTGGACGTGTTGACCGGTGTGATCAAGGCGAATTTCCCGGCGCGTATGTCCTTCCAGGTCACCTCGAAGATTGACTCCCGGACGATTCTCGATGCCAATGGCGCGGAAAAGCTCCTCGGACGGGGGGACATGCTGTTTCTGGCCCCGGGGACCTCGAAGCCGCAACGGGTGCACAGCGCCTTTGTATCGGAAGACGAGATCAATCGCCTGGTTGAGGCGTGGAAAGGGCTTGAGCAGCCCCATTACGATGAAAGCTTCCTGGACGCGTCGGACGAACGGGCTGAGGTCGAGGAGGAAGAGTACGATGAGAAATACGACGAAGCCGTGGCCCTCGTCGCGACGACGGGACAGGCATCTATTTCTATGATACAACGGCGTTTACGGGTGGGATACAATCGTGCTGCACGCATGATTGAGATTATGGAGCGCAAAGGGGTTATTGGTCCTGCCGACGGCGTCAAACCACGAGAAGTACGGGTGCGGAAAGCGTACGATGTCGATGCAAGCTAAAAGGACTGAGGACTGAGGTATAAAAATAGATGTCCGGATACTTACCACGGGAAGCGGTCCGGCGTTGGCGCACAAGAGGATGTGTCGTCCTGATCCTGTGTCTGGTGTTGTTGGCCATCGGGGTGACAGGGTGTGGGCGGAAGGGTCCTCTGAAACCGCTGAAGCCCAAGCCACCGGTTGAGATCGCGTCCATACACAGCTAAATGGCGGATTGCAGCGCTTTATATTCCGCATTCCGCATTCCGCATTCCGCAATTGGGAGAGGGGATGAGCGTGATTCGGACAGTCGTAACAGGGGCAACAGGACGGATGGGGCGGCGTCTGGTGGCGCTGATGCAAGACGACCCGGCGTGCACGCTGGTCGGGGCGGTCGCATATGCCACGCATGCGGCACTAGGTCGTGACGCGGGGGAAATCGCCGGAATTGGCCAGCTTGGCGTGCCGCTGCAGCCTGATCTGTCGGCATGCCTGGCGGAGGCCGATGTCGTCATCGATTTTTCTGTGGCTGAGGCGTCGCTCGCATACCTGCGGCAAGTTACGGCCGCAGAGAAAGCCATGGTCATCGGAACGACTGGGTTTACGGCAGAGCTGCGTCAAGAAATCGCGCAGTTGAGCCAGGCTGGGCCGTGTTTGCTGGCGCCGAACATGAGTGTCGGTGTGCAGGTGATGTTTCAGCTACTGCGCCAAGCGACCACCCTACTCGGTTCGTCTTATGACGTGGAAATCATCGAGGCGCATCACCGCACGAAAGTCGATGCGCCGAGCGGTACGGCCTTGCGCATGGGAGAAATCGTCGCCGAAACGCGCAAACAGACATTGGACGACACCGCGATCTATGGACGGCAAGGAACGATTGGGCGCCGGTCCGATACAGAAATCGGGATCCAGGCAATCCGAGGCGGCGATATTGTCGGCGAACATACCGTTATCTTCGCCGGCACGGGCGAACGTATTGAATTGGTACATCGCTCGCAGAGTCGGGATAACTTTGTGCGTGGCGCGCTGCGCGCGGCGCAGTGGACCGTGACCCAATCGCCGGGTCTCTACAGTATGGAAGATATGTTGCGTTTGGCGTAAGCCGCTGTGCACAGCGGAAGCGAGATGTTTGGTGAAACCCCGCAAGATGCTCATGGTTTTAGGCGGAATCATACTTGGCTGCATCGGTCTGTCCGCGCCCGCACAGGCGCGCAATGCCTGTGACACAGCCTTGCAGGATTATCGGGTCGCCATACAGTCGTATCAAGATGGCCTCTTCGATCCGGCTATCGCCGGTTTTGAAACGTATGTCCGGCACTGCCCGCAAGGACAGTATGTCGGCCAGGCGCATTATCTGCTGACGGCCATGCACGTCAAGCGCTCTGCCTGTGACCAAGCACTTGTGCACGCGCAAGCGTCGCTGCAGCACACGCTCTCGCCGCCATTGCGGCCTCATGTGCAGTTGCTGGGCGCGCGCTGCGCGTTACAACTTGGAAAAGATGACATCGCGCAAATGTTCTTACAGGACGCAGTCGCTGCAGAAGCGGAGCGTGCACTCAAATCCCCGGCTTTGTATTGGCTTGGGGAATTAGCCTTTCGCCAGCAGCGTTATGATATGGCCCAGCGCTATTACGAGCGGGCTTTGCAGGAGGCGCCCACGGGTTCGTATGTCCCTCATGTCCACTATGCGCTCGGGTGGCTGGCGCATCAACAGGGTGAAGCCTCCGCGGCGCTGCAAGCCTTTGAGACATTGCTACAGATAGCCCCGCAGCACGCGTTAGCCGACAAGGCGCGTTTCGCCCGTGCCGATCTCTTGCGCGAGACGGGAAACATCGAAGCGGCTGCCGCCGCATTTCGGCAATTGGCGCAGGACAACACGCATCCGTCACAGGAAGAAGCCTTGTTTCGATGGGCCGAAGTGGCCTATCAACTCCGGCGGTATGATGAGGCGCGGACGGCCTATCAGAAGCTGCTGCAAATGTTTCCACAGAGTACGCGGGCCAGTGCAAGCCGCTACGGGTTGGGATGGGTGGCGGTGCAGCAGCAACAATGTGCGGCGGCGGCAGAACCCTGGGAAGCCTTTTTGCAGCATGAACCGCCGCCTTTGCAGGTCCTAGAGGTGCACCATCAACTCGGCATGTGCTATATCCGCCTGGACCAATATGCCATGGCGCGACGGCACTTGCAACAGGTGGTTGAGGCAGATATGGAGACGGCGCAACACCGGGAGGCTGTGGTGAAGCTGGCGGCGCTCGCCTTCCATGAGCAGGACTACGCCGAGGCGATTCACTACTACACGCAGGCCCTAGAGTCCGCAGTGCCGAGTGAGGTCTTCCGTTTCCACTATCTACTGGCGGAAAGCTATCATGCTGCCGGCGATGAGGCGCTGGCGATGGTGCGTTGGCAGCAAGCGCTGCAAGGTCCGCAGACGCTGCCGTTCTATGCCCAAGCGCTATATCGCCTCGGGAATGCGTATCTAGCGCGCCGTGCCTGGAATGAGGCCATTCCCATCCTGCGGCGATTGTGGGAAGCCTTCCCGCAATTTTCGGAGCGTTCCGCCGTGGTCCTTGGCTTAGCCCAAGCATACGGCCAGACCCAACAGTGTGACGAGGCGTTGCCATTCTATGCTATGCTGGCGGATACGGCGCCGCCTGGTATCGATCTGCACGCCGTACGCCGGGCGCGATCGGCGTGCTTGTTTGCTCTGGAACGTTATGCCGAGGTCGCGGCTGTCTTGGCCCCTCTGTTGGCAGAAGAGGCACTGGCGGCGGAACCTGCTTTGCTCTATACCTTAGGTCAGGCCCACATGCAGTTGCAGCAATTTTCTTCGGCTGCAGCGGCCTTTGCTCTCCTCAAGCGGCGTTTTCCGCAACATTCGCTTGTCGCAGCGATGACGCCGCATTTTGCGTTTGCTTTGGAGAAGGCAGGCCGCGGCGGCGAAGCGCTGACGCTGTGGCAAACCTATCTAGATCAGGGGACGATAGACGATGCCAGCGAGCGCATCCGGCTCCATTTACATGTCGGTCGCTTGGCGTTGCAGGAGCAACGCTTTGAGAAGGCACTGGCCTTGTTGACGCCAGTGCGTGAGGCGGCATCGCCTGCGGCAGTGGCGGAAGCATTATATGGGCTTGGGGAAGTATGGCGGCAGCAGCGGCAGTGGGAACTCGCTGTGCAAGCGTATGAAGACCTCCTGCAGCATTATCCGGCGCAGGCGCACTGGGTCGCGTCCGCCCGTCTCCGGCTTGGGATCATCTATGAGCAGCTGCAAGAATGGGAACAGGCCCTTGAGATCTACCACATCATACGCGAGACAGCCACCGATGCCGACATCGTCGCCAATGCACAGCGGCGCATTACCGCCATTGAAGCGGGCCGAGTCTCCCCTCCGGCTTCGGCCAAGCCTTCGGACAAGCCTTCAGAAGGATAGAGGATGAGTAGGCTGATGCGCGTATTCCGGGTCATGAGCGTCCTGTTCAGCGTTGTGCTCAGTTCCTCCCACGTCGCTTGGGGGCAGGACAAGCCACCGATCGAACTGCCAGAGGTCGTCATTGTCGGCCAGGAAGTCCGCGCCGCTCAGGAAGCGAAGCGTCCGATTGCGCCGCGGCGCATTCCGATTGGTTTGCAGAGCGCTATCGACGCTGGGAAAGTTGCCCACATTACACCGCCCGATGCCGTGGCCGTCGCCGGTCCGACAGCGGAGAATCCGGGCTGTTTGGTCTTTTCCGGCGTCGGCGGCAAGAAGGACGAAGCGCTCTATCGGCGTGGACTTAGACATTATAATAATGGTGACGACCTGAAGGCCCGGGCCTTGTTTGGACGGGTGGAACAAGACTACCCGCGGAGTCTCTATCGTGGGGCGGCGGCATTCTGGTCGGGCGAATCCCATTACCGCCGCAAAGCGTTCGCGCAAGCATTGACTCAGTATGAGCGTGTCATCACCGCCTATCGGCGCGAACCCCTGCGCGATTATGCGCTGTATCGTGCCGCGGATTTGCGCCTCCGAAACCAAGACTATGAGGCGGCCGCCAACCATGCCGCAGCGCTACGGGCGCAATACCCAGCCAGTCCGACGATCGAAAATGCCCATTATCTGGCTGGCGAGGTGGCCTTTCGGCACGGCAAATTTGCTGAAGCCGTACAGGAATTTGGCGCCTTTGGACAGCGCTATCCCAACTCGGCGCTGCGTGAACGCGCCTTATTGCTCTATGCGGAGAGCCTGTACCAGATGCGCCGTTACCGTGAGGCCCGCCGCGCCTATCGCAGTTTTCTCAAAGCCTTCCCGGCGAGTACGATGGCTGCAGAGGCGCAGTACGGCCTCGCGTGGTCACAGCTCAAGCAGGGCGAGGTCGTACAAGCGCAGTGTGCCTTTCAGCGGCTGCACAAGCAGTCGTCCGAGCCCCGCTATGCTGAGGCGGCGCTCTATACGGGCTTCGCCGCCGCGCTGCGCCAAGGCAAACTCAGGACGGCACGGCGACAGCTCGAGCGTTTACGCCAGAACTTCCCCGAGAGCCCTCTGATCGCATCGGCATGGAGTGAACTGGCCTGGGAACGTTTTGCCAAGCAAGCCTATAGTGACGCGTTGACCCGGTATCGGCAGTTGGCCCGCAGGACGCAGGCGCCCCGCGCCTCAAGAGATGTCGCGCAGTATATGGTCGGGGAGTGTCTCTACCAGCTCGCCCGATATACCCCAGCCAGCGTAGCGTTTCGCAACATTCGTCCAAAAGCCGATATTGCCTTACGTGAAAAAGCGGCGTTTCGTTTGGGCCTGTCCCTCTATCACCAACCGGAATATGCGCAGGCGATTCAGGTCTTGCAGGCGTTCATACTCCGCTATACGGCGTCCTCGTATCGCGATGAAGCTTTGTTTTGGCTGACTGAAGCCCAGTTTCACCTCGGCGACTATCGCGCTGCCCTGCAGACCTCAAAACGCTTGTCCCCACAGAGCCGGCTGTATGATTTTGCGCTTTATGGCCACGGCTGGGTGTATCTCCGCTTGCAACAGTGGGAACAGGCGATCCAGACGTTTCAATCTCTGGTGCAGCGGTATCCGCAGAGTACGGTGCGAGCCGATGCGATGTATCGGGTTGCAGAGAGTTATCGCCAGCTCGGCCGTACGCAACAGGCGCAACAGGCGTATGAACAGTACCTGTCGGCGTATCCGCGTGGCCGGTTGGCGCCGGAAGCACAATTGCGGCTGACGCCGCTTACAGGGAGCGAGGCGGACGTTGAGCAGACTATCGCCGCCCTGCAACAGGTCCAACAGCAGTACGCGGGCACGGCGGCCGCGCTCGATGCCCAGTACCGCCTGGGTACGACGCTGTTTCAGCACAATCGCTTTGCCGAGGCCCGAGAGGTCTTTGATGCCTTTGCGGCGGCGCATCCCAACCATGCCAACGCGCCCACGGCTCGGCTGCGTATCGCCGATACGTACTACAATGAAAAGGCGTATCGCCAAGGGCTGATTGCGTACCGCAAAGTCGGCCTGCTCCATCCGCGATCACCTGTGGCGGCGGACGCCAGCTATGGTGTGGTGCTCAGCCATTATCAATTGGAGGACTACCCGCAGTTTCTGCGTGAAGGCCATGCTTTTATCGAGGCCTTTCCCGAGCATCCGTTGAGCCCGTCATTACTCTTACAAATGGCGGCCTATTATCAGGAGCGCAAGCGAACACAGGAGGCGATCGACACGTATACTGACGTGGTGCAGCACTTTGCGGACCGGCCGTTGGCGGATAAAGCGCGTTTTCGGCTCGGGGAACTTTATTTAGACACGGACAAGCCACGCCTGGCGATCGACACGTTTGAGACGCTGCTGCAGAGCGGGCGGGATGATACCCTCAAACCGGATGCGCTGTTTGGGCAGGCCAAGGCATATGAAACCCTAGAGGCGTCCAAAGCCGTACAACGTTATGCCCGGATTGCAGACGTCTATCCGCAAAGTCCGCTGGCGGCACGCGGATTGTACGAAGCCGGACGCCTGTTACACGCGCAGAAGGTGTATGCCAAAGCGCAACAGTACTTTGCCCAGGCCGTGCGACGCTATCCAAACGACCCGATCCGCTACGACAGTTGGCTGCAGTGGGGTATCACCTGGTTAGATATGCAGCAGCCCAAAGACGCCATCGAGGTGTTAGAAAAAGTCCGCGAGGCGCCGGAGAGCCGTCTTGCGGCTCAGGCGCAGTGGCAAATTGGCCGGGCGCATACCCTGGCCGGAGACCTGCAGCAAGGCATCAATGCCTATCTCCGTGTGGCCTATATCTATCCGGATGAAAAAGGCTTGGTTGCGGAAGCGCTACGGCAGGCGGCCCGGAATTATGTGACCCTTGGCAAATGCTCAGAAGCCATGACGGTCTATGACAAACTGCGCCAACAGGCGGTTTCGGCACACCAGCAGCAAGTGATTGAACAGGAAATCGCAGGGAGTGGATGTCGATCATAAGGATGCAAGAAAAAGAGGCCCAGGTGCTGCATGCCGATTGGGGAGATGCTACAAACAAAGCGCACACGCCATAAGAATTGCCCGAGGGGAAAGGCCGGTATGACAACACAGATGGTAGGGTTCATTGCACAGGGTGGGGTGGTGATGATCCCCATCGTGTTCTGTTCGGCGTTGGCGCTTTTTATCGTCATCGAACGTCTGTGGAGTTTACGGCGCAAGCATGTGTTCCGTTTTGATATTCTGGATGCGATCGAACAGCTCCTGCGGGAACACAAGATTCCCGAAGCGACGACGCTCTGCAAGCGTCATAACGCTCCGATGACCCGCCTCATCCTGGTGGCGCTGCTCAACTCCGACCGGCCAAAAGCGGAGATCAAAGAGTTGATCGAAGATCATGGGCGGCAAGAAGTGCCTCATTTGGAGCGGTACTTGACCACGTTGGGCACGATTGCCAGCATTTCGCCCTTTCTCGGTTTGTTGGGGACGGTCGTTGGACTGCTGCGCGTCTTCGAAGCGATTAGCCAGGAAGGTGGCGTCACCAACGCCGCTATTCTATCAGCCGGCATCCATAACGCGCTCATCACCACGGTCGCCGGCCTGTGCGTTGCGATCCCTTCCCTCGTTGCCTATAATTACTTCGCTCGGCGGACCGAGGCGGTCGTGTTGGAAGTCGAGCGCATCTCCTTGCGATTGTTGAATATTTTAAAGCGCTAACCTCGAAGCGAGTTGTACATGCAATTATCCAGCGGTCGCCCACGTCGTGTGCTGCTCGATCTGACGCCGCTGATTGATGTGGTGTTGATGTTGGTTATTTTCTTTATGTTGACCACGACCTTCGTGTTGGCGCCTGGGATTCAAGTGGATTTGCCCCAGGGTAGCTCAGCGCAAAAGCCCCGGGAAAGCGATGTGATCATCACGGTAACCCAGGATGGCGCTGTCTATTATCAAGATGCACAGGTCAGTCTTGAGACCCTGCGGGCGGCGTTGCAGCGGGCACGCCATGCACAACCGGGCATCCGGGTTGTGATCAAAGCCGATACCCACGTGCAACACGGGCGTGTCGTGGACGTTATGGACATGGCGAAGCTCGTTGGGATTCAACGGTTGGCGATTGCAACAGCCCCCAAGCCGCCGTTTCAGCAGCCATAGAGGGGGATCATGCGCCTCCATGTGCTTGTGGCGTGTGTGTCGTCAATCGGCATACACCTCGGCTTTCTCCTCTTGCTCCCAGCCCCATCATGGCAGCCTTTGCGCTTGGAACCGGCGCCGAGCGATGTCGAGCTGGTCGAAACGGACGTTCCCGAGCCGCAGGTCTTGCGGCCGCTACCGCCGGAGTTGCCACCGTCACCGCAGCCACCGCCACCCCCACCGAACATTCCGACCTATGACGCCGATAAAATCGCGCAGCCCAACATGCCGCGTATTGATGGGGCGATCGAGGATGTGAGTGCGGGCGTCTCGATGCAGCTTGCCATGCCGGAGCTGCACCTGCCGGCCCGAACGCACACCGAGGATTTGGCGGCATCGTTGCCGCTGCCGGAGCCGGGTACGGCAGAGGTGGTGGCCGCCCTGCTGGAACCGTCGTCTCTCGTACCGGGGCAGCCGGAGGCGCCACAGAAACAGATCGGCTTGGGACAGGTTCGCCTGGGCGACAAACAGAGCCCTAGCCGTTTGGCCTGGCCGGAGCTGCAGCAACCCCTGTTCACCCCGCCACTTCCTGCCGCATTGCCAGAGCAGCCGGCGCTGCCGCCCGTGCCCCAGTTCGGTATTCAAGGCCCCGTGGCCACACGGGAGCCCGTGTCGCAGCCCGAGCCGCCGGAAGTCATCGTCCGTGCCGAAAGCGAGATCGTCCTCAAATTCTGGGTCCGCCCTGATGGCGTGGTGAGCCGGGTGTTGCCGGTGCGGAAGGGCGATACGGCCCTAGAAGCAGCGGCGATCCGTTACCTGGAAGGATGGCGGTTTACGCCGCTGCCGCCGCACGAACCGCAAGAGGAGCAATGGGGAACCATTACGGTGCGCTTTCTACTCCCGCAGCGGTGAGAGGAGCGAGTATGTTTCGCGACAAGTTGCGAAGTTTTTTTGAGAAAACCCCTGCCATTCACTATATCAAACAGATCGAGACGGTCGAGATTGACGATATCATCATCGATGTGAAAAATATTCTGTTACGTCCCTATGGATGTGATGGGGCGCACTGCCTCACCATGAAGTCCTTGCCGAACCCGCTCAACGACTATGGCTTTACCTTTTACAACGAACTGGCGGCGTATGGCGATTGTTGCCGTGGCCCCGTGGTATTTATCTCCGAGGACGAACGGCAACGTATTGCGGCGCATTTACACGGCATTTTGCCGCATATGAGTCAAGAAGGCCAGTTTATCGTCAAAGAGTTATGGCGGCAAAAGGGCCAGGAGCACCCAGAAGAGACATTTGCCGAGACGGCGCAGGCGACGGTGGGAAAACAGGCCGGGCAGGCCATGGATTTTGCCAAGATGCACACCATTTGGGGCGATCAATGTATCTTTCGCACCCTACACCACAATGGCGTGCAAGGCCAGGTGCGGTGTGCGATCCATGCGTATACGGCGCAGGCCGGTCTGTCGTATCTCGATGTCAAACCCGTCGATTGCTGGTTTTGGCCTCTGGCCCTGGTGCCGCTCTACACGGGACAATTTCTGCTCACTGTCCATACCGAAGCCACCCGCCATTTTACCGAAGAGTCGGAGAGCTACGCGAACAAGCGCTGTCTGACCGAACCCATTCCCGGGTCGTCGTACGTGTACCAGAATTTTGAGCGCGAGTTGGTCTATGTGTTTGGCCAAGCATGGTACGATGCGTTAGTCGCCTGTGCGGCCCCGTATCACGCACGTGCTGCAGAAGGAGTGACGTCTGAAAATCGCTCTCGTCTATAATGGTATCAGCCTTGACATGCTGCTGCAGACCCCGCTTGACCGGACGGCGGAACTCGACTCGGCGCAGACGATTGAGACATTGCGCGCAGTGATTGCTGTGCATGGACACGAGGTGATCCTGATTGAAGCCGATGTGGATGCCTATGAGCGGTTGCGCCGCAGCGGGGTGGATCTCGTGTTCAATATTGCCGAGGGCATTCGCGGAGAAGACCGCGAGTCTCACATCCCGGCGATGCTGGAAATGCTGGATATTCCTTACACTGGCTCCGGTCCGTTGACCTTGGCGCTGTGCTTGCACAAGGGGAAAGCTAAAGAAATCTTGTCCTGGCACGGTATCCCCACCCCGGCTTTTCAGGTCGCAACGCAGCCGGAAGCCGTCGATCTCACATCTTTGACCTTTCCGCTCATCGTCAAGCTGCTGCACGAAGGATCGAGCATGGGGCTCTCGTACGACTCAGTCGTCGAGACGCCGGCGGCGCTGGCCGAGCGCATGGCGTTTGTGACACGGACCTATAACCAGCCCGTCATTGTCGAAACCTTCATCGACGGGCGCGAGTTTACCGTGCCGGTCCTCGGCAATACACCGCCTCGCGCCTTACCGGTCATCGAAGTGTTATTTTCCGGACCGCGCCCCATCACCCTTTTCCAACCGGATGACCCAGTGATCCGGCGATTGGCGCGGGCGCAGGGACAGCGCATTGTGGAGCCGCTGGCCTATCGGTTGAGTGCGGATAAAGAACGGATTGGGTTACGTACCGAGGATGGGGGTGAGCTGGATGTGCCCGTCTCCCTGACCACATCCGTCTGTCCTGCGGACATTCCCGCAGCTCTGACCACAGCGCTGCAAGACACGGCGCTGTGGGCTTTCCAAGCACTCGAATGCCGAGATTGGGGACGCATTGATATGCGGGTGGGCGCCGATGGCATCCCGCAAGTCCTGGAACTCAATCCCATTGTGGGTATCGATCCCACCTATTGGCTGCCCCGTTCGGCCTTTGCCGCGGGCATGGATTATCCCACGCTGATTCAGACGATTCTAGATGCTGCCCGGCAGCGCTATGGCCTGTAGCCTCGGACATATTGGCAGACGTGTCTCACTAGTAGAGCATTTCGTAAGTCCCTTATAAGTTATGCTACCCTGTCGCTGGTAAGGCCTTGGCGAATAGAAGAGCCGATCAAATCGCTTGGGGTGGGGGCTAAAACCAGCCCGTCCCTGACGCTGCTGACGCCGGGTGCGGCTGAACGGCGTGTCGCGCACGAGCGGTTCACCGGTGTAAGTCCAACGGTAAGGATGGGCATAACAGGCATTGTAATCGGTCAAAAAACGCTCTAAGCGGCGTTCAAAGTCCTTGATACTGGTAAAGCTGCCACGGGCCAAAAAGCAGCGGTGCAACACACCAAAGAACAACTCGGCCTGATTGAGCCAAGAGCCGTGCTTCGGGGTGAAATGAAAGACATGGCGGTGAGTTGGATCGCTCAGAAAAGCCCGGCGTTGAGCGCCTTTTTTGAGCTTGTGCGGCTCAAAGCGCACCCGGCACCACCGCGCCACCAAGCGGCAGACGTCCAGGCTCCAGTGGGTATTCAAGTTGTCCATCACCCAGTCATAGCGCTTCATGCGGGGTAAGGTGTGGTACGCCTGTTGCAGATGGGCCACAAAATCAAGGGCCTTGCGCGTGGCACCCAGAGTCCAGGCGATCTGGCCGGTCGCCACCGCCAACGAGTTGATCAGCACGCGCGTGCCATGGCGAATGTACTCATGTTCGCGGCGCTCTCGCCAGCCCGGTTGGGCAGGCTTGGTGGGGGCTTTTCGTTCAAGCACTTGCATGCCGGTTTTTCCATCGCAGCAGATCAACAACTGGTCTTGCTCATAGACTTCCAGCGCTTTGGCGTAAAGCTGGCAAATGGTTTGGGCCTTGGCATCGAAGTCCTCATCGTGGCTATTGAGCCAGTACTCACTCTTGTGCGGCTTGAGATCGACGTCTTGAAGAATGCGCCAGATGCTTGAGCGACTAATTGAGTCGGTGTTGAAGACCTCCAGCAAGGTCGTCACGATCTCGTCCAAGGTCCAGCGAGTGACGGCACGGTCCTGTTCGTGGGGCAAGGTGCTGGCCACCGAGATGACCTGCACCCGAGTAGGCGAGGCGATTGTGCGCGGGCGTCCTGGGCGAGAGGCATCTTGCAGGCCAGCTAAACCCAGGTCTCGGTAGCGCCGTCGCCATTTGCCCACCATGAGGTTGGAAGAGCCCATCTCACGGCCGATTTTCAGATTGGTGGGGCGGTCCGGCTCGCCCGCTCTTAAGATAATGCGAGCGCGTCGGGCCAGCGATTGCGGTGTGGAATGGGCTCGGGCTAAAGCTTGCAGGTCTGTCCGGGCGTTTTGAGATAAAGTGATGCGGGGAGCAATAGGCGTTGGCATGGGTCGTCTCCTTGCCAAAAGGCCTTGAGAATTCATCTATCGATTGCTCCCTACATCCTAGAGGGGCCTGCCCGAACAGGCTAGACCGAAGTTCCCCTGGCAGAATAGGCGGAGG
>CBCXVS010000180.1:0-16245 GCA_965178525.1 uncultured bacterium | reverse complement strand
AGGTCAATTCGTTTCAGGCTTTTGAGTTTTTATTTCAACAAGTTGTCGCCGAATCACGGGAGGAACTTCGGGCTAAACGGTGTGTCGCCTTCCTCTCGCTCGTGACGACAACAGACTGTAGCTTCCCTGTCTAGGCGTGCCGCACACAACACAAAGGCCGGAGCCTTTTAC
Source organism: uncultured bacterium (assembly GCA_965178525.1). Lineage (GTDB taxonomy): Bacteria > Tectomicrobia > Entotheonellia > Entotheonellales > Entotheonellaceae > CBCXVS01. The sequence continues at coordinate 16,074 of CBCXVS010000180.1, read as the reverse complement.
AGGACTGCTCCGGCCTTTGTTGTCTCAATTCGTAAGTACATGAAAAGGCCGGATCGCTCCGTTAGGACGTCCGGCCTTTTGGGCTGCAGAGGCTTGCGAACTCAGTCGTGGCGTCGCCATGAACGCTTGCGCCAACTTGCACCCACACCCCAGGCAGCGATGTTGATGGCCACCGGCACAGCCGGGAGCCCTGCTCTGAGGTGAATCCAGAATACTTATCGTTTCTCTTGTTTCAACCGATAATGCTGCGCCGCTCCTTGCCTTCGGCGCCCTCTCTTCCGGCTGGCCTCGTGGATACGACGTGTCATCGAGACGGTCACATTCCTCTCGACTCTAACTGCTAATATTCATAGAACATGAAGGAAACCCATGAAAGCTTTCCAGAAGATTCCATATCGTCATCTTGTTCCATGTGCTTTTTTCCTAGGTGTGATCCTTGCCACATCTGGCTGTGGCGGGAATGTGCAAGCAAAAAAAGCAGCCCATTGGCAAAAAGGCAACGACTACTTTGCCAAAGAACAATATCCTGAGGCCGTCATCGAGTTTCAAAATACACTGAAACATACCCCTGATGATGCGCAAGTCTACTACAAGCTCGGTCTTGCCTATCTCAAAACGGAAACACGCCAGAACCTTCCGCGAGCCTTTCGTGCCTTCTATAAAAGCGTGGAACTCGATCCCAGCATTCGCGACGCGCAGCTCAAACTGGGAGAATTGTATCTCGTTGCGAAAAAATTTGATGAGGCGCACTATGCCGCCAACCAGATCCTCGCCCACGAGCCGCAGCACGTGGACGCCCATGTCTTGTTAGGACAGGCGTATACGGGGCAGGGGAAAATGGCGGAGGCCATTGCAACGATGCAGACCGCACGCCAACTGGCTCCTGATCGTCTCCATATCTACCATAACTTAGCGATGCTGTATGTGCTGAACAAGGAGCCCAAGACGGCGGAACAGACCTACCGCGACGCCTTGCATCTCACTTCGGTCTCGCCAAAGTGCATGCCTTACAGGGTCAAGTCGAGGCCGCGGAGAAGGTGTATCAACGCGCGATCGAACTTGCGCCAAAGGCGTCCCAAACCCACCTGGAACTGGGGGATTTCTATGTCAAAACGCGACGTTTCCAGCAGGCCTTGGCCACGTATCAGGCCGCTTTAGAGGCCGCCCCGGACGCCGTGCGTCCCAAGCAGAAGATCGCGGAAACCCATCTGCATCAGCGCCATCTCGATGCGGCCGCCGAGACCATTGACGACATTTTGCAGGCTCACCCGGAAGATACCATTGGCCGGTATCTCAAAGGACGGCTGGCCCTGGCCAGACAGCAGACATCTGAAGCCATCACACTCTTGGAAAAAGTCACGCAAGACGCGCCACGCTTGGCTGCCCCACACTACTATCTGGGACTCGCCTATGTGCGGAATCGCCAGCTACAGCTCGCCAAGAACGCGTTTCATACAACCCTCACCTATGCCCCCCATTTCACCAACGCTCGCCTGGCCTTAGCGAAGCTGTACGATCACTCGAACTCGTATGATCTCGTGATCGAAGAAGTCAAGAAGATTGTGCAACAGCCCTCGCGGTCTTTGCAGGCGTACCTCCTGTTGGGACGTGCCTATTTGGGCAAGCAAGACGCCGATGCGGCGCTCCCACTGTTTCAGGAGATGACCGAGAAGGCGCTACAAGCACCGGCCGGCCACTACCATTTGGGTCTCGCCTACCGGATGCAAAAACGCCCGGACAAGGCTCTCGCAGCGTTTGATCAAGCCCTGGCACTCCATCCCCAGTACCTTGATGCGCTCAGGCAAATCGTCGCCTTACACACGGCTCAAAAGCAGTATGATCGAGCTGTTACCCGGGTGTTGGCGCACATCCGGAAAAGCCCTGACAATCCGCATCTCTACAATCTCCTAGGTGAACTATACTTCGCCCAGCAAGAGGACGTAAAGGCAGAAGATGCCTTTCGCAAGGCGATCGACCTAGATGAGAATGTCCTGGTCTCCTATCTCCATCTGGGCAACCTGTATGCCAAAAATCACGCATATAATCAGGCTATCCAGCAATATGAGGACGTGATCGCCAACGATAGCTCTCTTCTTCCCCCATACATGCTTCTAGGGGTGCTGTACGACATCCAAGGCCAGTATCAGCAAGCGGTCGACCAGTATAAGAAAGCACTTGACATCAATCCGCGCTTTGCCCCGTCAGCGAACAATCTCGCGTGGAATTATGCTGAACATGGTGGGAATATCGATGTTGCCCTGGCTCTGGCGCAAACCGCTAAAGAGGAACTTCCTCAAGACCCATCCGTTTCAGATACACTGGGTTGGATCTATTACAAAAAGCACCTCTATAGGCAGGCGATTGCCTTATTGCAAGACAGTGTGAAGCATCTAAATGAGAACCCATCGGTCCATTATCACTTGGATATGGCGTACCACAAAAATGGGGATACTCAACTGGCCAAAGCGAATCTAGAGAAGGCATTACAACTGCATCAAGACTTTATCGGGGCAAAAGAAGCGCGGGATGTCCTGGCCGCGTTACACTAGCGACAGCCAGTCTCAATAGATCATCAGGCAACGCCCCACGCCATCGCTCTGCGCGATGGTTGTGGGGCGTTGCCGTTTCTAGAGTCATAGTCGTAACGATGTCGGACACCGCCAATGTATGCATCGGCGTGTCTATATTATGTCGTCTCGTCACATGTGTTGCACGTGCCGTAGAGCACGACCTCGTGCCGGTCGATGCGGAAACCATGGGGCACGAGACACTTCAAATTGGTGAGGCAGCCGTCGATTTCGAACACCCGGTCGCAGGTGCGGCAGCGGAAATGGTGGTGGTGGCCCTTGCCAGCGATTTCATAGCGTTGCGGCTCACCCGGCAGTTCCACCGGCGCCAGCCAGCCTTCCGCCGTCAAGGCTTTGAGCGTCCGGTAGACCGTGGCGATGCCCAGACCCGGCGTATTGCTCTGAGCAGCCTGGAGGACTTCTTTAGGGCCCAGGGGCCGGTCGGTTTCTTCAAATGCCTGTCGGATAGCCTCGCGCTGGCGTGTATTACGTTCCATGATGTACCGAGCATAGAGGAAGCATTCAGGACACGGGTCGCCATTTTCCATTCGGGCAAGATTCTAGCATGCCTGTAGCGGCGATGCTAGCGGGTTTCGGTGTCTGCCATGCGCGCGGCACCCAGCCTCCTGGCGCTGGGTGCTTTGGGGCGGGCCACACACCCTATAGCCGTTTCCTCTGGAGCAGGATGAGCGCAGTTAAACCCAAACCCATCCAGGATAGCATGCTGGGTTCTGGCGTTTGCACGGCGGTGAACAAGAAGTCGCTGCAGCATCCCGTGTCAGAGGGGTGGTTCGTCACCTCAACCCAACCTGCATCGATGCCTTGCCCAGGAACATGGGCGCGATAGTCCAGCCAGCCCCAGCCGGAAATACCATTGAAACCGCGGTGTCCCGAACCGTTCCGATCACCCAGCTGCAGTTCGAGACCACTGCTGTTCGCATGACTCCGGAGGTCCCACTGCATCCCATCACTCTGGCGGGTCAGCATGCCGAAGTTCTGATGGTGACCATTCATGACTCTCGTGTCGTCCACGCCGCCATTAGCAACCTCGATAAAGTCGCTCACGTCATAGGTGAAATCGAGAACAAAGGTATCGATTGAGTTCGCGGCCCATGCATTACCATTGTCTCTACCCCCTTGGGTCGTGCCAAAAATTCGGATTTCTTCGTTGTTATAGACCATCATCATGTTGCTGTCGGGATGACTAAAGTCAAATGTCCAGACGTTGGAGCCATTATCCAACCGCAGCCCATAAGGTGGTGGATTTTGACTGCCACCCGGGTGGCTGCCGAGTTGGTATTTTCCGAGGGGAATGGCCGAGGAGGTGTATGGCAAACCTCATAACAGTCCAACACATAGCATCGGCAAAAAAGTACGTAAAAGCTTGTTCATAAAGCAGTAACCTTATGGCCGAGCATATCACCGCATCGCAGCATGGCGACATCCGGTCCCATTGCTCATGTTTGAGACGATCGTATCAATATCAAATCGTCGCATGCGTCTGGGATCCTTTTGGGGGTGTCTGATCATGACTGTGATTTTGATATTGCCTACCAAGTATCACCGAGTAGGAGCCAATAGCCTGTGTTGTGCGCTGTCGGGACGCTGCGGTGGAAAATAGGAGGACGGGAACTGTCGGGTCATAGAGAAAATCGTATGCAGAGAGTCGGTTGCGCCAAGCTTGCCCTCATGATCGTTGTGGGCTTCCTCAATTGTAATGAGTTGCGACTCTAGATGCCTGGCTCGATCATTATGTGCGTATCACGTCGTCTCCGAGTGACGATATCGTCGGGAGGTTGGACCCAGCCCTGGATCCAGTGCAGATGACGCCACAGGAGAAGCGGGAACTCATTGCCTTCTTGCAGGCGCTGTCGTCCGATTTCGCATTGGAGTGGACACAGCCGCCACCGGATTTTCAGGACGCGGCTCGGCAACCGTGTCCGCTGGCCCAATGAAGAACACGGCGGTTTCTGGCACCCCATGCCGGAGGCTACGTATAAAGCGGATCAGTTCCCAACGTTCGATATCGGACAGGGTATGCTCGAAGATGGGCATCGCCGTGCCAGCAATGCCATAGGTCAGCCACCAGAAGATATCCCCGTCGGTGTGATCGTCAACGTGGGCCGCTGTGAGATCGGCAGGTTTCGGATTGAGGCCGGTAGCGGCTGGCCCATCGCCACGGCCTTTCTGGCCGTGACACACAGCACAATGCGTCCGGAACAACGCTTCGCCGCGTTGCACCACCGGGGCCTGAAACGGCACCGAATTTTTGATATACGTGGTGGGGTAGGCATCCACGAGGACGACACGCAAGCCGAGCGCCCCACCACACGCCAGGAGTAGAAGGCCGAAAGGGGTTGCCTGTAGCGGCAGTTTGCCTTGCTTGCTGGCCCATATCGTAAACAGGGCCAGACTGACTAAAAGGCCACCTAGAATAAACGAAAGCCCATTCACCCAGGAAAAGGGAATGGCCGAGAGGTCGAACCGGCGGACGCGTCCAAGTTCGAGCGCGCCGGTGGGCGCTTCGAAGTCAAGCGTCGTGTGCATGGCAGGCGCTTGGGGCAGTTGAATGCGCACCTCCACTTGCCAGTCTCCGGCCATGCTGACCAGGCCGGACGCGGTATAGAGTCCAGGGCGAACCGGCGTTGCCACCATGTCGGAAAGCCCCATGTCGTGGTCAATCATGCGCATGTAAAGCGACACGTGAGTGTCGTGCGGAACCGGCACGCCATTTGGTTGCTGCAGCGAAACCTCGAATAAGACGCCCCCCGTTTCATTGGTCGGAGCCATGGAGAAGCGCATCTGCATCGCCCCCACTTGCTGCCGCCAGTCTTGGTAGACGATATGCCCAGGCCGGTCGGCAGGGTTGAAGGTCGTCAATACCCCGGCAAGCACCATGCCACTCATGACGAGGCCAGCCTCGGCCTGCACTAGGCGCTGCAGACGCTGCACCAATCGGGTCGCTCTGGCTGACACAAAACGCCGCGCCTGACGTTGGAGTGCCGGGCCGATAACCAGGAGATGCACCCCGGCAATACCCAGGGCGAGGCCGAACATCATGAGCTTGCCTAGGAGGGTGCGTCCATATGGGGTGACCGTGAGTGCCTCGGGTCCATAAACATGCAGAAAGGCGGCAACGGCGCCTGTCGCGGCGATGGCGAGTGTGGCGATCATGGCCAGGGAGGAAAAACGCTCCACCAGCCGCCCCATGGGGCGTGTGTGCCGTTCGAGATCGGTACGTAGAAGACGCCAGGGTAGAGCGGCAAAGTACAGCAAGCCGCCTCCCCAGATCACTGCAGACAGCAGATGCACGATATCACTGCATAACGGCATGAGGTCAGGCCGAGCCGCGGCATGGCTGGTGAGGCTAATGGTGCAGAGGACACCCAGACCGGCACCACCCGTGCATGCTATGGCAAGGGTTGAGGAACGCCGGTAGGTGAAGAGGAATACACCCACAAAGACAGGGGTCAACATGACCTTGAGAAGGCTCATTTGCCCATAGTGTGAGGCCGAGAGGAAGAACCAGAGTTCCGCTGTGATCGTGGAATCGACAACCTGGCTGGCCGCACGGACCGCCTCAGCAAACCCTGAGATCACGAACACGATGGCGCCAAGGATGACGCCAAAGCGTACCCGCGACGCCATGTGTGTGGTGACCTGATCGACCGGGTTGCCATAGATCGGCCGCCACACCGCCAGCCAGAACACCGGACCACCGCCTAACAGTAAAAGCGAGACATAATGAACGGCTTTGAGCACAGCATACATAGTGACTACATATCGCCTCTAGGGGGTTGGTTTGGCTTTATCCGCCTCACGAGCAGCCGCTGCCTGTGGATCGTAGGTCAGTGTGAATTTGCCCGTCGTGCGATGCGAATCGATTGAGAGCACCTTCCACTGCACCAGATACAGACCTAGCGGCAGGGTTTCGGGCAACATGACGGCCAGTTCGCGTGTGACACGGGGTCCCGACGACAAGCCGGCATCAATACGTTCCTGAGGTTGGAGCTCGCCCGTCGCCGCATCCCGCGTGGCCCGATGAACGGTAATACGACTGAAGCGGCGTTCGACGGACTCGTTAAACCACAGGCGAATCTCACTGGGGAGTTGGGAGACGTGCGTATTGACTGCGGGATCCGCACGGATCAATGTACCGTGGGCCAACAGTAAGGCCGGAAAAAGTAGGATCAGGCTCGTCACCCCCAGCCATAGGATAGCACATATGGGAATGACGGAGCGGAAACGATCATGCATGACAACCATCCTTTACGTCAACGTACTGCGTTATTCTTCTCCAATCTCCGTGGCGAAATACACTTTGTGCAGATGTCGGTATGTTCATGCGTCGAATGGTCATGTTCAGCAGCATGTTGATGGGTTTCCGTGCCGGCTGGCCGTGCCAAGGCGATGACCCCCGCCAGCAGGATCATGCCTGCGATACGATGCGTACCGAGTGGCGTCACGTGATATCTTCTCGCATAGGATTGGCGCATCTTGAATCCTTCCTTCAGGTTGGGCGTACGTTTGCGGTGGCAACACCATGGACTTGTGTTGCCATGACAAGACGTGATGAAGTAACGACAGCAGGCGAGGAAGGAGGCGAACGCGCCGGAGAGATGCGCCAGCCATCCAGCACTGGCAGGAAACGGGGTGACCAAGCAAAAGGAAGAACGATAAGCAGCGTTAAGAGCGGCCAGGTGATGTCGGCGTTGGGAGGACTGCAGGTGGTGTCCGAGGCGACGGCAACACACTAGCAGCCACCAGGCGGCTAATGCCCTGGCGGTGCTGACATCACCAATATGGCGGAAGCGGTTTTGTGTGAGTCGAATTGGAGCAGAGCGAATGACACCCATTGATTGCTTAGCTTGTCAGGTTCTGGTGAATCCCTTCATCAAAACCCCTTCGTCTTGACGCGTAGATTTGCCTCGACATGTTGGAGAAACACGCCAAAACGCTGAGATTCACCTTACCATGAATGCTACTGAATCTCTCTTGCAGTGTCAAGCGAAAACGAAGCTATGGCAGTGGATAGAGGGGCAGATCGATTTCCCTTCTCCCGTATGTTAAAATACCGCTCCGAGCCTTCTAAAACGTTCCGGTGGAGGGGAGAACCGCGACATCAAGCGCCCATGTACTGCGTCACATCAAATGCCTATTGTCATACGTCCGATTTTCCTGCAGCGTTGGCGAATCGTGGGACGTCAGCTGGCTGTTCTCGGTATGGTCTCTGCCTGGCTGGCTGTGCTCATGGCCACAGGTCCATACTTCGTACATCATTTTCCCGAGCGCTTTGAGCGTTTTACTGCTCAGATTCGTAGGAGGCGAGACGTGTCACGCAAGGTCTGGACGGCAGGAGTCATCACGTTCGTTGGCATGCTCGGCTTGGCCAGTACGATTGCCGCGCATGATTTTGGCCAGCACGATGCGCTACCGGTACCGTTATGGCTCTATACGATTGGCGCGGCGGCCATCGCGGTGTGTTTTGTGGTCGTCGGCGTATTCGTACGCGCCGCCGGATGGCCGCTCTCTCCTCTCCTGATGGTGGGATACATCGTGATCAGCCTCGCGATCCTGGCGCAGTCTATCATGGCAGGCGGCATGCGGGCATCCGTTGCCACCACAGCGCCACAAGCAGAGGGGATGAGAGCGATGGCGATGCCGGCGCTCACGCCGCAGAAGGCGCGAGCATTCCTGGACAACATGAAACCGCTATACCGTGAGGGACCGGTAACGTCGGAAGCCGGGATCCGTTCCTCTCTGCTGTGTTACTGTTTACAGAAGGCCCCGGAAACGGTGCGCGAGCTGCGGCGGATTGCGGCCGAACGGTTCGCCGAAGGCATCACCGCTTTTCACATGCGGCAGTATACGGATGCCATTACGGCGTTTAGCAAAACGATACAACTCCACCCACGTCATACTTGGGCTTTTGTGAATCGTGGTTTGGCCTACGGACGCGTCGGTGCGTATCAGCAGGCGCACGCGGATTTTACCCGCGCCGTTGGGCTTGATCCCCAACTGCAGGAGGCTGCGTATGCACGCGGTCTCACCACCAAACTCTTGGCCTATGCATTAGAGAATCCGTAGGCGTTGCACGGCGCTGTGCGCCTTTTGCCGCGGCGGCAGGAGATGGGGACGTATGGCGATTTACGCGATTGGGGATGTGCAAGGGTGTTTTGCGACCTTACAAACGCTTCTCGATGCCATTGCCTTTGATCGCACACGGGACCAGCTCTGGTTTGTCGGAGACCTCGTCAACCGCGGGCCGCGCTCGCTCGACGTGCTGCGTTTTGTGAAGGCATTGGGAGATCGTGCCGTGACGGTTCTTGGCAACCATGATATGCATTTGCTGGCGGTGGCGTATGGGCGGGCAGGATGGAAGCCGACGGATACGCTAGACGGTGTACTCGTTGCGTCCGATCGCGACACGTTATTGACGTGGTTGCGGCACCGGCCGCTGCTGCATCACGATGTCTCGCTGGGGGCCATTCTGGTGTATGCCGGTCTACCGCCGCAGTGGACGCCCGCCATGGCGCGCACGCACGCTGCCGAGGTGGAGGCGCGATTGCGTGGCCCGTCGTATCTGACCGCTCTCGACCACCTCGTTGGCGCCGCCACGGCCGACGACTCTGAGGCGCACGAACGCTGGCCATGGCTCCGGTACGTCACCGATTGCTTGACCAAGCTACGCTATTGCGATGCCGAGGGACGTTTGGCCCTGGCGTACAAGGGGTTGCCCGGCACGCAGCCGGCCCCCTACTTGCCGTGGTTTCTGCAGCCAGAACGGGCCTCGGCGGATCAAACCATTATCTTTGGGCACTGGTCGGCGTTGGGGTGGTATACGGCGCCCGGCATCTATGCATTAGACACCGGGTGCGCCTGGGGCAGAACCTTGACGGCTATGTGTATGGAAACGCAGGAGCTGACGAGCGTGGCTTATTGCGACTAATCGATCCTTCCTGAAGTTCCGGCATAGTCTCGCAAAATCGTCTTACTGCACCATCATTCGAACCAGTGTGTCCAGTGCGGCATAGCCCGCCGCGGAAATCAGAAATGTGATGACGAATGTCCGTAGCATGAATTCTCCTATGACAGCTCGATGTCCATTGACAAACCTGCGCAGGCGGATCATGACCGCCTGCGTTTTTAAAGTATAACAAATCAAACAATCGTTTGGTAGAGGAAAATCGCATTGACGTCAAAGTGTGTGGCCTCCTTCCGCCACTTCAAACATCATGTATGCCTCGACGGCAGGGAGAGAGCGTACGAGGTCAGGGGGCACGACGCGTCGCAAAGCGCGTGTGTGAGGCGCCAGCGGCGAAAGCCTTGAACAGGTCGGGAAAGGCGGCTCGGACGGTCTGCTTGTCCGCATCGAGGATGCCGATCAGACTATCGATCGCCCGCAGCGTTTTTCGCGTCTGCGGGTCTGGGGTGGCGTATTGATCGGCAAAGGCATGGAGTTCTTGTTGCTGCACATAAAGGTCGTGCAATTCCCCTAGGTTGTCTTGCAATTTGCGCAGATTCTTGATCATGGTGAGAGTCTGCTCGTCAGGAAACAAGCTGGTAAAAAATTCCAGCAGATAGCGCAGCTTTTTACACTCGATCCTGAGGCCATGCAATCTCTGCTCATCGTCGCTCTCGAGCAGTTCGGCGCCGAGGGCGATAACCGCACGGCACTTTTTCCGGATCCGTTTCGTCGCCACCGTCAAGATCGGCTGCGCCGCGTACGGCGCGGTATCGGCCGCAGGATCTGGGGTGGTCAGAAAGCGCTCCCATCTGGCCAGAATCTCGGTGTATTTTTTCGTGCGTAGTGCCCGTACCAAGGCGGCATAGACTTTGCTACGCTGCTGCTGCAAGTAGGCAAATAACGGATCGATGTCATCTTGGAGGTGATCCGGCAGCTTGGCTTTGTAGGCCCCTTGCTGCAAGAGATAGACATCCAAGTCGCGTAGGGGCGTCGTGATATGACTCAGGTAGGCAAAATCGCGCTTGAACCGGCCCGTGACGGACGCCGGGAAGATGTGCTTGATTTGCCCGAGGGCGGAACGGGTGCGACGGATGGCGACGCGAAAATCATGCAAAAATTCCGTATCGATATCCTGGATGATGCCGGCTTGGTTACGGCGCATGACGTCGAGCAAAAAACACAAAATGGTTTTGACGGCGGCATCGGCGCGCATCATCGGATCGAGCTGCACCCGAATTTTCGAGGTGTAATCATTGGGCGTGCGGGGGATGGCGGCTAGCGCCTGCGCGTAGATCGTATCGGGCGATGGGGTAAAGCCCTGTTGGTGCAGCCAGCGCCCCAGGTCCTTGGCAGCCTTGGCATACCCCCTGACCGGCTTGAGACAGACGCGCAGCAGCAGGGGCTCAAGACCTTGCTCGCGCACGATGCTGTGCTGTTCGACGGCCAGGCGCACGACCGTTTTTTCATTGCGGTCTACTATCCGTATGGTCTCGATGTGCGAGGCCAGGTCCGACAATTTCAGAAACGCTCTGATTCCCATGACAGGCGCCAGACGTTCATACAGATCACCTGGCGGAATATCGGCAAGCACAACCGGTGGGGACGTCATCTCCGTACGACAGCGTATCGCCTCATCATCACGTGACTGTAAGACCGCATGGCGCTCGGTACACGAGAAGACGAGGGATTTATTGAACAAGCGCCAGTCAAACGTATCGTAGTAGGCGTATTGATCACGGCAAGGCGGTTCGATTTTGATGCGATAACTGTCGTGTAACGCCCTGAAAAGCCGGTGTACGTCATATCCCGCAGGCGGTTCGAACGCTTTCATCTTGCTAGCCTCGCTTGCAGTTCCTTCCATAAGTGGTGATAGGCTTGCGCCGCCACTGAGCGCGGCGCGAAGGCTGCGACGGGTTCACGATACAGCCCCATTTTTTCGATGTCAGCTGTATACGGAATGGTGCTATGTAAAAAGTGCCGATCGCGCTCCAGCGTCGCTTGCATCAGGGTGCGATGCATGTTTTTTTGCCGCTCGACCATCGAGAAGAACGCCACGATTTTGTCTCCGTTGTACCGTTTTTTGCGCATAAACGTGAGGAGTTGCTCGTAGGCGTGTATGGCAAGCGTCGATGGAATGACCGGGACGAGAAGCCGGTCGGCCGCCAGGACGATATTTTCGGCCAGTAGCGAGAGATCGGGGGGAGAGTCGAGAATAATATAGGCATAGTCATCCTGCAGCGGTTCGAGACTCTTGCTGAGCCGCTGTGCCGAGCGCTTGACCTTATTCAACGCCATGGCGAGATGCCGGTATGAGAGATCCGCTGGCAAGAGATCGAGATGCTCGTAATCCGTGCCCTTGATGCTGCGATCGAGATGCTTGCCCCCCTGGGTCACGGCCTTCGTGCCGGATGGCACGCGCGGCTTGACGCGGAAATAGTAGGTTGCCGCCCCCTGCGGATCCAGGTCGCAGATGAGCGTGTTGGCCCCGGTCTGGGCCGCAAGGTACGAGAGGTTCACGGCTGTGGCGGTTTTGCCAACTCCGCCTTTCATATGAAATACTGCCAGAGTCGTCACGCCGCTACCGTCCTCTTTTTTAGACCAAGCTGGTGGCGATAGGCATGGGCTCCACGCCTGTGTAAGGAAGTCCTGCAACTGATTACAATCGAGAAGATGGAGGCTTTACGGCCGCTCGTCTGCGTGTTGTTGGGGACGAACACCCGCATTTGCAAGAATAGCAAGAAGAAGATAGCATAGAAATTAACGGGATCCTAACGCAATTAGGATAAAAAATAAATAGACATGAGCCTGTTGCGAAGACGTTCCCATCGTTGCCGCGTGCTTGATGCCCGTTGGGTCGCCGTGGCTTAGGAAGCCTATGGTTGCATCATCGACTGATCCGGAGGCGCGTCTCGTTGCCTTTATCGACATCGGGACCCATTCGATTCGTCTGCTGGTGGTCCGGATTCATCCTAACCATTCCTACACGGTTCTGACGCAGCTCAAGCAGACCGTGCGCCTTGGCGAAGGGGAATTTGCCAATCAACACTTGCAGCCTGAGGCCATCGGCCGCGCCGTGCTCGTCTGCCGACAATTTGCCACGCGGGCCCGCTCCGCCGGGGCCGCGGAGATCATCACCGTGGCCACCGCCGCCACGCGCGAAGCGGAAAACCAGGGCGTTTTTCTACACCGCTTACAGCACGAGGCGCAACTGGATGTCCGGGTCGTGTCGGGATTGGAAGAGGCCCGCCTGATCTATCTCGGCGTCGCCAGCGGCATACATTTGGACGGGAAGCAGGCGTTGTTCATCGACATTGGCGGCGGCAGTACCGAGGTCACCATTGGCACCCAGCAGCAGTATCATTACTTGAACTCGCTCAAATTGGGCGCGATCCGCTTCACTAACCGTTTTCTGCCCGATGCCGACGGTCCGGTGTCCGCCAAGGCCTACGGCCGGTTGCAACGCTATGTGCAACACAATTTGGTCCACACCTTGCGTGAGCTGCGTGCGTATCGAATTGACCTCAGCATGGGCAGCTCTGGGACGATCGAGAACTTGGCGGACATCGCCGCACGGATGTTCTACAAACGGCCCCGGCAGCCGGACGACGTCTTGACCGCCCGCCACCTCGAACAGGTCGTGACCCTCTTGAGGTCGCTCCCGATGGCGGAACGCCGCAAAGTGCCGGGCCTGAATCCGGCTCGGGCGGACATTATTATGGGCGGGGCGGCGATTCTGCATACCCTCATGCAGGAATTAAAGCTGACCGAGATCCGCATTACGGACCGCGGTCTGCGCGACGGCCTGCTCGTGGACTATCTCGTGAAGCATGGCCATGCGCCATTCGTGGAGGAAATGTCCGTACGCCGGCGGAGTGTTTTGCAGTTGGGGCGCGCCTGCCAATTTGACGAGGCACATGCGCGCATCACGGCTGCCCTGGCGTTGGCCTTGTTTGATAGTGGCCGCAAAGCAAAGCTTCACCGACTGCGCGCCTGGGAGCGCGAACTGCTGGAATACGCCGCGCTGCTGCACCATATTGGCGCGTTTCTGACGTATAGCAACTATCAAGCGCATACCTACTATCTCATCCGCAACGCCGATTTGCTTGGCTTCGACCAGACGGAAGTGGCGATCATGGCCACCATGGCGCTGTACCATCGCAAAGCGCTGCCGCGCAAAAAACACCCGGCGTTTGCAGCGCTGAACAAGCAGGCGCAACAGATCGTGCGGCCTTTGAGCATGTTGTTGCGGCTGGCGGAAAATCTTGACCGTGGTCAAACCGGACACGTCACCCATGCCGAGTTTGAGGCCGTAGATGCGAAGCATGCCATCTTGCATATCACCGCGGCTCAGGACTGCCACATCGAAGTCTGGGGGGTGCAAAAACACCTTGGCGATTTTGCCAAAGTCTTCGGGTGCAGCCTGCAACTCGACGTCCTCGGACACGCAAACGAGACGGACGCATCGGGGTCTGAACGGGTACCCGTCGAGGGATAACATCTTCTCGTTATTTTCCCTGCTTATCCTACCTATATATAAAGAACACGGATACGCTGTGTCGGCATTTGTCCGGCTCTCGTGACTCTGCAACGTTACCCGATCATCTGCACCTTGACGATGTATCAAGATTTCAGAGTACGTTATCTATGTGCACATATTTCTATGCAGTTTGCCTATAAATATGTGCACATAGATAGTAGAAGAAATATTCTCTCTACTCTTTTACTCTATTTTCACTAAAGAACTTGACAAAGTATCATATATGATTTACCCTCGCATGTATGATATTTTCCTCTACACAGGGTGTACTAAGGAGGAGGGGTGGAAATGTCGAAATCACTCTTGGAGATGAGTACTGAAATCATTGCAGCTCAGGCAAAGCACAAGGCCATGACACCGGAGGAGATGGGGGAGAGTTTACGCACGGTATTTCAGACCCTACAAGAGATCCAACACTTAGGGAACGGGATGGAAAATACCGAGGGCTCAGCGTCGGAAGATTCGCTTGCCTTCTTGCGCCGCAACCCGCTCAAGTCCATTCAACGCAATCAGATTATCTGTTTGGAATCTGGCAAGGCATACAAGCTTTTATCCAATCGCCACCTGGCATTGTATGGCTTGACGCCTCGCGAATACAAAAAGAAATGGGGTATTCCGATGACGATGCCGTTGAGCGCGCGGTCGTTAACCAACCGGCGGCGAAAATTGGCCAAAGAACTTGGCATGGGCAAGCAGTTGGCGGCTTGGCGGGAGGAGCGCAAGCGCCAAGCCGCCGGGTAGAGCATCTGAGGCGGACCGCATCGTACCTTGTGGTACACGTCTCGGCCGCCGGTTTCGTCACCGCCAGGACGTCGATATGATCTGGCTGCAGCGGATTGTCACACGTCCGTGTCTATGCGCCTCCGTGGACCGATATCGTCTACGACGGGTCACGTGTGCTGTTGCTGTCGCCACGCTGCCGCCCCGACAGTGTCGACGTATTCGATCAGAACGGAGGGGCCGGGCTGTTCAGGAGTGCCACGATCGGGCTTGGTAAAAAACACGGTGGTTCCGAATGCGCCGGGGCGCACATCGTCGCCGAGCACCTCCACGCCTTCACCGATAAGATGCGCCCGGAATTCCCGAATGGTCCCCTCGTGCACCGTAAATGCCAGATGATGCAACCCTGGCCGGTTGCGGACAAGATATTGGCTGATTGGGCTCATGCCTGGGGCGGTCTCGCGCCTCTCAAATGCCGCTGCCACCTCGGCTGTTTCGAGTTCAAGCGCCGGCATGACCAGTTCGAGCCCGGGCCCGGGACTCCGGACATCGCCCCCGAGGCGCAACATCGCCGCCCAAGCTTTCTGGGAGGTGACCAGGTCACGTTCCGCCACGGCATAGCCGAGCATACGCCATGTCTGTAGCGCCGCCTCCAAGCCGGCGGGAGGGACGGCAAATCCGATGTGATCGACTGGGAGGTCATACGGCCACAGGCGCTTATCGGCATGCTGCAATGTCTGCGCTTCACGTGCGGCAGCCTCGATCACCTCTCCGAGATTGCGCATACGTCTTCCTTCCGATAGAGGGCCCCGATCATTTAATGGTAACCGAGAGATGCCGCGCTGCTTCGATGGCGTGGGTGTAAGGATGATCCTGGAGTTGCCGCACCAAGGTGTCGACCGTCTCCTGCACATCGACGGGCACGCCGCCGTTTTCGAGATACACGGCATACTTGGCAATCATCCGCGACAGGGTGAGGGTCAGGGCTTCGAGGACGTCGCTTGGGCACTGCGGCGACCGCGTCGCTTGCTCCTGTCGAACCGCCGCCCAAAATGCTTCTGCAAGGGCCGATACGCTGTTATCCATCGTCTCCTCCGTGATGCGCCCTCGACTGCGCGAGGCGTCCCCATTCTATACACCATGCCGGCAGGAAGCACAATATGGGAGATCGCCGACCTTTAGCACCAGGCCGGCAAGACGCCATCTCTCTAGCCCGAAGTTCCTCCCGTGATTCGGCGACAACTTGTTGAAATAAAAACTCAAAAGCCTGAAACGAATTGACC
>CBCXVS010000179.1:0-16284 GCA_965178525.1 uncultured bacterium | reverse complement strand
CGCAAGATACCTTCAAAGCCCATGTGGCGGAGACGGGTGAGGGGCCTTTTTTGCGTACCGGAGATCTCGGCTTCCTGCATCATGGCGAACTCTTTGTCACCGGCCGGCTGAAGGATGTGATTGTCATCCGGGCCCAGACGCACTACCCCCAAGACATTGAGGCGACAGTGGAACAGAGCAATGCGGCCCTACGGCCGCATTGTGGCGCCGCCTTTGCCGTGGAAACCGATGGCGAAGAACGCTTGGTCGTTATCCAAGAGGTGGAACGCCGCGTCGACATCCCGTCCGCCTCGCCCGACAAACAGCCGCAGAATCAGAGGGCGAAACAGACCCCGTGCTTTCTCGATATCGAGATGATTATCGGGAATATCTGCCAAGCTGTGGCGGAAAAACACGACGTGCAAGTGGCCACGGTCGTCTTGCTTCGTACGGGCAGTATCCCCAAAACCTCTAACGGCAAGATTCGGCAGCACGCCTGCCGCACTGCATTCCTTAACCAGACCTTGGATGTCGTTGACGAATGGCACGCGGCACGTGTGTCGCCAGGGCAGGAGGCCCAGACGACACCCATGGGAGAAGAGCATGCACACCGAGAATTCTCATCCCTCCATGCGACGGATCAGCAACAAGGCGGACACGTCGCCTAAGGAGCCATCCGCACGGGTCATTGCCGATTGGCTCGTGGCGGAAGTGTCCCAGCGGTTCGGCATCGAGCCCGCTTCGATTGACGCAGAACAGCCCCTCGTACGCTATGGGCTCGATTCCATTGCAGCGCTCGAACTCGTGGCGGCACTGGAAGATTGGCTAGGCTGCGCGCTCTCACTGACTTTGATGTGGGATTATCCGACCATCGGCGCCATTGCTCGTCATGTCGCGGCACATCTCGCCGAGCCGGAGACCTCCCTTGATGCGGACATCCGGGCTTGGATAGGGCCCGACGAGCCCTCGCCGCCAACACTGAAGTGGGGCGGCGTACACGAGCACCCGATTTCCTATGGACAACGGGCGCTCTGGACCCTGTTTCAATCGGCTCCTGACCATACGATGTGTAACCTGATGAGCGCGGTGCGCATTCACGCCGACTTGGACATTCCGGCCTTGCAATGGGCCTTTCAACAGCTGATAGACCGCCATCCGGCTCTGCGCACGACCTTTGCCATTTCGGGTGGACAGCCCGTGCAGCGCGTGCATGAGCACATGGAAGTGCGATTCAGCGAAGAAGAGGCATCCACCTGGAGCGAGGAATTCCTGCACCATTGTCTCAGCGGCGAAGCGCATCGGCCGTTCGATTTGGAACGCGGTCCCCTGCTGCGGCTGCAGCTCTTCAAGCGGGGAGCGGACGAATACGTGTTCCTGCTTGTCGTCCATCATATCGTGGCAGACTTCTGGTCCCTGGTCATTTTTGTACACGAATTGGAAGTATTGTACCAGGCCGCGAAAACCGGGGCGCCAAGCCCGTTGCCGCCACTACAGTCGCAATTCACGGACTTCGTCCGCTGGCAAGCCGAGATGCTCACCAACCCGAAAGGGGAAGCGTTGTGGACCTATTGGAAGGAGCAACTTACCGGCGTCTTGCCGCCGTTGCATCTGCCTATCGATCGCCGCCGGCCCATGTGGCAGTCCTATCGCGGCACGTCATCCGCGTTGAAGCTGGATCTCTCCCTAACAGAGCAACTGAAGACGCTGAGCCATACGGCCGGGACGACCCTCTTCACGACCCTCTTGTCCTCGTTGTACGTCTTGCTGTATCACTACACCGACCAGGATGATCTGGTAGTGGGGCTCCCCCATGACCGGCCGGAACCAGGCCGCCTGGCTCGAAACCATCGGACATTTTGTCAATCCCGTCATCCTGCAGACGAATCTGGCCGAAAATCCCACGTTTGTCACCCTTGTCGACCGCGTTAAGCAGATCGTGCAAGAGGCCTTCCAACATCAGGATTATCCCTTCGCTCTCTTGCTCGATCGCCGGCAACCGCAACGTGACCTCGGACGACTGCCCTTTCCACAAGTCATGTTTGTGTGGAAAAAAGCGCACCGGCTCAACGGCGCCGATTTGACCTCTCTGGCACTCGGTACGGAAAGCACACAAGTCACAGTAGGAGAATTGCCCCTAGAATCGATCCCGCTGGAATTCGTGCCGCTTGAACAGCATGTCGCCCAGTGTGACCTGACATTAACCATAGGGGATATTGACGGGTGCCTGTCGGGCTCGTTGCAGTACAACACCAGTCTCTTTGACCCCGCAACCATTATGCGCATGAGCCGCCATTACCGGTTGTTGTTGGAAGCGATCGTGGCCGATCCGACACAGCGTCTGGCGACTATTCTGTTGGCACTGACCGACAATTAAGGACCGCGATGTCAACCATGGCGTACAGAGACGTCATGGTAATTCCGGCAGGCAGATGCTGCCGCCTTTGTCCAGGCGGGTAGAACCCGTCAGCTGTTTGACATACCTATCGGCGCTCACAGACGGAAACCCTGCCTGGCGCGCATGCGCTCCGCACATGGCTGCAGTGCTACGCCGACGGCAGAGCGTGTGTAAGTGCCTGGGCATCATTACGTATATATATTTCTCCAGAGGAAAGATATAAATTTAATTTTGCCTCAGTACTTATCTCCTACGTACCGCACCACCTTGAGCCAGCCGCCGAGGTGCTGCAGGGACATGTCGGAGGTCAACGGACAGGGTCCCGGCCGTCCATGATACCTAGTGTAATCCCGATCCCTCTCAAACGTCCTGCCATCTTCTCACCGTCCTCAGAGCAAACGAGCAGCCAACTTCTGACGATAAGGTGTTGGACCGGACTTCAGCCTTGACCTCCGATATATGATAGACTGGTCCGATTTTTGACGCCTAGCCCCTATATTGGCTGCTTCAGCTTCTGTGTCATCCGTCACACGCCCGGAAAGGTATCTCGAAAATGCGATAGGTCATGACAAAACAAAACGTGATATGACTCGATCGAGTTTGCGTATTCGTCAATCTTCTGACCCCTTCACCCAGGACTCTATCAAGCGCTTCTTTCTTTCCTATCACACCTTGCCAATATGCAGGAAACCACCAAACTGCCCATACACACGGGATCATCCCGGACCAGGATTATGTGGCCTGGCTCGTCGCCCACCTTGACATGTTGTTGGATCAGGACGTGGATACCCGACTAACACTAACCTAGCGCCTAGCGGCCTAAACGCGGCAAGTCCTCACACGATCGCAGCGAAAGTCAACGCACGCTTCTTGTACACATCTCAGGACATCATGGGCCAGCCGGCACGGCGATCGGCCCATCGGTAAAATCGTTCGCAATCATGCCATAAAGATTCAACTGTTTTTAATAGAGGAAATTATAAATTCGATGTTCTAGGTACCGGGGCATCATTACTTTTATACATTTCTCCAGGGGAAAAATATAAATTTAATTTTACTTCGGTAGTTATCTCCATTTTTTCATTAATTCAAAATACGATTTATAAAGTATAAATACAAAATAAGATAGTAAATAATTTCACTAATTATAAAATAATATAATAAACTTACTTGACACTTATCAAAAAATACTGCAAGCTATTTCTCTGGCAAAAAATCATCACGGGTCGTCCGAAATTTTCGATCTGCCACAGCATTATTGTACATTAAATGCCATCACATCATTCATACTCATATGTCTCTACAATTAATCTAACATAAGCAACTCTTTCGCAAGGAGTCACTGTCTTATTCGTTGTCTGGTCAATTTACTCTTATCGTTAAGATCTTTATATACATCTTGTGTAGATATGGATGTTGTATGCGGCGAACTGAGAAGGCTTCATTGTGAAAATAAGCTCTTTGCCGTTGTTCCCGTGCAGCTTGCGCGCACGGCGAGGGGCATAGCGTAGGATCACAAGTATGAATGTGTATGCATTCCTCTCACTCTTCTCCTTCCTCATCAATTTTTTCACCTTGACCTATATCCTGGCGTTAAGGCGCCATAGCGCGGTGAATCGAGCTTATCTCATCTTCGCCATCCTATTGGCCGTTTGGTCCTGCACAGGAGTGGTTCTGGCCTCACCTATCCGAGACCTCTGGTTTGATCCGCTTCTGAAAATCTCCTCGATTACCTGGATCATGATGGGATTTTGTCTTTTGAATTTCACGTATGCCTTCCTGAAAAAACCAAAGGATGTGATGTATTATGCCGCTTTTATCTTGTCGAGTTCTGCATGTGTCGTCAATATCTCAACGAATCTCATTGCCAATGGCTATAGACGCTATCCATGGGGAGCCTACCCGCAATGGCAAATTTTGTTTCCTATTGTATCAGTTATCATCTTCTTGTCAATATTGTATTCAATCTATTTAATATATACGCACAAAAAAACAGATTACTGATAAAAATAGAATACAATAATCAAGATTAATATTTCAAGGAATTACTCTGTATTTTATGATTGCAATCATCACCGATATTTTGGCGTCTCAAATATTCGAAAATAATTTTTTTCTCAATACCGCACATGTCGGGACCGTCATGCAATCTATGTTTATATTTAGAGCAGTTAATAAATACAACCTATTATCTATAGGTGTTAAAGAAGTAGATCATGATCTATTTTCCAATATACAGGATGGTATATTTCTTACCGACAACAGTCAGTCTGTTATTCAAATTAACGACGCAGCAAAAAATTATTTTCATCTCCATGATATAGATATCAAAGACCTGCAATTGATGACCTTATTCGAAGATTACAACTTTTCCCAAGAATATAGTAATCACGAGACAGAAACCACCCATCATGGCGAGGTCAGAGTGGTCTCGCTCTCACAAGCTACGATTAAGCAATCGGACCTCGAGCTGGGCAAAATTCTCATTGTGAGAAACATCACGGCGAGTAAACAGGCGGAATCAGAGCTGCGTCATAGCAAACAAGCACTCGAGAAACTGGCCGGTGAATTGGCCACGGCCAATGCGTTGCTAGAACAAAAAGTGGCCGAACGCACGCAATTGCTCCGGGCTTCGAATGCCCAACTGCGCCAACAGATTGCCGAGCGCGAACACGCGGAAGCGGAGCGGGCGGCGGAACAAGAACGGTTAGCCGTGACCCTGAGTTCCATTGGTGACGGCGTCATCACCACGGACACCACAGGGCAGATCGTGTTGCTCAACAAGGCGGCAGAACAGCTCACGGGCTGGCCGCATGGGCAGGCCATGGGGCAACCGCTACCGCACATCTTTCAGATACGCGATGAACGGACGCGCGCGCCCCGCCAGAGCGCCGTAGAAGAGGCATTAGACCGAAGTTCCTCCCGTGATTCGGCGACAACTTGTTGAAATAAAAACTCAAAAGCCTGAAACGAATTGACCTTTGTTCCCATGTAAATCGCAAAATTTTCACTCATATTCTGCAAAATGGGCTTGACATCGTCTGAAAACGTATGACCATAAGCCATGTCGTTTCAGGAGGTTGGATTGTTCCCATGTAAATGGACTTTTAAATTGGGCTAACCTGTTGATCTACTTAACCCCCCGCCTATTCTGCCAGGGGAACTTCGGATTAGAGCACAATGCCGTGATCAACCGGACACAGCCGGCCATTTTGCTGGCGCAAGACGGCACTGAGCGTTGGGTCACGGAAAGCGGCGCCCCGATTCGGGCGCAGGACAGCATGGTGCTTGGCGCGGTCTTGGTCTTTCGCGATATCACCGAGCGGCGCAAAATCGAAGACGAACTCATGAAAGCCGACCGGCTGGAGTCCGTCGGCGTGCTGGCGGGCGGCATTGCGCATGATTTCAATAATATTTTGACCGCTATTCTGGGCAATATCTCTCTGGCCAAGATATACGCCAGTGCGGATGAAAAGACCTCGACCCGCCTCAATAATGCAGAGAAAGCCGCCTTACGGGCGCAAGACCTGACCCAGCAACTCCTGACATTTTCCAGAGGGGGCGCGCCAGTCAAAAGATTGGCCTCGATCAAGGCCCTCATCCAGGAGTCCATCGACTTTGCCTTGCGCGGCTCCAATGTCAAGTGTGACGTCACTCTGGACGCCGATCTCCGGCCTGCCGATATCGATGCCGGCCAGATTAGTCAGGTCATTCACAATTTGATCATCAATGCGGACCAAGCCATGCCAGATGGCGGTATTCTCAAGGTCTGCGCCGTCAATACGATCATCGAGGCCGGTAGCCCCGAATACCTCGTCTCCCTGCAACCGGGCCGCTATGTTAAAATCACCATCTAGGATCAGGGCGGCGGCATCGAGGAGGACCGGCTGCAAAAGATCTTTGACCCGTATTTTACCACGAAAAAGAAGGGAAGCGGTCTCGGCCTGTTTACCTCGTATTGCATCGTCAAAAAACACGAGGGCCACATCGACGTAGTCTCCACGGTCGGCGTGGGCACCGCCTTTTCGATCTATTTGCCCGCCTCAGACCAATCGCTGCCTCCCCAGATCCCGGTAACGCCAAGCCCCACAGCGGGGACCGGCAAAATTCTCGTCATGGAAGACGAAGAAACGCTGCGCGACGTGATCGGCGGCACCCTCGATCACTTCGGCTATGACGTCGCATTCGCCAACGACGGGGTCGAAGCCATTGCCGCGTATCAACAGGCCCAAGAAACCGGCGAGCCCTTTGATGCCATCATCATGGACCTCACCATTCCGGGAGGCATGGGCGGCAGGGAAACCATGGCCCAAATCCTCACCCTCGATCCGCACGCCAAAGCAATTGTCGCCAGCGGCTATGCCAACGATCCGATCATGGCCGACTTCAGGCAATATGGTTTCAGCGGCTGCATGGCCAAGCCGTATCAAGCCGATACGCTCCACGCCATCTTACGCGATGTCATCGGCGGCCCACACGAATCATCTTCTATCGTGGCAGGGCGATCAACGCCGGTAGCGCCACCGGCTATAAACCCGTATGAACACAAGCAGCAGAAGCGGTAAGCCCATGTTACCCAAGACGTCTCGAGGCCGGACCGTGGAACGAGCCGTCGCCGGAAGCAGACTACAGCCGCCCCCACCGGCACCGTCCGGGTTCGTGGCAGCCGGATTGACCAGCACGCGAACCGATGCCGCCCGGACCGCAGCCGTGCCGAGCGCATCGGTACAGGTGAACGTCACCGTAAAGTCACCTGGGGTGTCGAACACCACACTCGGATTTTGCTGGGCCGAGCTGACGATATCCGCCCCGCCGCCAAAGAACCACAGAAATGTAAAGGGCGCATGGTTCTCGGTATCGTTGCAAACACCGCGAAAATCGATCGTGCTCCCAGCCGTTATGATGACGTCAGCGCCATGGCTCGCGATGACGCTTTGTGGCGGCTGATTGACCGTCACAGTCCGAACGGCCGGCGTGGGATCGGACAGGCCAGCTGCGTCCGTACAGATGAACGAGATGGGAAAGGCGCCAAGACTGCTAAAAGGCAAAGCACCTGGATTTTGCACCTGGGCGGGCGCGCTGACCACATCAAAACTCCAGGCAAAGGTGAAGGCCGCCGTATCCTCCACGTCGAGACACATGCCTTGAAAGGCGGGCGCCTCCCCCGGCGTAATCACGATATCGCTGGCAGGCGCGGCAATCACACTCTGTGGCGGCGTGTTCGCCCCGGCATGTTGCAGCGCCGCCGCTTGCACGGCATCCACCACCCCGTGGCCAAAGATCAAATCCGGCCCGGCCTCACCCCCATCCACAGCCGCTAAGCGTAGGGTGTTGGCAATCTGGGTATGGGTCATAACTTGAGGCCCGCCGGCCGTGTCCATGAGTAACGCCGCTACCGCCGCCACATGAGGCGCCGCCGCTGAAGTACCAAAAAACGGCGCAAGCAATGCTAAGGACGTATTCACCCCATCGGCGCCGCCAATATCCGGTTTGAACCGCACCTCCCGCGTCGGCATATAGAGTTCGCAAGGTCCCTGCGAGCTGAAGGGTTCGATCGTATCGAACCCTGGATCTTCGGCATCAATCGCGCCAACTGCCAAGGCCTCACGCACGCAAGGATGCCCAAAGATGCTACCCCCCCGATATGTTGTGCTCCGCCACCCTCACCGCGCCGCTAAAAAGCAGTTGCAACGGCAACGCCGCGCCATCAAAACGATTGATCACCACATTGACCGTGACCACAGCCGGCGTTGTATTCTCGAGAAAGACGATCTCGAGCGGTGGGGCGTTCGTCACGATTTGGGCATCGAGGCTGGCACAGAAACCCTGGAGTCCCGGCTGCCCGCAGGCACTGGCTTCGCCACTTGCGTCAAAAAGCAGGAGATCGTAATCCGCCGTGCTGGCTACGCCATCGAAGGAATCAGGCCATTGCAGCAGCACGAGCATCGCCCCACCAGGGGCAAGATGCACCGCCATGGTCGCGTCACCATGGCCGAAATCACGCAGATTCGTCCGGTCATCCCCATCGCCGGGATCAAATTCCCGGTAGGGTGCGCGATAGTTCTCCAGCGCGCTATTTCCCGTAGCCGTGACGTAAAGCACCCCGTTATCAATGGCATCTTGTACGGCCAACGCCACCGGACCGTCTTCAAAAACCGGCTCTGTCAGAAACCCAAGGTCGTCCACAATAATATCGGTGCCGGCCTCGGTCAGAGACTGGATGGCGCTGATCATGTCCAAACTCGTGGGAAAACCGCTATGGAACAGTAAGGTCGCCCCTGGCGCCAGATCGTGGATGATCTCGGCCATGGCGCGGCCCTCATCTGCATTCAACGGATCGTCGCCCCCGTCTCGGCCATTCACAATGATGACGTCGGCAGGCACATCCCCACTGTCAACGGACGCTTGCAAATCGGCCAGACCATCCGAGATGATTCCAATGCGCACCCCACTTCCGTCGACGCCCAGGTTGGCGCGCAAAGCACTGGCATTCATGGTGGCGTCACCGGCCGAGGTAATACTGCCGGTACGCGTCACGCCACGCAATACCGGTTCGGTCCAGCTAGATAAGTCGGCGACCCCGGACACGTCCCCCCTGGGTATGGACAGCTCAATCACCCCTGCCTTCTGTACGTGGCGGAGCTGCCCACCATATCGCCGTAAGGCTTGGATGACGCGCCTCCTATCCGAGGTCCTCACGCGTACGATGAGCTCATGGCCGTGACGGCTGAAGTTCACCACGTTCCGCAAGGCGCTACCGGTCATGGCCTGATCCGGTTGGCTGACGATATACGTTAAAAACGTGGATATGTGCTGCTGCTTCAAGGGTTTGGACGCGTTGTGAATGTGAATAACGGAATATATCGCAGGTTCACGCCGTGCGACCTCCCCAGACGCCACGCTCCATGCAAGCAGGATGACAACCAAGCAGATAACGCCTGGCACAATACGCAATGGCACGACCTTCATCCACCTTCCTTTCGGGGCAAAGGGGGCTGCTTGACAGTATAACCACACACTAACGCCGAATGGCATAACGCGGTGGATAGATAGACCGGACGAACGGCAGGTCAGCCACAGCCTCGACACGATGAAAGGGAATCCAGCCCTGCACCGTGTCCGCTGCCGTATGCGCCTTCTCAACGCGCACCTGGGCGGCACGCAAGGCAGCCACCACACGGTCGTCGACATGGGTCACCAAAATATCCGTGTGAATACGCCCCATCGCATCGATCCGCACGAGAAGATTGGAATACGCCGTGGGGGTACGAGTCGTCGCATTGGCGGCAGTCACGCCCTCGTCATGCATACGCTGCACCACACTGCGGATAGGCGAAGCGATCTTCGCAGCCCCGGCAGACGGTGGAGGCGGATGCGCGGCAGGCGAGGCCGGCGCGGAAGGCTGTGGACGTTCTGCGGGCATGGGCGATTGACAAGACGTCGCAAAACACACAATGAAAAGACACTTCCACAGGTTGGCAACAGCCCTCACGAATACGCTTTCTCTCAATTTCTGAGGCACTTCGGCACGGCGCTCTAGCGTACATTATCCTTCTTTGGAATTATTCCCAGCGGCCTGCCATTGTGTCAACGGCGAGACCCGAAGCCGACGCCACGTGCGAGAGAAAGGTATCGAGGCAAGACGACCGAAAGTCGAGGGCGGCGAAATGGCTGCCACGCCACCAAGACGCCCTCGACCGAGGTGGGTACGAGCCCAGCGAGGAACAGCGGATGGACGAAGGTCCTGGACAAAATGAGCGGCATCGTTTTTCCAGAGGAAAAATAGGAATTTCACTCTGTTCGGGCACTTATCGTCCCTTAAAGACCGGATCGCGTTTTTCCACAAAAGCACGCATGGCTTCCTTGGAATCCTCGTACTTCGATAGCTCCGCCGTCATATTTTGCTCGAAGCGGTAGCCATCGCGCAGCGTCATAAACTCGATCGCATTCATCGCATGCTTGGCCAACCGCATCGCAATCGGGCTTTTGGCCGCCATCTCCGCCGCCAACGCCTGAGCCGTTTCCATGAGCTGATCCGCGGGAACACATGCCTCGACCACGCCTAAGCGGTAGAGTTCAGGCCCGGCCAAGCGCTGGCCGGTGAACATCAGCCGCCGCGCTTTGGAATGCCCAAACAACCGCATCGCATGCCGTCCCCCGCCGAGCAGCCCGACGTTAATTTCCGGCAAGCCAAGCATCGCGGTCTCGGCGGCGATCAGGATGTCACACGAGGCCGCAATCGCCAACCCCGCCCCAAGCGGCAGACCCATTGATCGCCCCGATGACCGGCACTTTACATTCCACGATCGCATGAAACGATTCCCGGGCCTTGCGGCTATGTTGCCAGGCATCCCCCGGTTGCCGCTCGCCGCTCGTCCGCGCCTTGATGTCGGCCCCGGCACAGAAGTGCTTTCCGGCGCCGGTGAGAATCGCCACCCGGACGTCATCGCGGTCGCTCAGGGTGTCGAACACCCGCATCATCTCGTCCTGAAACTGGGTGTTGACGGCGTTAACCGGTGGACGATCCATGGTGACCAAGGCGATATAGTCTTGGACGTCACATTTGATACATTCGGTATTCATGACGCGTCCTTCTCGATTAGGGGTATGGATATGTACGTCCGTTCCGGGCTGGCCTGTACTAGACGTTCCCCTGATAATGGCGTTGCAGGGCTTCAAACCCTTGCAAGTGTTTCAGTTTGACCTGGCGAAACGGTCCTCCCGGGAGGGGCGTGCGCCGGTGCTGCAGACACGCCACGGCCTGACTCACACCCGCCGCGACACTGGCTATGCAC
This sequence comes from uncultured bacterium, assembly GCA_965178525.1. Lineage (GTDB taxonomy): Bacteria > Tectomicrobia > Entotheonellia > Entotheonellales > Entotheonellaceae > CBCXVS01. The sequence goes on along the minus strand of CBCXVS010000179.1, from coordinate 5,115 downwards.
GTGACGCCAGCACGGCTCTCGATCTCGCGAATCTGGTCGGCAATACCGGCACAGCCAAACAGAAGGCACTCCGCGCCATCTTTGACGGCTTGCTGCGCATGAAACACCAGCGTTTCGAGGACGGTCGGGTCATCCGATTCGAAGTCGGCCACGGATAAGGCCGTTTGGTACGTCCCGAGGAATGGCTTCGTCAGCCCCATCGCCACCGTCAGCGCAGCATAACGCTCTGGCGTGCCGACGGAAGGCGTCACAATGGCAAACCGTTGCCCCATAAAGGCGGCCTGCGTAAACGAGGCGGCGCTGATGCCAATCACCGGCACACGCACCAGCAGCCGCAGGGCCTCAACGCCAGGGTCACTGAAGCACGCCACGACAATCGCGTCAAAAGGCTCCGTATACCCCCCCACCACTTCCAGCATGCCGGTGACCGCCAGGGCGGCATCGAGCGCGCCTTCAATGGTGTGCGGCCCCTGCACACTGCAGCGCGTCACGACCTGGGCCTGTCCTGGCGCCGTCGCTTGCGCCACACGATCGATGGCCGCGGTCATCTCCTGCGACGTGTTGGGATTGATGACGAGTATGGTAGGTGTGTCCATCCCTTCTCTCCCTGCAACAATCGGGATATCTCTTGGGTATGCCTAGCTGTTGTACGATTGAGCGCGGGAAGCATTGTATCTCAAAACAGCCGGCCTGACACCCATGTTTCTCCCTTGGATAGGTGTACGTTAAGATGTACGCTTAGAGGGTCATAAAACAGGAGATACACTATGCGTAAAGAGATACCCATCACAGACGCTCGACATGAACTCACCTCCCTTCCGGAACAATTGGCCCAAGAGCCCAGTGCCGTTGCGGTGACCCGCCGGGGCAAACCCGTCTTGGCTATCTTGCCCTGGGACTTATATGAAGCTATTCTTGAAACGCTCGACATACTTGAGGACGAAGACTTCATAACAACTCTTCGACAGAGTATTCGGGAGGCAGAGCGTGGGGAAGGCATTCCCTGGGAGCGGGCCAGGCAGGAACTCGGCTTGTGACATACAATATTGTTCTCACGCCGACAGCCTTACAGATGTTACAAGCGATCACAGACCGGCGTGGTGGCTGGACCCGCCCCAGGAGTAGAATCAACGTACCTGGAATAGATTGTCGTTGCAGTAGCACTTGTCATACTAGCCGATCAATTTCCTTAACCCCCCTTTAGCCCCGTCTTGACTATTTTAAGTTATGGACTCCTGAACCCTGTTTACTACGGCAAAGAATGGGCGAATGAAATCCCTATTAAAACAGCCCATCTCTTGGTAGGGGTCGATGTACTCTTGAAGTTCTTTAAGCTTCGACAATGGTGGAATCGATGATTCACCTTCGAAGCTGCGATGGTACTGCTCGTATTCAGTCAATACCCTCTTCAAATACTCCTCCATCTTTTTCAAATTCATAGAGATTCCTTGGCAATCAGTGAAAAGCTCGTTCTCAGTTTCGAGCTGTCGTGCCATAGACTCAAGGTGAAGCTGAGTATCTAACAATGCCTGCATTTGCTCATCATAGGGAGCTGCTAGAATAGCATGGGTATGATCCTCATCCCCTGGAACCACAGTCAGTGCCTTTGCACGCAGTACAAGTTGTAGACTAGGAGAGCTTCTCCATTATGCTGGTTTAGGACAACATGAATTTAGACTTTGATCGTCGTTTCAGCCATGCAGTGACCTATGAGCCCTTGAAGCACTCACACAGCCAAAGAAGAAGCATCTCTGTTCCAGGCTGTCATATGAGGTTGTGACCGAAACGCGATTGTCGCCTAAATTTCAACCCTGGTTCTATTGCGGCGCCGTTCCTTAGCTCAGTTGTTGAATAGCCCGATCCATGCGGTCGAGCCCAGCCTCCAACGCCTGCATCGACGTCGCATAGGAAATCCGTATGTAGCGATCATCGCAAAAGGCCTCACCTGGCACCAGGGCCACCCCAGCGGCCTCAAGCAGATAATCCGCCAGATCCATCGATGTCTGCAGCGTGCGCCCCTGTGTCAAGCGGCCGTACAGGGCATCACCCTGAGGGAAAACATAAAACGCGCCACGTGGCGTATTGCACGTGATCCCCTCCATCGCGTTTAGCCGTTCGACAACAAAATTGCGCCGACGCTCATATTCCCGCACCATCACCTGCACGCTATCCTGCGGCCCCGTCAGCGCCTCGATCCCGGCAACCTGGACGAACGACGTCGCATTGCTGGTCGTCTGGCTCTGCAGACGGCCATAGGCCTCGATCACATCCGGAGGGCCGGCACAGTAACCCAGACGCCATCCAGTCATCGCATAGGTCTTGGAAAATCCATTGACGACGATGGTACGCGCCTTCAGAGCCGGGTCGAGGGTGGCAATGCTGATCTGTTTGACGCCATCGAAAACGATGTGCTCATAGATCTCGTCGGTAATGACGAACAAGTCCGTTTCGAGCAATACCCGCGCCAGATCTTCAAGTTCCTCCAGCGTGTAAACCGTACCGGTGGGATTGCATGGACTGTTGAGAATAACGCCCCTGGTTCTCGGCGTGAGATGCTGCCGCAAGCGCCCGCCCGTGATTTTAAAATCCTCCGCCGCGGTGGTCGGAATGATAACCGGTGTGGCCCCCGCCATCTCAATCTGGGCCGGATACGTGACCCAGCACGGCCCTGGAATCAGGACCTCATCACCCGGTCCGACCAGGACCATGGCGAGATTGTACAGCACATGCTTGGCGCCGCACGAGACCACGATCTGATCTGGCGAGTAGTCCAGATGATTTTCTCGCTTGAATTTATCCGCGATGGTGCGGCGCAATTCCGGCAAGCCGACCGGCGGGGTGTACTTGGTAAAACCCTCTGCCATGGCGTGTTCAGCCGCCCGAATGACGTTCGTTGGGGTGTTGAAATCAGGCTCGCCCAGGCCAAAGTCGATGACATCTTGGCCTTGTGCCCGCAGGGTCTTAGCCTTGGTGGAGATCGCAAGGGTTTCCGAGGGTTTTAAGAGCTGGGCAAACGCAGAGAGTTGCATAGTGGTCTCTATGACTTCTGTTGGAGTTTTGCCTTGAGTGCCTGCAACACGACGGGCGGCACATAGGGGGTGACGTCCCCGCCGTAGGCGGCCACTTCCTTAATCAAACTCGAGGCCACGTGGGTATATTGGGCCCGGGGAGTCAGATAGATCGTCTCAATCGAGTCCACGAGATGGCGATTCATCAAAGTCATTTGCGCCTCGTATTCGAAATCCGCCAGCGAACGGACGCCGCGAACAATCGCCGTCGCCTGCCGTTGTTTGGCGTAAAACACCGTTAAATCATTGCGAAAAATATCGATCTCGACCGCACCTAGTCCCTGGGTCACCTGCTCCATGAGCCGGCGGCGTTCCTTCACATCAAAGAGTGGGCGCTTCGACGGATTATCAAAAATCGCCACGATCACTTTGTCAAAGATCCGTAAGCTCCGTTCGATCAGGTCGAGATGCCCATTGGTGACGGGATCGAAGGTTCCGGGGAACACCGCAACTGTCATCTCTGCCTCCTCAGCATGTGCTCGTGCATAACCTCACACTCCGTCCTCACGGGTGCGACCCCGTGTCAGCCGCGCAGGTTGCGGAGTGGCATCATAGTCCACCCCTTTGCGGCCTGTCAACTGACGCTGGGGCCGGTTCTCATCGCGCAGTTGTCCACACGCCGCGGAAATATCGCGGCCCCGGCTCTGCCGCACAAAGGCTGAGAGGCCATGTTGCAAAAGATAGTCCTGAAAACGCTGCACCGTCGCCTCGCTCGGACGCAGGTAGGTCGACCCGGGAATCTTGTTGAATGGCAAGAGATTGATTTTACTGCGCAGCCCGCGCAAAAGCCGCACCAGTCGCCTGGCATCTTCCAGGGAATCGTTCACGCCGCTCAGCAAGACATATTCGAAGGTGATACGTTGCCGGGCAGGCAGAGGAAAATCGCGGCAAGCTGCCAAGAGCGTTTCGAGCGGATACGCTTTGTTAATGGGCATGATCTCGGTGCGCACCGCATTGGTGGTGGCATTGAGCGAAATGGCGAGATTGATCTTCAGATCTTCGCGGCCTAACGCTTCCAGGCGCCGGACAAGTCCAGACGTGGATACCGTAATGCGGCGAGGTGAAATCCCCAGCCCCCACTCGGCAGTGAGAATGCGCAGCGCCTGCACTGTGCCGCGGAAATTATCGAGCGGTTCCCCCATGCCCATAAAGACGATATTGCTGAACGCCCGCTCGGGCGCTTTCCCAGGCGTTTGAAAGTAGAGCACTTGACTCACGATCTCGGCCGGCCGCAAACTGCGGACGAGTCCACCCTGAGCCGTGAGACAAAAACGACAGCCAATGGCACAGCCCACCTGCGTTGACACACAGAGCGTCCGCCGTGCATCGGCGGGGATCAGGATGGTCTCGATCTGATGGCCATCGGCCAAGCCGAACAGAAATTTTTCCGTACCGTCATCGCTCCGCTGCTGCCGCAAAAGAGTAAGCGTGCCGACGTAACATTGCGGTTGCAGCCGTTGCCGCAGTGACTCCGGCATATCGGTCATCTGCTGTAGACTCGTGGCCTGGCGTTTGTAAACCCAGTGACACAGTTGCCTGGCCCGAAAGCGCGGTTCGCCCTCCGCTTCGAGCAAAACCTCCATGCCCTGGAGTTGTAAATCGCGAAGATCCGTCTGCGGCATCGCCACCTGCCATATCGATTACCGAGATATCCTGAGAAGAATTAGGTGAGAGTGTAGCACATTGCCCCTGGGCGCACCGCTCTTCTTGGCGTTTTTCGCCCTGCACCGGTCTTAAAGATGAGATGACGGGGGCCGGCCGATCAAAATCGAGACAGGTCTTCTGTGTTTCGCCACCGCCTCCTCCAGTCCGTATCTCACGCGATCACAAGCCGTTATCTCCCCAAGCGCGTCTGCAACTCGCCACCGTCCGACTCTGGCCTGTTCGCCTCTTTGCTATTCCACAGACAAGATTTTGCATTGCAAAACCGCCTAAAAGCCCTTACTATTTGCTATCTTCTTGGACGGTATACTAGAGTGCAAGCAGGTATTGGAGCCGAAGTGGCGGAATAGGCAGACGCGCGGGACTCAAAATCCCGTGAGGGCAA
>CBCXVS010000178.1:0-16291 GCA_965178525.1 uncultured bacterium | reverse complement strand
ATGGACTTTTGAATTGGGCTAACCTGTTGATCTACTTAACCCTCCGCCTATTCTGCCAGGGGAACTTCGGTCTAGCATCCGCCAGCGCATCGGCGCACGGCTGCTGCGCCCTTGAAACTCGAGGTGGAGCAGCAATGTCTGTCCCGTGCTCAGTGTAACACGGAACACCTGATCAGCAGCCAGCGTCGTCGCGGAAAGTTCCACGTTGAGGGGATGCGCCGCACGCACGTTGGCCTGGAGCAGCCACGCGGCAAAATCCATGATAAACATGCTTACCAGGCGTTTCAACGGGCTATCCGTCGGGGCCATCATCACCTCGATGCAAAGGAATTCCAGGGCTGGGCCGCGCCCTGGCCATGGACGGTATTCTACTGCATCCACCGTGGGCCGGCCACTTGTCCTGCGCGCCATCCGGATGTGGGGAAGGGACGCGGAAGCCACCGCAGATTCGTATTATACTGGATTGCCTCGGCATTCTTTCCTATAATGTGGCCGTTTACCAACGATTTGCCCTCCCCTCTGTACGGTCCACGTGGAGTCAACCATGGACAAGGACACTCTGCTGCAAGAATTGGCGGCGATTGTCACACCGCTGCCCGTCCTCTCCGCCCCGGAAGAGATGCTGGTATACGAATGTGATGGGCATACGCTAGATAAAGCGCCCCCCCTGGCCGTGGTCTTCCCGACCTCTACGGAGCAGGTCGTGGCGCTCGTCAACCTCGCCAATGCCCACCAGCTTCCCTTTGTCGCCCGTGGGGCCGGAACGGGCTTGAGCGGGGGCGCGCTGGCCCTCAATAGCGGTCTCGTTATCGAAATGAACCGGATGAACAAAATCCTGGAACTGGATTATGTCAATCAACGCGCCGTCGTCCAACCCGGCTTGGTCAATCTGTACCTGTCCCTGGCGGTGGCTGAGGCGGGCTATTACTATGCCCCCGATCCCTCGAGCCAGGGGTCATGCACCATCGGCGGTAATGTGGCAGAAAATTCCGGCGGGCCGCACACCTTGAAATATGGCGTGACCACCAATCACGTCCTGGGCTTGAAGGTGGTCTTGCCCAATGGTAACGTAGTGCACCTGGGCGGACCGACGCTCGACACGCCCGGGTATGATCTGACGGGGCTTTTTGTCGGGTCGGAGGGGACGTTCGGCATCGCCACCGAAGTGACGGTGCGGCTGCTGCGCAAACCCGAAGCGGTGAAAACGATCCTGGGCGCCTTTGCGACGATCGATGCAGCTAGCAATGCGGTGAGCGGCATCATTGCCGCGGGAATCATCCCGGCAGCGCTCGAAATGATGGACAACCTCACCATTCAGGCCGTTGAAGCGGCCACCGGTGCCGGCCTGCCTCTGGACGCTGGCGCGGTCTTGCTCATCGAGCTGGACGGTATTGCCAACGGCATGGAAGCGGATGCGGCGCGCATGGCCGAGGTGTGTAACCAGCACGGCTGTCTCAACGTTCGGGTGGCCAAGGATGACGCCGAACGGGCGCTATTATGGAAAGGCCGCAAAGAGGCTTTTGGGGCGATTGGCCGCCTGACGCCGAATTATTATACGCACGACGGCGTGATTCCGCGCACCCGCTTGCCCGAAGCCTTGCAGCGGCTTCAGGCCATTAGCCGCCAGCATGGTCTGCGCATCGCCAACGTGTTTCATGCCGGCGACGGCAACCTGCACCCACTCGTTCTCTACAACGAGAAGGATGCGGACGAGCTGCAGCGCACCCTGCAAGCCGGTGAGGATATTCTCCGCGCGTGTATCGATCTGGGTGGGGTGTTGAGCGGCGAGCACGGCATCGGCCTGGAAAAGAAGAATTGCATGCCCTGGCTCTACACGGACGACGACCTCGACGTGATGCGCACGCTGCGCCAGGTATTCAATCCGCACAACCTGTGTAATCCCGGCAAAGTCATCCCGATGCGCGGCCGCTGCCGCTGCGGCGCCGTCAATGGCGAGCCGGATGAGGCGGCGATGCAGGAAGCCGTTGCGGAGGCTTTGAAAGACGCCCATGTCCACGCATGATCGTTTGGCCACCGCCCTCGAAGCCGTCGTGGGCGCAGAGTGGCTCCTCACCGAGGCGGCAGCGGCCGTGTATGCCATCGATACGATGCCTCCGGCCCTAGCCGTATTTCCTGAAGATGAGGCGCAAATCGCCGCGGTATTGCGCCTGGCTGACGAACACCAGGCGACCGTCTTTCCCTATGGTAGCGGCAGTCATATGACCTTGGGCAACATCCCACCGCGGGTGGATGTCGTCTTGTCTGTACGGCGTTTGCAGCAGCAATTGGCGTACGAACCTGGCGACATGACGACCACCGTACAGGCGGGGCTGCGTCTGGCTGATCTGCAACAGACCCTGGGCAAAAACAGGCAATTTCTCGCCCTCGATCCGCCCGCCGCCGCAACAGCGACCCTGGGAGGTATTGTGGCCGCGAATCGGAGCGGACCACGGCGCTTACTGTATGGGACCGCCCGCGATCTCCTGTTGGGCAGTGCGGTGATCAGTCTCAACGGCAAGCGCACCAAAGCAGGCGGACGCGTCGTCAAGAACGTCACGGGTTACGATCTGAATAAGTTATATATCGGCTCTCTAGGTACGCTGGCCGTGCTGGTCGAATTGACTTGGAAGCTACATCCGTTGCCGCCTGGCGAGCACACCGTCGGTATCAATGTGACACATGGCGAGGATCTACACCCGATTCTCCGGATGCTGCTGCAATTGCCGCTGCGCCTCAATAGCTTGACATTGCTCAATGCGGCCGCGACAAGTGAACTGGCGGCGCATACCGCGGTGTCGACCCTGGACGCGGCGTATTTGTTTTTGGTACGGGTTGAGGGAACACCACAGGTGACACAGAGCCAGATACGGCGCATCACCGATGCGTTACCCCATCTATCGCTTGCCGGCACCGCAACACCGCAGACATGGCACGGCAACGCACCCGCGCAGTTATGGCATGGGATCGAAGAGCTGCCCATTGTGCTATCTACTACCGCCCCCAACAGTGTGATCAGTAAAGTCAGTCTGCGCTTGGCGGACGTGCCTACTTTTTTTCAGGACATGGACACGGCATCAGCCTCACGTGGCGCTGCCTGGCCCATCTGCGCGCATGCGGGGAATGGTATCGTCTATATCCGTCTGGCCGGCCGCGACGGCTCAGACCCCGATGCCCAACACCTCTTATCCCATATCCAGGCCCTCGATACCTGTGCCGCCCGATTGCACGGCCGCCGTGTGCTGGAACGCGCCCCCGTGGCGGTGAAGCGTCAATATGACGTATGGGGGACACCCGGTGACGATTTTGCCTTGATACGCGCGATCAAAGCATCCTACGATCCGCACGGCAGGCTGAATGCAGGCCGTTTCCTGGGAGGATTATAACGCGTGACTGCGACTGCTCCCCGGCCCGTTTTCGATCAGATCGAACGGCCGCAGCCCGAAAAAATTTCAACGTGCATTCACTGTGGCCTCTGTCTCGATAAATGCCCGACGTATCGCACGCTGGGTACCGAGATGGACTCCCCGCGTGGGCGTGTCTACCTGATCAAGGCGGTCGAAGAAGAACGGCTCACGATGACGCCGAGTTTTGTCGAGCATATGTATCTCTGCCTTGACTGCCGGGCGTGTGAAACGGCGTGTCCGTCACACGTGGAATTCGGCGATTTAATGGAACGCGCCCGGGGTCAGATCGAGCGTCATTTGCCACGGCCATGGCCTGAACGCCTGCTCCGCCGTCTCGTGTTCGCCGAACTCTTTCCCCACCCGAAGCGCTTGGAGATCTTGTTTTTCGCTTTGCGGCTCTATCAACAGTCGGGCCTCCAGGCCTTGATGCGTCAGCACGATCTGCTCGATCTGCTGCCGGAACGTATGCGGCAGATGGAAGCGATGCTGCCCCCCTTGCCAGCCCGCTCGTTTACGCGCAGGAGCGCGGAAGTCATCACGGGCCAGGCGCCGGTGACGAAACGAGTGGGATTTTTTTCCGGCTGTGTGATGAACCTGTTCAATGCCGATGTGCATCATGCCAGCAGCCGCGTGTTGCAAGCCAATGGCTGTGAGATCTGGACACCCCCGCAGCAGGTCTGCTGTGGGGCCTTGCATATGCACGCCGGCGAGCGGGAGCAGGCGCGCGCCTTAGCGCAGCGCAATATCGAAGCATTTGAGCAGCAGCCCGCCGATGCCATTATCAATAACGCTGCGGGCTGCGGGGCGCAACTCAAAACGTATGGGGAATTGCTTGCCGAGGACGCAGTCTATGCGGAGCGGGCGCAGCAGTTTAGCGCTAAGGTGCAAGATATTGCGGAATGTCTGGCGCAGGAGCCGCTCCGAGGTCCTCTCGGCCCGGTGCCCAAACGCATTGCTTATGACGATCCGTGCCACTTGTTGCACGCGCAACGCGTCGGACAGCAGCCCCGTGCGTTGCTGCAGCAAATCCCTGAGCTCGAACTCGTGCCGTTTGCCGACGCCGATTTCTGCTGTGGCGCCGCCGGTATTTACAATCTCACCCATCCCGAGATGTCGCGACGCATTCTGGAGCGGAAGATCGAGCACATCCAGGCGGCGCAGCCGGATGTGATTGCAACCGGAAATCCGGGCTGTATGATGCAAATTCGCACGGGCGTGCAGGAGGCGCAACTCGATATCCCGGTGGTGCATCCCATCACCCTGATTGACGAAGCGTATCAAGCCGCGGCCACGCACGAGCCCTCGCCGGAGTATCCTGAGCATGTCCCCGTCTGCCCTTCGCCCCATCGCGATCGACACCGATCCGGGTGTTGACGATGCGCTCGCCTTAATGCTGGCGTTGCGCTCGCCGGAATTCCGCGTCGAGCTCATCACGACCGTGGCAGGGAATGTCCCGGTGGCCATGGGTACGGCCAATGCGCAACGCCTGTTAGCCCTCCTCGCGCCGACCACGTGGCCAGTCGTGGCGCAGGGTGCGGCACGCCCACGGCGTGGTGCGCTGCACACCGCGACCCATATTCACGGCGATGACGGCCTGGGCGGTTTGACCGGCCTACGCCGGCGCGATGGCACGCCACAATACCCGCTACCGCAGGAGCTGACGGCGCACCGGCAGGCGCCGCGCCGCCTCTTGCAAGTGGTCGAAACGTACGGCCAGAAATTGACTATTGTCGCTCTGGGTCCATTGACGAACATCGCCCAAGCCATCGAGCAAGCGCCAGACACCATGCGCCAAGTCGGCCGCCTGATCATCATGGGCGGCGCCATTACCGTTCCCGGCAACGTCACGGCAACGGCCGAGTTCAACATCTTTGCGGATCCGCATGCGGCCGATATCGTCTTGACCTCGGGCTTGCCGATCACTCTGGTGCCATTAGACGTCACACGACAAGTACGGCTGACACGTCAGTTCCTTGAGCAGATGGTATCCGATCACGACACCCAGCTGATACAGGCCATACGGCACATGACCCATCACCTCCTCCACGGCCCGCAACAGGGCATGGCCATGCACGATCCGCTGGCTATGGCGGTCGCCCTCGATGCGTCTTTGGTGCAATGTACGTCTCTGCCGTTGCGCGTGGAAACGCAAGGGCGCCATACGCTTGGCGTGACCGTGGCGGACCGGCGCGAGCCGGCACGCCGATCCACTGATGCACCCTCGGTTGACGTGGCCTTAGCCGTTGACGCGGACCGCATGCTGGCGTTGTTGGCCGAGCGGGTTCTCGTTACGTCTTCACAGCAGACACGGCCCCAAATGCTGCAGGCCAACGTCGTCGTGGTCGGCAGCGCTAACGTCGATCTCACCGTCCATGCACCACGCTTACCGCAGCGGGGCGAAACCGTCTTGGGCGATGCCGTCCAAACCACATTTGGGGGGAAAGGCGCCAATCAGGCCCTCGCGGCCAAACGCGCTGGGGGCCATGTGGCTTTTGTAGGCAAACTCGGACAGGATACGTACGGGCACGATCTGGCGTACTTTTTACAGCATGAGGGCGTGGATATTTCCGGGCTGCGGCGGGATCCGGCCCTGCCCTCTGGTGTGGCCCTCATTACCGTCGATCGCCGTGGGCAGAATCACATCGCGGTCGCCTCCGGCGCCAACGCCGCCTTCACGCCGGACGATTTGGATGGGCTCGCGCCTCTCCTGGACACCTATCAGGTGTTGGTGGCGCAATTAGAGAGCCCTCTAGCCACGGTGGAAGCTGCCTTACGGCAGGCGAAAACGGCCGGCCTGACGACGATTCTCAATCCGGCGCCAGCCAAACGGTTGCCGTCTCGCTTGGCGCCGTTTATCGATATCCTCATCCCGAATGAAGTGGAAGCCACACTCCTGAGTGGGCAGTCGGTCCGCACCCCACGGCAGGCCCATTCGGCGTGCCAAACGCTCCGCCGCGCGGGCTACCGCACCGTCATCATGACGCTGGGCAAGCAAGGCCTCGTCTACGCCAACGCCGACGAGGCCATCCACCTCCCAGGACTAGACGTAGAGGCTATCGATGCCACAGCGGCCGGCGATACCTTCGTCGGCTACCTGGCCTGCGCCCTGGCCGAAGGCCAAACCTTACCGGCGGCCCTGGCGTTGGCCAATGCCGCGGCCGCGCTCTCCGTCACGCGCGCTGGCGCCATGCCCTCGATTCCAGCACGGCAAGAGGTCGAGTATGAGTTACAGCGCGCAGAGGGCGATACGCTTTAGCTATCTATTCACCTCGACTACAACTCTTGGTTGGATGGTTTCGAGCACTGTGCAGACAGTGGGCATCAGCGGAACGAGGTCGTGCAGTTTATTGGTGGAGGCAACTAAGACCACGACTGCCACACGGAGCCCACATAAGTTTTGCTGGTAGCGGAGATTCTGGTCTGTCGTGAGGAAAACCCCAAAGTTCTCTGCGGCGAGTAGCTGCAACAATTCCCCATTCTGCTTTCCTGCCCACCCCATCTCGACCACCGTGAGTACTTCGTGATCAGAGAGTTCACGTCGTAGCGGTCGGGGAACACACTCGTCAAGCCGTATGCGCATGAGCAATCAGCATTGCTTTGGCGAGTTCGAGTGCTGCAACGGCCCGCTCGCGGCTCACACTAGGAAAATGCTCCAGGAACACGTCAAGGGATTCCCCAGCTTCCAGATAATCCAGTAACGTCTTGACCGGCACGCGTGTGCCCACAAACATGGGTGTACCCCCTAAGATGTCAGGATCACTGTGGATGACAGATGACTTCACAGGCATATGTATATTCCTTTTAGAGTGAAACGACACCATACAGCGATAGTCGGAACGGGCCTAACCTACCGGCTCAGGCTCGGGTGACAAGAGAGAAAGGCTGCAATGGGCTGAAAACGCATACTGTTGCTCATGGTCTTCCGGGGAAGTCAAATCGGTCAGTAGTTAACCCTAAAACGCCACTTATCTGCCAGCGATTCCCGGAGCCGCATGAAACTATTGAAAAAAAAGGAAAAATAAATCTGTTCCCTTTTTTTCGGTGCATGGAGGGCTGTGCAGACCGGGGCCAGGGTGACGTGTGGCATGCGATGGGGGCTCTTGCAAGCTCGGCAGGCGTTTGCTTTTGACACCAGAGCAGACTGGGCGTAGAATACGGACGCGTACAAGCAAACTGTAGAGCATCGCGTGTCATGCCAGGTCGATTTACGGACTGCCAGCAGCAATATCCAGGGATACCAACCGGGGCTGTCCGGACACCCGAGTTCCAGTGGTGCAGGGATCCGCACGGCTTGGTTGGCGTAATGGGAAGCGGCAGACGCCGCGGTCACGCGTGGCGCGGCGTCTAGTCGAAACACGTCATACGCCATTCCGGCCTCAGGCGTGCCATGGCCTCTCGGCGGCTCCGCCAGCACACGAGGACGTCCTCCAAACGCCTAGGCGCTCGACACGAGTCTTCGTGCCCCCCTCTTTCTGGCCCGAATCTGCATCTTTTTTCCTTTTTTTCCGAGCCCGTGGGACAAAATGCTCCCTCGTCATCTCTTACCTGTTCGACGGTGAGAGACACGGTCACCTGAGCGGATGACGGGTAGTGCCTGAGTTTAGGTGATGATCTCTCAGATGGGGAACGTAGCGTCTCGAATGGTTCAGGAGCGGTTAGAAGGAGATACGATATGCGTCGACACACACTCGCTTTGGGACTTCTGCTAGGTCTGTCCACTCTCATGCCTTGCCATGCTTTGGATCAAAACGATCTAGTGCGGTTTAATTCGGAGTTCGGTGAACTGCTTTGGCCCTTGTGCGGGCGCTGGAAGGATGATGGCTATAACGGCGAGGCTGCTTGCCCGAGTTCACGATGGTCCCTCCATGATCTGCCGATTCACCACGGATACGGGCCGAGAAATTTTTCGGACGATTCACGAGACGTTTCCTGGCATCGTGGTATTGACATTCAGATCGACTCGGGTGCTCCCGTATTTGCGGCGCAATGTGGTTTTGTCAAAAAGGTAGTGAATAAGCCAGACGGCGAAATCATCATTCGGCATCTCAGTGGGATGACCCGTACGAATGAGGGAAAGTGCCAAAAACCGAATGACGATTTCTGTGCGAACGAAGACAATCTGGGAAGACCCACCTGTGTCTATACGCGATATGCACATTTGAAAGAGGTGGAAGAGGCGTTCGTCTCAAATGGCGATTTTGTGCAAAAAGGAGCCCGAATCGGTTTGTCAGGAAAAAGCGGGTCCGACGACGGCAACTTTGCCCACCTTCACTTCGAAGTACGTTGGGACCAAATGCAACCGCTTCGGGATAACATAGGCGTATTCACCAGCCGGCGCGTCGCAAAAGATGCGGTCAATCCGATGTCCTTCTTGCCAATCTGTCAGAACCGCATCGACAATGCCGCCATCACATTCACGCGCCGATCGGACGGCAAAGTCGTCCCAACTCTCACGTTGGAAAGCCCTTGGTCCGAATCCCAGCAGAATCTCCGGGATGTTCACCTATTTATCACTGAAAAACCACATGGTGGCGAAGATCGCCGGGCTCGCATGCCTGCAGAGCGATCTTTCGAGAGCTCGCTGAGCGTTGATTATAGGCACAATCCCGCGGTCTTGGATTTCGAGAAATTCAATGCGAATTGGACCCCAATAGCGTGTAACATTAACACGAACGGCACAACATGGGATGACGAGCAACTGGAGCTTCCGTACGAACCGGCAAATGATATTGACCATCAATATCCTAATCATCCCAAGTGTCCATCCAATATTGACGAAAAGCTCGAAAGTAAGCCTCCGGAGAATATGGTCACGACGCCAGTTCCCCGCACCATTCATTACAACAATTATAGCCTGTGGACGTCCGACCACGACTCAACTCATTGGCAGCTGCAGGTCACGGATCATGGCTTGGCGGATTTTGATCCTAAGAATGGTTGCGTGAATGCACAGTACTCGCACGTCGGGGCTGACAACACTCCGTCGCTAACTTGGGGTTGTGGTCTTCAAGTCTTTTCGCCCGGTCCTCGGGATCCCGTCAACTCGGATTGGAGCGCGCTGGTGACGGCTCAAGCCAATGTGACGGTTGACCTTGGAAGCCTCACGGGCATTAACCCGGCCAATCCGGCTATCTATGGAAATGCGATGGCGATCTTGGAGTCGGGTCAGGTTCGAACCGTGGCGTCGATTTTCGCGAGCGCGAATAGCTCTCCGATTCCGTCAGTCCAGTCCCAGATTCAGGCATTGATTGACGACTGGGAACCCCTAGGCCTGGACGGCGTGCACGTCCGCGGAATTGGATTTGACTGCACTGCGGAAACGCACGCTTACTATCAGGCGCTTGACGACCAGATATCCGCCATCAGGCCGGATTGGCTGATCATGGTCAGTCCCCATAGTTCGGGGTTGCCGGCATCGGCTGACTGTGAAGAAATCATGAACTACGCGGATGTCGTTCGCATCAATTTTTGGCGTCCGGAAGAGTGGGCCACGAGTTGGCAACAGGGTGTACCTGCCGGATATGAATGGACCCAACATGACCCGGCCAGTAGATTTGCTGGGATTATCAGGGGCTATGATCCCATCACGGATCCGGCTCTGGGCACACTCATGCAGTCAATGAAGGATCGGAATTTTGGATATGCGCTCATCCATGACAGCGTCTCGGTTACACCCGAACCCGACGCTAAAAACGCGGTTTGGTTGGAGCTTCTGAGCCTTATAAAGAGCTCCAACGACAACATGATTACCGATCTTACCGTTACCGTTGGCTCCAATTAGGCGTGCTAATCGTTCCGCCGCAGTTGTCCCGTCAGAGCGCGTAAGGCCATATGACTCAAAAGGTTGAAAGGGGATGGGACCTTTTTCAGTTATATCCCCTCGGATTGTCTCTCCAATGCTTTGGGAAGTCCTACACCAAGAGGGCGCTAGATTGGAGGCGGGGGCGTGTACTTCGCCAGGAGGATAGATTGCACAGGCTCCCTATGGTACACACGTGTGACGACTTTTTTGAACTTCACATCCGGGTCATCATCACCAATAATCATCCAATAGTATTCGATGGGCTTCTCATCACTTCGCGCATATTCAAAAGCTCTGATGAGGCCGTCGACTATTGTGTTCACTATTGGGTATAGTTCTGGCCACCAAAAGTCATCCTTCTCATCTTCTTTAGGATACCAGTGCTTTCTAAGATGGTTGTACTCTCTCGAGTCTTCGTCTACGACTCCAAACGCAACGAGAAGGTCAACATAATCAAGCTCTCCATCTCGTACAGTCCTTAGTCCATCGAGGAATCTATCGCGAAGCGGCGGATCTCTAGAGATTGCACTTATTTTCTGTAAGGTAGCATCATGTCGAATGGTGAGAGGAGGACTATGATGTGTTGTTATCCACGGCTTTAGCCCTGATAATGTTTGACTTTCTTGCTCATCCGCCATAATATAAGTCCTCCCTTTAAGAGGAGATGGGCTTTAGACTGTTATGTCAGTGCTGATGACATAGGGATTATTTAACTCGCATCGTTTCGATCAAAATATCAGCTTGCCTCACAAAAGGCAACATGTCTAATTCATGCAAGATGAGCCGCGCTTGACGCACCATCTTGAGGGCTCTAGCGTAGTCGTTCTTTTCACCTCGATCGAGCAACATACGGGCGTAATCCAGGTACGTCCGTCCGAGTTCCGGACGTGCGCCGATGTCGGCTGCCACGGCAATGGCGGCGCGAAAGTGCTCTTCTGCATGGTCCCACCATTGGTTTATGGCGGCAGCCAGTCCGAGGATGCGTGTCAATAAGAACACCCAGCCACGCGAGAGGACCACGCCACGCTCTGACACTGGAGAGAGCATGTAATAAAGCTGTGTCACGGTTGCAGGCACGGCCCTCACAGCATGCAGCTCGACCAAGGCACAGCATAATGGCAGGGTAATGAGATCACAATGCTCTGGCTGTGGAATATCTTCCACCGATAGGGTCACCTCATCTGGGCTCACGGTACCGATGGCATACGTCTGTATAAGCTGTCGATAGGCATCTGTAATGGTCGCATAGATTGGAGCGGGTTGCTCAAAGACGCGCCCAGGCTCAACCAGCATATTGAGGGCATCCTCTGCGGCACGCCAAGCACCTCGGAGAGCATGCGCACATGCTAACGCAGGTAAGGCAATAGAACCACCAAAGGGGAAGCGATATCGGGAGACAAGCTTCATCGTCTCATGGGCATAACTTTCGACTGCTTCGAAGCTTCCCGTAGCTGCTGACCGCAAGGCCAAAGCTGCAAGTGTCAGCGTATGGTGTCCCAAATTATTCGTCTTTTCTGCCATATTATAGGCTTCTTCGGCAACAGATGGTACGTTATCGAATTGGCCCAACATGACAAGCGACGTGCCTATACGTTGGAGTACCCATCCTTCAAACCACAGATCATTGTCCCGTCGGGCATAATCTCTGGCGTTCTGATAATGTTCGAGTGCGATTGGCACCTGCAAGTCTTGTAGCTGAGCCAGTCCTATATTAAAACTTGCACGTGAACAGAGTGAGTACGCTCCGAGCTGCTGCCCAATCGCTAAGCCGTGCTGCGCTGCCGTCTCGGCTCTGTCTCTCTGGTGCCCTTCCCAATACATCTCGGATAGAGCTGTCGCAATACGGCCACGAAGTCCCAGATCGCCCTCATTTAGCTTTTCGAGGAGTTCCTCTAATGGCTGTGTATCAAGGAGGGTGCCATATGAAGCAGGGGCGATACTTAATAACTTATTCATCAGGGCTTGCGCCTGGCCGCGCACATCACCAATCAGCTGATACCCTTCGACAGCTTTATCGTAGTGCTCGCTGCTTAGGCTGACATTACCATCACGACTGTGAGCGAGTCCTGCGCGGTAATGCAACTCAGCTATTTCTGACGTCGCAAGACCGTCTCTGGCCCCTAACGTAATCAGCACATTGTAATAGTGCGCCGCATGATACCAGTCAAACATAAAGAAAGCGTAGTCATCTGCACGTCGGACGTAGTGGACTACCCTATCCACATCAGCGACTGAGCCTGATCGGACTAGGTGGTGGACAATCTCCAAAGTATGGTCATTGCGGCGCCCATTATACCAGCGTTCGAGTGTTTGGGCAATCTGCCAGTGCAACCTTTGACATTGAGCTACACTAGGGACATGGTATAGCACATGCCGTATCAATGGATGGGCAAACTGGAAAGATTGACCTTCACTCAGCAAGATACCTTGGTGTAACCCTTCCTCCAACTGTAATAACAGGTCCTCCTCGCTCACGCTACTTATTGCGCTCAAGACTTGTAAAGAGAATTCTTCTCCCAAAAATGAAGCGAGGATGAGCGTATGGCGACAAGCATCACTGAGCATCTTGATGTGGGTGAGGATCGTACTTGTGACTTGGTCAGGAAGTCGGAGCTCGGTCGGCGAGGCCGTGGTTACCACAGAGCCGCCACGCTCGTGCAGTGCGTGACGCTGCTGCAAGTACAGAAGCATTTTCTGGATGAACAGCGGATTGCCCTGGGCGACCTCATTGAGCACATGAACCAGTTGCTGTGATGCATTCTCCAGGCCTAGCCCTTGAAGCAACATGTAGATCTCATCCTCGGTGAACCCATGAATATCCAAGAACTTACAGCTCTCCTCCCGC
This sequence comes from uncultured bacterium, assembly GCA_965178525.1. GTDB lineage: Bacteria > Tectomicrobia > Entotheonellia > Entotheonellales > Entotheonellaceae > CBCXVS01. The sequence continues at coordinate 3,240 of CBCXVS010000178.1, read as the reverse complement.
TGAAAACGGGCAAGCCAGCGGGCGAGACGTTCCTGAGGCCGTGCGGGTCTGTAGGTTCCCATGATGAGAAGCGGCACGGCTGCGCTCCTCGCCATATCTGCAACCGTAAACACAAGATGCGCATACAGTTCTAAGGAAGAGGAGTCCGCCCAGTGGAGATCATCAACGACAAAGAGCATGGGGTGACGCTGAGCCAGCGTGATGAAAATGCGAGTCACCGCATGAAACAGCCGCAACTTGAACTGATCTTGCTCCTTCTGTTCTGCCCCGAAAGCGCCTGTAGAGACGGAGGGATGGGTGTCGAACTGGAGCCATTGACTAATAGAGTTGTTCCTCAATAGCATAAGATCAGGTTCCCTAGCCCAGCCCAGATGCCCACCGAATCATCCTCAAAGTGATCTTTGCGGTTGCGGAAACGCTGCACCAAAATGTTGAAACGCTTCATACCGCCGATGGCATGTTCGATCAAGATGCGAACTTGACTCACGGCATAATTCGCCGCCTGCTGCTCCGCCGTCAATTCTGGAGTCGGATTCGTCTTGCTCTTCCGGGGTTTCTTGTGTGGAATCTCAAGCATTTCGCCTTTGTAGTCCGACTGAATCCCCTGATAACCCAGGTGCACCCAAACTTCTACGTCACTAAACCGGTCTAAGTCCGGTGGGAACTCTTGTTTTAACATGCTGTAATCATGGTTGTGACCACTAAACGTACGGCCCAGAAAGACGATCCATTTATCCGGCATCGACATCACTGTATTTTTCAGCGTATGGCTTTTTTTTACCACTATAGTGTTCACGTTGGGTCGTCTCATCTTGTGACCGGCGATAGCTTCTTTCAGTCGCATCAATAATCAGTTGATCCACACCTGACAACGCCTCCCTCAACGACTCTGGGGTCTTCAACTCTCGATAAGGCATGAGGTCTAACTGCACTAACGTGTCATACAGGATGGGAGAGAGCTTATGGAGATTTTCATTCGCTTTCGAACGTACCATACCAAATTGTGCACCAAGAACATCAAACGTCGGATACGTCTTGTAATAATATAGAACGAACAGGAGTTTGTCTGACAGAGTGGGTAATTTGCCTTTGATACCTGCACCCGGCTTTCGGCTGCGTTTGCCAGCTTGGACACCCTCCTCATAGCGTTTTTGCTGAGCCTGTTGATAGACGTGGCTGAAGGCGGGCAGCAAGAAGTCAAATTGCGTCTGAGACACACCGGTTAAGGCTTTCATCTGCCGATCATCTCGGATAACCAATGACCTGGCTGGGCTCCCTCCATCGTTTGGGGGAGGATAGCCTACCTCATTAACTATTGGGGAACAACCCTAATGAATGCGACATCAACTTCAAGGGCGGGAGCCAGGTCTGTGGAGAGCTGCATCAACAGCACACGCATGGCACTGACAAAGGGTAAGTAAGGCAGAGGCAGATCCTCAGAACACCGCCCCATATAGACTTGCATGCCACGGCACTTGGCGACATCCTGTATCCTCGTGACGAGCCGTGTTTTGCCCACGCCAGCTTCGCCCTGCACGAAAAGCAGGTTGGGGTGACCTGCCAGCGCCTCATCCAAAGCGGACTCACAATGGGCCAGATGCTTTCTGCGCCCGACAAAGGGTAGACCAGACCTATTGAGAGACACCGAGCTGGTATCACGGACCCACACAGGCGGTCCATCTCCCCACTGCTTTCGGTCTCCGAAAAGCTCTCGTGGCGTTCCATCAACTGACGATGGAGCCCGTGACGACGGTCGTGGCCGTGCAGCTACGGTCGGATCAGCTATGTCCTCAGTGGGAAAGAGAGTGAGTGGTGCGATGAAACGGTACCCTTGCTTGTGCACGGTCTTAATCACAGGTGGCGCCGTGCGATCAGGCTGTATCGTTCGCCGTAATCGGGTGAGACAGCGCGTCAATGCCAATTCGCTGACAAACGTATCCGGCCAACATTGATCCAAGAGTTCGTCTTTACTGACCACCCGCTCGCGGTGCTGAAGAAGGTATGCAAGTACTTGAAATACTTTTGGCTTCACTGATACGAGTTCGCCTTCCCGCCGCAATTCGTAGCGTGCCTCATCGAACGTATAGTCGTAAAAGCAGTACCGCATCGGGGCCATTCTCCGCTTCCAGCCAGGGAAAGTCATCACTGTCGACGCGGTTTATAACAGCCCCACCACGCCACCGTCCTTGTGCTCTTATCTTTTTTCATCCAACTGTCGAGACTTGCGCCGTATGGCTCGGCTAATCTACCGAAGACAGCTGACAGAGTCAAGGGATAAAAGTCAAGACTTGGTCACAAAACCGCTGGGTTTTCGCCAAGTCTTCTGCACAAGCTCGGAGTAGAGTCAAGGCACGATATGACGAACAACGTGATAGATAAAGGTGTTCCAAAGGACCATGCCACGTAGACGGGAGAGCGGTATACGTTATGCCGACGACCATCATACGATGCCGGACCATGTGGCAGACAACCATCGTTTGGGTGGGGCTCTCCGGATACGGCATGACACGGTGAGCCTTACTCGAAGGAAAGGGACCAACGGATGTGCCTACAGCAGGAAGCGTTTCTCGCCTTCACGCAGACGTATGCGCGGATCATTGCCAGTGCCATCCGGCGGGTGTGTGGCTCGGCCTACCACGCCCTCTATGCCGATGTGGAGCAGGAAGTCTATCTGGCGCTCTGGCAACGTTGGCAAAGTGGCAACGGCATTGATTATCCGGTATCCTACCTCTATACGGTTGCGCTGCGCACGGCCTTAGTCGTGGTCCGGTCGAGCGCGTCCGGCGACGTCGATATCGACACGATCAAGAGCAGGCCGCACACGGGACGCGAGGCATCTATAGAGGGGTGCTCACCCGCCGAGTTTGCCGTGTGGCTCACTGAACTCCTCGACCACTTGCCCGTCGAACAGGCGCGGGCCGTGCGGGCCTATCTGGCGGGTTTCACGCAGCCGGAAATCGCCGCCCTCTATGGCTGGAGCGCGTCGGTGGCTCGCCACCGGGTCTATCGCGGTCTCCATGCCTTGAAAGACTATGCCATGCAGGATAGGGTATAATGGACGCCTCTGCCAACGATGGGGACCTTCAGAGTTGGCGCCAGGCCTATCGGGCAACCCAATCCCCCGGGTCGCCTGCCTGCCCAAGTGATGACCGGTTGGTCGCGTTGGTCCTCAATGAACTCCACGGCAAAGCCCGGGATAGCCTTGCCGATCATATCGTACAATGCCAACGTTGTACGGCC